>JBCCLI010000101.1:0-17314 GCA_039026975.1 Bacteroidota bacterium | reverse complement strand
TCCAGGAGAATAGCCAACACAAAAAAGCCTATGGGAAGGTGAACCACTAAGGGGTGGAACCTGCCTATGAATTCTCCTAAACTTACCAGTACCATTAATTTCATGATCCCTCTATGCTAAAATTTCTTTTACCACTTCGCCGTGAACATCTGTTAGGCGGTATCTCCTACCTTGGAATTTGAAAGTAAGCCGCTCGTGGTCTACTCCCAGTAAGTGCATGAGGGTAGCCTGAAAATCATGTACATGTACGGGCCTATGGGCTATGTTATAGCCAAACTCATCTGTGGCACCCAGGGAAAATCCCGCTTTCACCCCTGCACCAGCCATGAAAATGGTAAAGCATCTGGGGTGGTGATCCCTTCCGTAATTGGTAGCTGTGAGCTTTCCTTGAGAATAGTTAGTTCTACCAAATTCTCCGCCCCATATCACCAGAGTATCTTCTAGCATACCTCTCTGTTTCAAGTCTTTAATAAGGGCCGCCGTAGCCTGATCTGTCTCCTTACACTGGACTTTCATACTGCCAGGTAGATTCCCGTGGGCATCCCATCCCTGGTGGTAGAGCTGGATGAACTTTACATCTCTTTCCGCTAGTCTTCTGGCTAGTAGACAGTTAGCAGCAAAAGTGCCCGCTTTTCTACTATCTTCCCCATACATATCATAGATATAATCCGGCTCTGAGGAGGTATCCATGATTTCCGGTACGGAAGTCTGCATTCTGAAAGCCATTTCATACTGAGCCATCCTAGCCATGATCTCTGGGTCTCCCAGTTCCTGATGGTTGAGGGCTTCCAGCTTCTGCAGATAGTCTAGCTGCTCTCTTCTGCTCTTTTCATCTACTCCTGGTGGATTTGACAGATAGAGTACGGGATTTTTCCCTGCTCGGAATTGGACCCCTTGGTGTTGGGAAGGGAGAAAGCCATTCCCCCAAAGTCGGGAGTATAGTGGCTGTCCATACTTATCCTTGGTAACCAGTACCACAAAGGAGGGTAGGTTCTCATTATCTGTTCCTAAGCCATAGCTCACCCATGAACCCATGGAAGGCCTCCCTGGAAACTGGGAGCCGGTTTGGATGAAGGTAGCAGCAGGATCATGGTTGATAGCTTCCGTGTACATGGACTTGATGAAGCAGAGCTCATCCACTATTTGGGCAGTATACGGCATGAGCTCACTCATCCAGGCACCACTTTGGCCGTATTGCTGGAAAGCGAACTGGGAGCCTGCTAGTGGAAACTTGGCTTGGCCCGCGGTCATCCCAGTTAATCGCTGGCCTTTCCTGATGCTTTCTGGTAAATCTTCTCCATTACGCGCTTGTAGTAAGGGCTTGTAATCAAACAGATCTAGTTGGGAGGGAGCCCCACTTTGGAAGAGGTAAATAACTCTTTTCACCCTTGGGGTGAAGTGAGGACTTCCCAATATCCCTCCATCACCTGGGCCTGGGTTTTTTCCAAAAACACCTAGTGGGTTTAGGAAGGATGCTAAGGAGAGGGCGCCCAAGCCTAGAGAGGTTTTGCTGAGAAAATCTCTACGAGTGTAATTGGTATGTTCTTGCTTACAAGAATGCATAGCGGTGGAATTATCTTTTTATATATGCCTCATCATGGTTAAACATGGTGCTAGTCAGCATGGCCAGCGCAGCAGTATGGGCTGTATTTAGCTTGTTAACTGTAGGATATTCTCCTACCGCCAGTAGTGCCTCTGCCTGCCTGGGATTTTCCTGGAAGCCTTTCAACTGTTGTTGGAAGAGTTCTTTAAACAGTTTCATTTCTGCTGGCCTGACCTTACGGCCAGTTGTGCGCATAAAAGCATAGTCTATTTGTGCCTCCAAGTTCTCACCTCCTTCCAGTTGCATACGCTCAGCCATGACCCTGGCAGCTTCTACAAACTGAGGATCGTTTAATAGGACTAGCGCCTGGAGAGGGGTATTTGTATTTTCTCGCTTGATGGTACACACATCTCTGTTAGGTGCATCAAAGGCGGTCATGGCAGGATGAGGAGAGGTACGTCTCACAAAGGTATAGAGACTCCTTCTATACAGGCTGTCCCCTTTAGTCTCCTGGTACCGCAAGAGCCTATGTGAGAAATTACCTTTTTCTATCCATAGCCCTTCTGGCTGGTAGGGCCTCACGCTTTCCCCTCCTACTTCCTGAACAAGGAGGCCACTAGCAGCTAAAGCATTATCCCGTATCATCTCTGCCGGCAGGCGATAACTAGGCCCTCTGGCCAGTAGAAGGTTTTCTGGATCTCTGTTTCTTAAGGGGGCATCCGTTTCTGAGTCTTGCCTGTAGGTGTAAGACATGACCATGGTCTTCAGCAGGGCTTTTACATCCCATCCACTCTCTCTGAAAGAAATAGAGAGCCAGTCCAGTAAGGCTGGGTGAGTAGGTAATGCGCCCTGTACCCCAAAGTCTTGAGGTGTTTTTACTAGTCCCCTTCCAAAAATCATCTGCCAGTATCTATTAACCGTTACCCTGGCCGTCAAGGGGTTCTCTTCATGAAATAGCCATTTGGCTAGGCCTAGCCTATTTTTAGGTAGATCTTCCGGAAGGGAGAAAATGAAACTGGGTGTGGCTGCCTGAACTTCATACATGGGAGAATCATACGCTCCACGGCTGTAGGCATAGGTAGTCCTTGGCTTAGGTAATTCTTCCATCACCATGACCTCCGGAATGCCATTCAGAAGGGCTAATTGTTCTTCCTGTACCTTTTGTAGGGATTTCCTTTCAGCGTTGATTGTGGGATGATTGAGCAGATGGTAGGCCTTCATTTGCTCTTTAGTTGGGGGAGCTTGTTCAGGATTCCATTCTCCCGTCATGAATGCTACTTCTATCTCACTCAGCTGTCTGTTAAACAGCTGAATGTCATCAAGCTTTCCTTTAAAAATACCTGCTTCTCCTGTGTAATTCCGGTAACTTAGCCCTACTCTTATGGGCCTATCCTCTTTTGTGTGTACGCCTACGCTGACGGGATAAATGGTTTTATACAGCTGGTCAAAAATCACCTCCGTCTTAGCTTTTTTTCCATCAATATACAGCTCCAGCCCTGTCGCTTTTCCACTTCCTGAGTATGTGAAGGCAGCATGTTTCCAGGTATTGGTAGATATTTCTTCCTCACTTCTTATGTGAATGTAATTATGGGGAAAAGAATGGATAAGCCTGGCATTCAGTCTATTCAAGGTGTCTAGATAGAAATCCCATCCTCGCCAGAAATTATTTTTATCACCCGCTGTACATAGTAGGCTCTGACTTTTCCCTTTTTCTTTTTTGGTAGTATTCAGCCATAATCCTGCTGAGAAAGGCTCATACACTTCTATCAGGCCTACATCCTTTAGGTAAAGTGCATCATAGTCTCCATCAAATTCCCATGCGTTCCCAATCTTTCCTTCTGTGGATTCATGCATTTTTCTGCTGAAGGCTTTCGGATTGCCATCTGCCAGGAAATGACCGGCTATATTTCCTTCCCATCCTCTACTTTTATCCCCAGGACGTACTTTACGGGCAGATTCAAGTGGATAATACCCTACTCTTCCGTTAAGATGCTTGGGCAGCTTTTTCACAAAGGAGGCCGTCTGGGCTACTTCCTGCTGAGTACGTAAGAGCTTTTTTTCTTCCTTCTGTATGAGGGCCTTGATCTGTTGAATTTTTTCTTCCGTTTCTGTATCTGCTACAGAAACCATGGGCCCATAATTCCCATCATCTCCTGTCATACCCAGTTCCTTCACATTATTGAAGAAGGCTGTGAATTCATAGTATTCTTTCTGTGAAAGGGGGTCGAATTTATGATCATGACAGCGAGCACAGTTTAAGGTCAACCCCAAAAAGGCCGTAGCCACCGTTTCAGACCTATCAAATACATAGCTTAGCCTGAACTCCTCATCTATGACCCCACCTTCTGCTGTCATGGGGTGATTCCTGTTGAAGGCTGTCGCTAGTTTCTGATCTCTGCTGGCATCAGGGAGCATATCACCTGCCAGTTGTTCCAGCACAAATTGGTCATAGGGCATATTCTCCTGAAAAGCCCTAATAACCCAGTCCCGCCAGGGCCACATCATACGCCAACCGTCTGCATGCATCCCGTGAGAATCAGCATAGCGGGCCAGGTCCATCCAATCCATAGCCAATCTTTCTGCAGCGGCAGGAGAATCCAGTAAGCCATCTACTACTTTTTCATAAGCCTCAGGGTTATCATCAGCCAGAAAGGCTTCTATTTCCTGAATAGTGGGGGGTAAACCTGTTAGGTCCATACTCACCCTTCTTAGGAGCCTTTCTTTACTGGCTGGATCAGAGGGGGTGAGTCCTTCCTGCGCCAGCTTAGCAAAGGCGAAATTATCAATAGGATTAGCAGGAGTAGGGTAGGGAGGCCTGACCTCAGGTATAACCGGCTGGTCGGGGGTAGTAAATGCCCAGTGGTTTTTCCACTCCGCCCCTTGTTCTATCCATTTAATGAGAATGGCTTTTTCTTGTTCCGTTAGGCTGAGATGAGATTCAGGAGGGGGCATGAGGGTTTCCGGGTCATCTGTAAGAATTCTCTGGACGAGCTTACTTTTGGAAATGTTTCCAGCTACCAGGGCGTAGCCACTTCCACTGGCGAGTTTGGCAAAGGCTTCTTCTTCCAGGTCTAGTCTTAAATCCGCTTGGCGAGCGGCTTCATCTGGCCCATGACAATGATAGCACCTGTCAGAAAGCAGGGGCTTAACGTGAAAGTTGAAATCTATTTTTTCGGGTAGGTCCTTATAAGCCACTGCCACTTCTTCTGGAATAGGCGGTGTACATGCTTGGAGGAATACCAGTAAGCATCCCAAAGCGAATGAAGGAAACCAGTAAGTAGTCCACATTTTCTCAAGCCTTTTACCCTCCTTCAAAAGGGTATAAAATCTAAATAAGAAAGCTAGATGTATACAGTGTTAGAGATAAGATAGTGTTATTGGTACTAAAAGGAAAGTAGCAGTGGGTATTCTTACTATACTTCAACTGTACAGGATTTAGTTTTTTTGAAAGGAGTATACCTATGTCTTCCTTACTGAGGCTGCTGAAGGTTGAGGGCTTAGTTCCTAAAAAGTAATGCTCATAAACGCCTTTTTCAGGAATCTACCTTTTCATGTAGGCTTCATCGTGATTTAAGAGGGTACTACTCACCATAGTTAAGGCTGCGGTATATGCTTCATCCAGGGTAGAATTTCCAGGGTATTCTCCTATGTTAAGGAGTGCTTTAGCTTTCTGGGGAAACTTCTGGAAATACTGCCATTGGTCAGTGAAATAGGTATGTAGCAGCTGAAATTCGGAGGGGGTAGGTTTTCTGCCTATGGCTGCCTGGCAGACATAGGTGAGGTGGGCAGAAATATTCTTTTCTTTAAGCTCCTGTACACGTTGGGCTAGCACCCTGGCAGCTTCTACAAATTGGGGGTCATTGAGTAGCACTAATGATTGGAGAGGGGTATTAGTCTTTTCTCGCTTAAGCACACATATATCCCTGTTGGGCGCATCAAAGGCGGTCATGGCAGGGTGGGGAGAGGTTCTTTTCACAAAGGTGTATAAGCTCCTCCTATACAGGTCATCCCCCTGGGTTTCTTCATACCTAAGTAGTTTAGCTGAGAAGGTACTTTTTTCTATCCATAGGCCCTTAGGCTGGTAGGGACGTACACTTTTCCCACCAAGTTTATGCACCAAGAGTCCGCTGGCAGCTAAGGCATTATCTCGGATCATCTCTGCAGGAAGACGATAACTAGGTCCTCTCGCCAATAGCCGATTTTCGGGGTCTAGATTTATCAAAGCTTCTGACACCTTAGAGTCTTGTCTGTAGGTATGGGACATAACCATGGTTTTTAGGAGGGCTTTGACATCCCATTTACTTTCTCTGAAATGAATGGCTAACCAGTCCAGCAGTTCAGGATGAGAGGGAAGATCTCCTTGTACCCCAAAATCATGGGGAGTTTTTACGAGCCCTGTCCCAAATAACATCTGCCAATAGCGGTTGACTGTTACCCTGGCTGTCAAAGGATTTTTGCTGTCAAACAGCCATTGGGCTAAGCCTAATCTATTTGGCGGAAGCTCCTCAGGAAATGGTAGGACCGTTTCAGGGGTAGCAGGAAAGACCTCATATATAGGAGAATCATACTCCCCTCTGTTATAGGCAAACGCCTTTCGCGCTTGAGGTAGTTCTTCCATGACCATTACCTCTGGGAGTGTATTCATTACTGCTAACCAGTCCTTTCTCAAGTTATAAAGCTCCCTCTCTTTCTCTTGAACTTGGGGGCTTTTATCCAGCCAATATTCTGCTATTAGTGAGCTTGGAATTTTGCCAGCCTTATGGGATTCAGGAGAATAAATCCCCGCAATAAACCCTATCTCCAGTGGGCTTAGTGCTCTTTCAAAGAGCCTAATTTCATCTATTCGTCCTTTAAATACACCATATTCACCTGTAAATGCTCTATAGCTGGTAGCTACTCTAATGGGACGCTTATCTGACTGCTTATCTGCTACATTAGTAGGGAGAATGGATTTATACAAGCGGTCATAAGGCGTATGAGTAGGCATCTTTTTCCCATCTATGAATAGGTGTATGCCTTCTCCATCTCCAGAGCCATCATAAGTAAACGCTACATGTTTCCAGGTATGGGTGGATAGAGAGTCCAGGGTACGCACATGTAGGTAGTTATGAGGGAGACAGTGTATGAGTCGAACATTAAGTCGGTTATGGCTATCAAGGAAGAAGTCCCATCCTCTCCAGGCTTCATCCTTAGTGCCAGCCGTACTAAGGAGACTCTGGGTCCGGCCTTCTTTTCTCTTGGTGGTATTTATCCACATGGCGGCTGAGTAGGAGTCATATACTTCTATCAGCCCTGTTTTCCTTAGGTGCAGCCAGTCGAAATTTCCTTCAAAAGAAAGGGCATTACCGTACTTACCTTTTACCAGTTTTGAAGGCCTATGGGAGAAAGCCCTTAGGGTATTATCTATAATGAAATTATTATCTATGCTATTTCTGAAATACCAGGTTCCTGCTTTCTCTTGTGCCTTCCTAGCTCTGATACTCTCTAGCGGATAGTGATACTGCTTACCGTGGACAATGCGCTGGCCAGGTAGCTTTTTTAGAAAATTTTGGGTGCTAGCTACTTGCTGCTTGGTTAGGGCTACTTCTTTCTTTTTCTCTGCTATTTGCTGTTCGAGAATGTGGATTTTATTACGCGTTTCTTCATCTTCTGTACGTAGCAGGGGACCATAGTTCCCATCATTACCAGTCATTCCAAGTTCCTTAATGTTATTGAAAAAGGAGGTAAACTGGTAGTACTCTTTCTGGGACAGCGGATCGAACTTATGGTCATGGCAGCGCGCGCAGTTTAAGGTAAGGCCTAGAAAAGCTGTCCCTACTGTCTCTGCTCTGTCAAACACGTAACTTAGCCTAAACTCTTCATCTATTACGCCTCCTTCTGCAGTCATGGGATGATTCCTATTGAAGGCAGTGGCTAACTTTTGAGAACGGCTGGCCTGTGGGAGAAGATCTCCTGCTAGCTGTTCAGTTACAAACTGGTCATAGGGCATATTTTCATGGAATGCGTTGATCACCCAGTCCCTCCATGGCCACATCCTTCGCCAGCCATCTGCATGCAAGCCGTGAGAGTCCGCATATCTAGCCACATCCATCCATTCCATGGCTAGCCGCTCTGCCGCCGCTTCAGACCTGAGGAAGGCATCTACCATGCGTTCATAAGCATGCTCAGAAGTATCTGAGAGAAAGGAGTTCAGCTCAGCTACAGAAGGAGGGAGGCCTCTCAGGTCAAAACTCACCCGCCGGAGTAGCCTTTCTTTACTAGCTTCTGGTGAAGGAGATAGACCTGCGCGTTGGAGCTTATCAAATACAAAATGGTCAATGGGATTTAGGGGTTGCGTATCTTCATGAGCTTGCGTAAGGATAGTGGGGTTTTCAGGGGGAGTGAAAGCCCAGTGTTGCTTCCATTTGGCCCCTTGCTGCACCCATCTTAAGAGGATAGCCTTCTCCCTGGTAGTAAGCTGAAGGTGAGAAGATGGGGGTGGCATGAGAATCTCTTGATCTTCTGTCAGGATGCGTTGGATAGCCTGACTCTTCCTTATACTTCCTGCCACAAAAGCGCTTCCTCTCCCACTACTAAGGGTAGCAAAGGCCTCTTCTTTCAGGTCTAGGCGTAAGTCAGCTTGTCTGCTTCCGGGATCTGGCCCATGGCAGGAAAAGCACCTGTCAGAAAGAATAGGTCTCACGTGGAAGTTAAAGTCTATTTCTGCTGGTAATTCATTCACTACCAGTTCTACCTCAGCAGGAATACTGGGCCCACAGGATAGTAGTTGGCTTACTGCTACCCAAAGTATAACTAGAGAAATGAACCTTAGGATACGCATGATGAGAAGAAGGCTATAATAGCTTAGATTCTGCTAATCAAGAGGTTATTCTCATTTAGAAATACTGCCTATACTAAAAAATTAAGGCTGACCACTGGCCAGCCCTAACATGAATAAGTTCTATGTAGGTATTAGTTAATTTACTGCTTTAATGGAGCCTATTCCTCCTTTGCTAGACCTTACATTAGCAGGGTTTCCTGCATATTGGATAGATCCTATGCCATTTACTTCAGCGTCTAAGGACTCACTAGCATACACTTTTATGCTGCCTACCCCGTTAAGTTCTGCTTCTGTATGAGAGGTAATCAGGTCCATGGCTTTTACGCTTGCAGCTCCTGAGGCTACTATGCGTTGGTCTCTCGCTTTTCCGCTGAGTACAATGTCCCCAGCACCTGAGACCAATACTTCCACATATTTAACATCCAGTTCCAACACGGCTTTTTCTGCCCCTTCTACTTCCAGGGTGAAATTATCAGTTATAATGGGCGCCTCTGTGTAGACAGAGCCTGCTCCGTAGATATTTAGCCTTTCCAAAGCAGGGTAAGTAATAGTAAGGACAAGCTTTAGATCCTTATGCCATTTACCCTCTTTCAAATAAATGTCTAGCGTACCACCAGATACTTCTGTTACTAAATCCTCTACTATTTCAGACTTACTTTTATCTGACAGTATTTCTATTCTAGGTTCGTCTCCTGGCACTAAAAATATTTTTCCAGCACCTCCAAACTCTATTTCATCAAAATAAGGGAGCTCTCTAGTGATAGAGCTTTGAGCACTAAGATACCCGGTAAATGGTAGGAGGATAAGTAAGAATATGGATAACTTTTTCATTCTTATGGTGTTAACTTTCCTTTTGAGTAAAGATGGAAATTAAGGTAAAATAGTTGCATCTGAAAGAGGGTTTTATGGACTTGAGATTCCCTGTTTTATGATTAGCCTGAGGGAATAAAAACAAGTGAACGTATTAGCTATTTCCATGATTCAGAAAAGTAACTGTATATTTGACTTATTCAGAAAAAGCATATGATAGATTTACAGGAAACGGACAGAGTTAAAAAAGAACTGGTCAAACGTCCTGAAGCCTTTCAGGAAGTGATAGAAAGTACTCCGCTGGCAATTTGTATTACAGATGAGCTAGGAAATTTTGCCGCTGTCAATGAGAATTACTGTAGGATGTATGGATATGGTAGGGAGGAACTAATAGGAAATTCTTTTTTGATGGTGGTGCAGGATATTCAGAAAGATAGCCTACAGGAACAGCATGATCTCTTTCTCAAGTTTAAAGATGAAATAGTAAGGAACTGGGTGGTGGTCAGGAAGGATGGCACCCATATAGCTATCTACGCTGACGCAGAATATGACACCCAAATACACGGGAAGCCTCGGAAAATCACATTTGTGTGGCCGGCAGAAGAGTGGGTGCAGGAGATTATGCGTTCTTCCGATGAGAGAGCTCAGAAATAAATTCTGTGTCCAGGTATTGAATAAATTCTTTCAGATTTACCAGTTTTCTGACATTATTAGGAAGCTTGAGATGCCTTAGCATATCCTCATATCCTGAAACCAGGATTCGCTTATCCGGGAACATACCTGAGAGTTGAGTAAGGTACTGCTGAGCCATAATGGAAGAAGAGGGAGAGGTAAAAAAGGTCATCAGTACATCTGGTTGTGTGACTTCACAAATACTGTTTAGGTTTTGGATGGATAGGTCTTGCCCGAGGTTTATGATTCGTTTATCTCTTGTCTTCAGCATGTACATATACAAGAGAATCATAATGTCTCTGTATTCCTGCTCTGGAAGGAAGAGAAGAAATTTTTCTGCATCATCAGGAGCTATAGGAATGGCATCTATGGCAACTATGATTTTTTGACGGATTAGATAATACATGAAATGCTCCTGCCCACTATCCATTTCTCCTATCCGCCACATGATGCTCATTCTGTTCAGAAAGGGAAAGATGATCTCTATTAAGGTTCTCTCTACTCCTCTCCGCAGGATGCTGGTGGAGAAAATCTTTTCAAACTTCACCTCATCGAAATCCAGCATGGCTATCACTAGCCCATTAATCTGAATTTGTGATGATAAATCAGACTGGGAGGATTCATTTAACCGATAGGTTTCTTTTACTTTTTCTATCAGCTGATCTTCAGAGAAAGAGGATACCTTAGAAATTTTGAATCCATTGGCCAGAAGCAAAGATACGTTCAGCAGTAGTTTAAGCTGATGGTCATCATAATACCGGATGTTTGTATCTGTACGATGTGGGATGAGCAGGTTATACCGTTGTTCCCACATCCTCAAGGTATGTGCCTTGATTCCTGTGAGTCTTTCTATATCTCTGATCGAGTAGGTTTTCATAAAGTAGCTTCTCCGCCTTCGCTTCTTGGCCTTTAGAATGTGTCAATCTTGGATCAGATGATAAAAATAAAAAAATATGGATTAAATCATATATGATATTGATGATATTTAACACTTATAGCCCATAAAAAGAAGTGCAGGCTGCACTTTTTCAAGTGTCCTGCACTCCCAAATGTGATTACTCCTCCCTATCAATCTTTTATAGGTCTGAATAGTGAAAGGTTACCGGAGGCTTGATATTTTTTTATCAGGTTCAATTGTATATCCTGAAAATGTTCTGGTGGTAGAATAAAAATGGGCCAAAATTGCCTTTTCTGACGGCAATTATCTGATAGCCTCTGCGAAATCATATTTTGCAATTGATGAATATTACCTTTTTTTGTGCCAAAATTGCGTGAGGGATATACTTCAGATACATGATACTTAGATTTAAAATAGACTATCGTACTACTTGGGGAGAGCGTATATATGTTTGTGGTTCTACACCTGAACTTGGAGAATGGCAGATAGAACAGTGTCCTGAGATGATGCTGGTAGGAGCAGAAACCTGGGAATTAGTATTAGATCTCCCCTATGAGAAAATACCTGCATTTGAATACAAATACCTCATTAAGAATGATGAGGGAAGGCTTACATGGGAATTTGGTAATAACAGGGCCTTGCGGTTTAGCGGAAAGAAATATGAGATTATAGACTTATTGGATACATGGCGTGCCACCCAAGGGCTAGATAATCTTTTCCTCACAAAGGCTTTCTCAGATATTGTCTTCCGCCGTAATGAAAGGACACGCTTTTCTATGGGTAGAAAAAAGGTGACCCACCTCTTTCAGGTTCATGCACCCAAACTGCCAGCACATCACATTTTATGTGTACTGGGAGATGATGAGGCATTAGGGGAATGGGACTTGAGTAAAGCCGTTCCTATGTCAGATGAGGGATTTCCCCTGTGGAAAGCAGGTGTGAAGATCCAGAAACAAGGGCCTATTTCCTATAAGTATGCAATCTATGAAAAGGAAAGCATGACATTTGTCCGCTGGGAAGGAGGAGAGAACAGGGTGAGCTATGCAGGAGTGGAGAAAAGCACCCAAAGGCTGATCATAACTACAGATGCATTTATAAAAGAGGAGGGAGAGCTGTGGAAAGGTACCGGAGTGGCTATTCCTATCTTCTCCCTTAGGTCTCAGGAAAGTGCTGGGGTAGGGGAGTTCCTGGACATCAAAAAGTTAGTAGACTGGTGTAAAGCTGCCCATGTAAATATGATACAGGTTCTTCCTATTAATGACACCATTGCTAGTCATTCATGGACAGACTCTTATCCATACAAAGGAATCTCGGTCTTTGCTCTCCATCCTATGTATGCCAATATGAAGGCTATTTGTTCTTACCATAAGATAAAGCTCCCTTCTTCCTATCTGGAGAAAACTACTGAGCTAAACAGGAATGAGGTAGTAGATTATGAGGCAGCTGTTGACATTAAAAGCAACTTCTACGCTGAGGTGTATCCAACAGTTAAAGCCAATCTGGCACAAGATAAAACCTACCAGGCCTTCTTCAAGGAGCAAAAAGAGTGGCTAGTCCCTTACGCGGCCTTTTCCTACCTAAGAGATCTCCATAAAAATCCAGACTTTAGCAGATGGGGTGAGTATGCCCAATTTGATCAGGAAAAGATAGAGAGATTGTGTTCCCCGGGAGAAGCACATTACGATGACATTGGCATTCATTACTTCATCCAGTTTCACCTTCACTTGCAGCTGCTGGAAGCGGTAGAGTATGCACATGAAAAAAATATAGTCCTGAAAGGAGACATTCCCATAGGAATCTCTCGATATTCAGTAGATGCCTGGCAGGCACCGAAGCTGTATAATATGGAAACCCAGGCAGGTGCACCTCCAGATGCCTTTGCTATCAGTGGGCAAAACTGGGGCTTTCCCACCTATAACTGGTATGAGATGGCCAAGGATGATTTCAAGTGGTGGAAGCAGCGATTAACCCATATGGCCCAATACTTTGATGCCTACAGAATAGACCACATTTTGGGGTTCTTCCGTATATGGGAGATTCCTTACCATTCCTTGGAGGGACTTATGGGCCATTTTAATCCTTCCATGGCCTTCCATAGGGATGAGTTATTCCAGCGTGGACTACCCTTTGACTATGAGCGTTACTGTTCTCCCTACATTAGGGGCCATATGCTGGTAGGCTTATTTGGAGAATATACAGACTGGGTGATTCAGGAGTTTTTGGAAGAATATCAGCCAGGTCATTTCCGTATTAAGCTTCCCTACCATACCCAGCGGTCTGTATTGGAATATGTAAGCCAACTTTCTGGATTTCCCAGAGAAGCCAAGGAGCGCATTATTTATGGAATGTTCAGCTTGATAAATGAGGTATTATTCTTTGAAGCGCCCTTCTCTAGTGGGACTGCTTTTAATCCTAGAATAGCTATGCAGCATACCCGTTCCTTCATGGAATTAGATGCTTATTCTCAGGAGATTCTAAACAGACTATACGACGACTTTTTTTACAAAAGGCATGAAGGGTTTTGGCGTGAAGAAGCTATGCGAAAGCTTCCAGCCATCATAGGAGCCACGGATATGCTGGTATGTGGAGAGGATTTAGGAATGGTGCCGGCTACTGTACCTTCAGTTATGGATGAGCTAGGCATATTGAGCCTGGAAATTCAGCGCATGCCCAAGGACCAGCACAGGGAGTTTGGACATCCTGCGGACTATCCCTATATGTCAGTGTGTAGTACCTCTAGCCATGATATGTCTACCATCAGAGGGTGGTGGGAAGAAGATAGAGAACTGGTGCAACGCTTTTATGAAACTATTCTAGGACATAATGATGCTGCCCCCTATTTCTGCGAACCCTGGATAGCAGAGGAGGTACTGGTACAGCATTTATATTCTCCCTCCATGTGGGCGGTATTTCCTATTCAGGATTTATTGGCCATTGATGGACAGATAAGAAGGGAAATGCCGCAGGAAGAACAAATAAATGTACCTGCTAACCCTAATCACTATTGGCAATACCGCATGCATATGAACCTGGAAGAACTAATAACTGAAACCAGCTTCAGCCAAAAACTAGCTGGGCTCATTCAGAAGTCAGGCAGGGGAATTCAGCAAGTGGAGAAAGAAAAGGTGTAGGGAAAGATCTTTGGAAGGTGATGTAGGGAGGGAGTTTTAAGAAAATAGCAGTACCATTTAAATGAATGTAGCTTGAGATTAACCTCAAGCTACATTCATTTAGAGAATTTCCTAGGTAGGTTTAACATGAACCCTATGCTTTAGCTACCAAATCATTCTGGGGCAAATAAATTTACCTCAGCATGGGATCACTTACCTTTCGAAATTGATAAACCCAATTTTTTCTGAATTCTCCCTCAATTAACATAAGAAGAATCTACGGGATTATCTCTCTACTCAAATGCCTTAAGCACCTCCCTGGTTAAATCCCATCTGTTGAAGCCCTGTCTACCGTAGTCTAAACCCCTTCTCACAATGACCAGATCATGGGAAGGCACTACTATTACGTACTGGCCTCTGTTACCTGCGGTGGCGTAAGCATCTTTGGGGACATCCGTTCTGTCATCAGGGACCAGCCACCACTGACCGCCGTAGAAATTACCTCTCTCAGCGGTGGAGGGGGCAGGCGTTCTCACAAACTTAATCCAGTCTTCAGAGATGAGTCGTTCCCCTTCCCACATGCCGTTTTGGAGGTAGAGCTGCCCAAAGCGGGCCAGGTCGCGTGCATTAGTATAGACCTGTGAGCTCAGGATAAAATCTCCGAAGCGGTCCATGCTGAGGAGGGTGTTGCGCATGCCCAGTTTATCCAGTAAGGCTGCTCTCGGGAACTCATGATAGGTCTTGGTATCCCCCAGAGCCTTCTTCATGGCTAGCACACCCAGCAGGGTATCATAATTTTCATAGTCCCAGTGAGAGCCTGGTTTTCTCATCAGGCCCCTATTTCTAGCCCCATTGATGGAACTGGCCCCTGCCCAGTAGGCCAGGCCAGAGCCTGTGGCATATTCCATCCGCTTATTATCCACGGTATATAGGCCGCTAGCCATATTGAGCACATGGCGGAGGGTAATCTCATTACGAGGATCAGCCTCAGGGTCAGAAGCTTCAGGTAGCCAGCTCAGGCCCAGGGGTTCATCCAGGGACATTCTCCCTTCATCTACCAGCATACCCATGAGCGTAACGGCTATGCTTTTGGCGGTGGACCAGGTACGTGTCTTGGTGCTCATATTCACCCCATCTGCATAGCGCTCATGTAGGATTTTACCTTTATGGAGAATGAGTAGACTTAGGGTTACCTGCTCGGGTGATTCTCTCTCAAATGCCCAGTTAGAGGCTGCGAGTAGCTTATCTACGTCCATCCCTTCAGGAAGTGCTACAGGCTCCACTTTATCACCCATGGGCCATAGGATGTCCGCAGCATTTCCTGCTAGTGGAGGGGTAGTGATTTCAGGTAAGGTTTCCACCTCTGCAAAGGTTTGGTCTGGTGCCATGATCACACAGCCTATCCCTTCCCGGTAGGCAGCTCGCATGACGGGAATCTGTCCACCATCTTCTCCTACTGAGATTGTTTTTCTGTCGTAGTCTATACTGTATTTTCCTTGCAAGGCAGAACCTCTTGGCCTACTGTAGGCTAGCTCTTGTTCAAGTACTAAATCTAGTGGTCTTTCAGAAGTGAAAAGGCCATTACACATAAGGATAGCTTGCACCCCATGAGAGACCATGTCCCTGTTAAATCGGGAGTAGTCGTAGGTCTCTTCTTGTTGTGCGAAAATGGAAGAAGAAAATGTTGCCAGAAGGTAAAAAGTAAGGAGTTTTTTCATTGGGTTAATGTGTTAGCGAGACACTTTGCGCCTCAGTGTCTTTGCAAGAAAATTTCTCATGTAAAGACGCCTGTACGCAAATAGATATTTATTTCATTGACGGTTAACCTGCAGCCACAGCTTCCTCTTCTGTAACCTTTCCCGTCTGTATTTCCTCATTTACAAAATGGATGAGCACGGCTGCAATTAATAAACAAGCACCTCCTATCATGACTGCCGAGATACGGCTATTGTTGAGAAAATTACTCATTATGAATCCAAAAAAGAGGGTAGCCATTATTTCAGGTATCACAATAAAGAAGTTAAAGATCCCCATATAGACCCCAATTTTTTCCTTAGGTAGGTGAGGCGTGAGAATAGCATAAGGCATAGATAATACACTGGCCCAGGCTATCCCTACTCCAGCCATGGAAAGTAAGAGTTGGTATTTACTGGTCATAAAGAATACAGAGAGTAACCCTATCCCGCCCAGCGTAAGGCAAATGGAGTGGGTTACTTTTCTCCCAATCCTGTTGGCAATTCCGGGCAATACCAGTGCTACCATGAAGGTAATGAAGGAGTAAAAGCCAAAGCAAATATTTCCCCAGACCACCCCTTCTGCGTACAGAGGGGAATCTGTATTGGGTGCCTGCATAATATCATTAGCTACCATAGTGGTGAAATAAAACCACATAAGGAACAGCCCTATCCAGGTGAAAAACTGGACTGCAGCTAGCTGGTACATGACCCTTGGGCCATTGAATATATTGGAGAATATTTCATTAAATGCATGGAGAAAGCCTTTGCTCTCCTCTTTCATTTTTAGGAAGGCTTCCATATCCTCTGGGGGATACTCTCTGGTTCTGGAAACTGTCCACATAACTGCCCCAAAGAGAAATACAGCTCCTATGGCAAAGGCAATTTTCAGGTAAACCGGTACTCCTTCAGTCCCTGCTGTATTAGTAAATCCAAAAACGTCCACTAGTAGCCAAGGGAAAACGGCGGCTAATACCGCTCCTATTCCTATGAAGAAAGATTGCATGGTAAATCCACGGGTGAGTTGTTTCTCAGGTAGGAGGTCTGCTACAAAGGCTCTGAAAGGTTCCATACTTATGTTGATAGAGGCATCCAGTATCCAGAGAAGACCTGCAGCCATCCAAATAGCAGAGGAGTGAGGCATGAGGATCAGCGCAATAGAGGCCAGAATAGCCCCTGTCATGAAGTAAGGTTTCCTTCTACCCACTTTATTCCAGGTTCTGTCGCTTAGGTAGCCTACTATGGGCTGAACCAGTAATCCCGTGAGAGGGGCTGCCAGCCAAAGAAGAGGTATCTCTTCAGGAGCTGCGCCGAGATATTCATAGATGGCACTCATATTTCCCAGTTGGAGCGCCCAGCCAAATTGTATCCCTAAAAATCCGAAACTCATGTTCCAGATCTGCCAAAAGGAGAGTGTGGGTTTCTGTGATGTCATAAGTAGTAGTAGTATGTCCTTAGTCAAGTCAGTGAGGAGGAAATTATATAATTTTTGGGATATGAGGAATTAAAGCGCGAAAAGGATGGATGATGACCTTGAAAAAATAATTATTATAGTTAGCTGGTGTGAGCTACCTCTTTGTGAAAGGGGGTAGTACTATAATTTTCTGGTTATTATCCATGAAATGAAGTATTTAATTATCCTTGCCTTAGGATGAGCTGTTAGGTTCAGATCATGATCTGAACCGACAATCTTTGATGCAAGGAAATGGCTTACAGCAAGAAAAATGT
>JBCCLI010000100.1:0-17630 GCA_039026975.1 Bacteroidota bacterium | reverse complement strand
TCTATCCACGTATATCTGTTTTTGAGTAATAATAGTTGCAAATCCAACTAATAAGTTATGAGCTAAGTTTCAGGGAAGCTAAGGCAAGGAAAAATTTAGAATGATTCTAGCTAAGTCTTGGGCTACCAGCATATTTCCATGCGCAAAGGAATGGGTGCACTTGGCAGTACTAGGCTTTAGCAGATAGGGCAAATTCATCTATATGTGAGCTGCTCATGTGACAAATATTTGTGTATTTTGCTGGCCATAATTCACACTTAAGACAGATAGGGAAAATACATACATGGCGAAGAAAGCACGCGTACCGGAAATTACCTATGCTGACCCTAGAGATCCATGGTGGGTAAAGCAAATCATCTATTTCATAGAGTGGCTATCCGGCAAACACAAACTACTGAGATTATACGCTGAGGTTTTGGATGAAATGGAAGATATAGGGGAGTCTTTTTGGCCGTTAGCCATAAAAAAACTAAGAGTTAAGCTGGATTATAATAAGGAAAGCCTGGAAAAGATCCCTAATGAAGGCCCTCTTCTGTTTATAGCTAACCACCCATACGGTGTACTGGATGGAATCATCATTTGCTACCTGGCCTATATCTGTCGGGGCCCTTTTAAAATTATGATCAATAGTGTCCTCTGCACAGAAGAACACCTACAACCTTATTTACTTCCTGTGGACTTTAGTGAAACCAGGGAAGCGCTGTTAACCAATATAAACACCAAGAATGAGGCTGTGAAAACCCTCACAGAAGGAGGGACAGTGGTTATATTTCCCGCTGGTGGGGTATCTACTGCTAAAGGTATACTCGGAAAGGTGACGGACCTTGACTGGAAAATGTTCACAGCTAAACTTATCCGCAGAACTGGCGCTACCGTAGTACCAGTATATTTTCAAGGAAAGAATAGCTTTCTGTTTCAGTTAGTGAGCCAATTCAGCCTGACAATGAGATTGGGATTACTCATTTATGAAATCAGTAACAAGATTGGGAAGACTATCAAGTTTAACATAGGTGAACCCCTTTCTAACCAAGAGTTAGAACCATATGAGACTAGAAAGGAATTAATCTCTTATCTTAGAGACCACACATACGCGCTCGCACACAATATTCAATAGTTCGCTTCATCTACTCTGTTCATATTAAAAGCTAAATTAGTAAGTATTTTATGCTAATTTTATTAGTATTTAGCTACGGAATTTAAATACCTATTTGCAAATACTAATATTAATAGTATATTTGGTAGTAAGTATAACAGTTGCTAAGAGTATTAGCGCACACAACTATCGGACAGACATGATGAGTTTTTTTGAGAATGCTGGAAGGCACAAGTATTCCACTGGGCATTTCCACCCAAAACCTTCTTTCCAGCGAGGGCCGAAGCAGAATCCGGGGATCGTGCCATATCAGCACGGTAGCTTTAAACTTCGAAAGAATCACCTGTTTCTTGGGATTGCAGCCTTTATTGTGGCATTTCTGAGGTTTGCGCCTGATTATGGAAAATATGTAAGCGCTTTTAATCAAGCGGTAGCCTTTTTACCGGATTTGGAACAGCCTATTAATGTACATTCTGTGGTGCAGGTAAATCCTATTGGGGAAGTACAAGAAGCTCTCTCTATGGAAGAAACCCCTACCCAACATACTTACTCTAAAGATGAGTTTCTAGATCAATACAAAGCTGAAGAGAGAAAGGGAACTCCTCCTGAGCTAAATTCCCATGTTACAGTCATGGAACCTGAAAATCACAACAGTAGGCCTGATAAAGTAAATGGAGTTGAGACGCCTAGTGTATCTAAAGAGGTAAGGAAAGCCAACCCTATTAAGGTAAATCCACTTCCTAAAGAGGAGAATCTGTATACCTTCAAAGAGCCTAAGCTATACCTAATGGATAAAGCTGGCAAGTACGTCTTTGAAGAAAAAGAGTTTGAGAAGAAAGTGAGAAAAATAGCTGAGAAATTAGATGTAGAAGCTTCCTGGCTGATGGCAGTCATGTATTCAGAATCTCAGTTTAACTCTTCCGTCAAAAACTTCAAGGGGAGCGGTGCTACCGGACTTATACAGTTCATGCCCTTTACGGCAAGAGAACTAAAAGTCTCTATTAGAGATCTTAAGAAAATGACTCCCGTTAAACAGCTGGATTATGTCTATAAATATTTGGACAGAGTGAAAGCCAGACATGGCTTCTACCAAAGTCTGACAGACCTATACCTAGCCATTCTATACCCAAAGGCAATTAACAGATCTATGGGATACGTACTGTATGCTAAGCCCAGTATTACCTATAAGCAAAATTCAGGGCTAGATGTAAATAAGGATGGGAAGGTTACTGTCAAGGATATTGACCTCAGAATGAGAAAGAAATTTAAAACTGCCTACTTCTCAGGAAGAACCAGATAATATTTGCTTTGAACTTACGATTCTCTCCCTATACCCATGGCGAACTGGCATCCCGGAGTGGACAATTAACACTAGCGCAATCCCGTTTGCTCCTCGCCTTCGCCATGGGTATTTGAGTTATCTGTAAGGGTTATTATTGCGTCGGAAGAGCTTCAACTCTTCCGACTTTTTTTATCCTGTCTTCTCCCCTTTTCATCGAGTATTCTCCTATTTCAGTCGATAATGTATTCAAGTACGAATTTAATTCTTAACTTTGTTTTGTAGTCAAAGTAAAACATAATATGCAAAGAGGATATTTTGGAGAATTTCAAGAGATAGTACTACTCACTATACTGGTCTTGAATAATAATGCCTATGGGGTAAGCATCCAAAAGGAGATGGCAGAAAGACTGAATAAGAAGGTGAGTAGAGGCTCCTTACATACGGCCCTTAGCCGCCTGGAAAAAAAGGGATTTATCCATTCCAAACTAGGTGAATCCACACCTGAAAGAGGGGGTAAACGCAAGAAGTATTACTTCCTCACCCAAGAGGGGAAGACAGCGCTTGCTGAAGCCAGATCTCTCAGGGAGTCACTCTGGAATGCCATTCCGTCTTTTTCTTAAGTCAAGTCCTATGAAGCAGTCATCACACTTTCCCTCCATTTTCTTCAAATGCTTTCGATGGTTTTGTAACCCGGATCTATATGAAGAATTAGCTGGAGATCTTGAAGAAACCTTCCTCACTAACCAGAAGAATCAGGGGCTAGCATATGCCCGTCAGCAATATAAGCTTGAGGTACTCAGGTTATTCAGACCCTCAGTCATCAAGCGATTTCCACAAATCATACCTTATCAACAAACCGCCATGTATCAGAATTTTATCAAAGTAGCCATTCGCCATATCCTTAGGCAGAAGTTCTACGCTATCATAAACATCCTGGGATTTGCTATAGGAGTAGCTTGCTGCCTACTCATCAGCCTTTTTATAAAGGATGAACTGGGGTACGATACACATGTACCTGAAGGAGACCGAATCTACCGTGTCATTTCAAAGTTTACCACACCAGATAGAACTGGTAGAGCATTCTTTGTTACTACGCCCTTTGCAGAAGCAGTGGAAACTGACTATCCAGAAGTGGAGGATGCCATCAGGATAGCTCCCTTTATGTATGATGCAGGAAGCGGAATGCTAAAAATAAAGGTTGAGGATGAGAATATCCTTGAAGAAGGACTGGTATATGTAGACTCTTCTTATCTGGAGATGTTTGGAGTTTCTATGATAGAAGGAAATCTGTTAACAGCCCTTTCTTCCCCTCGAACCGTGGTCATCACTCAGAAAAAGGCTTCCCAATTATTTCCAGAAGGGGGCGCCATGGGAAAGACCATCATTTTGAATAATAATAATGAAAACCCCTATCTGATAACGGGTATCATGGAAAATATTCCTGCCAGTTCACACTTTCAGTTTCCTTATCTACTGTCCATGGAAACCCTTGAAGTGAGCAGAATCCCAAATTGGGGCTTTAGCAACTATGCTTCCTACATCAAGCTTAAGCCGGGAGTAGATGTAGAAGCATTTGAAGAGAAAATTCAGGGAATGATCCCCAAATACATGGTGCCTGATATGGAGGCATTTAAAGCCTCAGGAAGATCTATTTCTTTTGAGCTTCAGCCTATACAAGATATCCATCTTCATTCAGCAGATATCGTCATGCCGTATTCTAAGCTGGGTAACATTCAGTATGTATGGCTGTTTGGTGCCATAGCCATATTCATCCTAATTATTGCAAGTATCAATTTCATGAATATGGCTACAGCCAGGTCTGCCAATAGGGCTAAGGAGGTAGGTATTAGAAAAGTCCTAGGCTCCGTCAAAGGTCAATTGGTTTCTCAATTTCTGGTAGAGTCAGTTCTTGTTAGCTTGATAGCTTTTGCCTTAAGTATTGTTCTGGCCAGAATAGCCCTCCCCTACTTCAATGAAATGGCCCAAAAGTCTCTCTCTATCCCGTATACCCGTTTTTGGTTTGTTCCTCTTATCCTTCTTTGTTCCGTGATGGTGGGCATTCTCTCGGGAATTTATCCCTCCCTTTTTCTTTCCTCTTTCAAGCCTATTCAAGTCCTGAAAGGTAAACTGAGTAAAGGGAGCAGCAATGCTAATTTACGATCTGCCCTGGTAGTCTTTCAGTTTACCATTTCTATGGTACTCATTGTAGGCACCGTCATTGTCTGGAACCAACTGAATTACATTCAAAACAAACAGATAGGATTCAACAAAGAAGAAGTGCTCATTCTGGATAGGGCCCAATCGAACACTACCTTACTAAAAGAAAGGATTCAGAAGCTACCCATGGTCAGTAGTGTTTCTCTGAGCGGATACTTACCTGTCAAGGGATATTTTGCTAACTATACAGGTGCATGGCTAACAGGAAAAAGAGAGAAGGGAAAAGAGGTTAACCTGGCCAAGTGGTATATAGATCATGATTATATCAAAACGCTGGGTATGGAAGTCTTAGCAGGTAGAGACTTTGATATCAGCTTTCCTACAGATTCTCAAGGTATCATACTTAATGAAAAGGCAGTGGAAGCTATGGGGCTAGATGATCCCATAGGTAAAAAAATGAGTTCCTATACTTACCTGGATGAGAAGACAGGAGACATTCTATTCGAAAATTATACCATTCTAGGAGTGGTAAAGGACTTTCACTTTAAAGGGATGAAAGAAGCCATAGATCCCTTAAGTCTAGTCATAGGTGGGAATTTGGGCGCTATGTCTATCAGATTTCAATCTCAAGATATCCCCACACTGATTTCAGAGGTAGAAGACATATGGAAGGAACTGGCACCAGGTCAACCTTTACAGTATCACTTTCTAGATGAGCGTTTTGGGGCTATGTATGCAGAAGAGGCCAGGGTGGGAAAGATCTTCAGTATCTTCACAGTTCTTGCCATAATCGTCGCTTGTTTAGGGCTTTTCACCTTAGCTACTTTTATGTCTGAGCAGCGCAGTAAAGAAATCAGCATTAGGAAGATTCTAGGGGCTACCGTCCAGAACATCTTTCTTCTACTCACCAAAAATTTTGTCCAGCTCATTCTGATCTCCCTACTTATAGCTACTCCCATAGCTTGGTATGGGATGAATGTATGGCTACAAGCCTATGTCTACAGAATATCTATAGGGTGGGAAACTTTTTTATTGGCCGGCTTCCTCACACTCTTGATAGCCATTATTACCATCAGCTACCAATCTCTAAAGGCGGCTGTAACTAATCCTGTCCAGATGCTCAGGAATGAGTAGGCACAGCTAGGCATAAAGAAGGGGCGAAAAAGATCGCCCCTTCTTTGCTAATGTAAGGTCAATTTTAAGGAATAGCTGGCCTTCATATTGAGCATACCTCATTTACTTATGGCTAGGCCTTTTCCTCCACTGCATTCATCACGGCTGTTTGATGCCGGATAGATTCCTTGTGAATCATTTGAAAAATTTCCTTGATCACATCTTCACTAAGTCCCTTGGTAGCGGACTTACGCACGCGATCATTTACGATCTCATTCCAACGAGTAGACTGATAGATGGTGATATTATTCTCCTTCTTGTACTGGCCAATCTTCTTCACTATGTCCATACGTTTTGCCAACATAAGGATGAGATCATCATCCAGCTCATCTATATCATGCCTAAGTTCCTCCAGATGACTCCTGAATAATGGATCATCTGTCTTAGGAGCACGCTTAACTAGTCCAGATAGCAGCTTACCTAAATTTTCAGGCGTAACCTGCTGCTTTGCATCACTTAGGGCTTTATCCGGGTTAGGATGAGATTCTATCATAAGTCCATCAAAGTTTAAGTCATAGGAACGCTGAGATACTTTGGCCAGTAGATCTCTTCTTCCGCTTATATGGCTAGGATCACAGATTACCTGGATCTGTGGAAGTCTCCTCTTTAACTCAATGGGGATTTGCCACTGAGGGGGATTACGATACTTACTTTCTCCATAGGAAGAAAACCCTCGGTGAATAGCAGCTATTTTTTTAATGCCTGCCCGATAAATTCTCTCTATAGCCCCTATCCAAAGATTCAGGTCTGGGTTCACTGGGTTCTTCACCATGACAGGTACGTTTACCCCTTCCAAGGCATCAGCTATTTCCTGCACAGCAAAGGGGTTAGTCGTAGTCCTGGCTCCTATCCACATAACATCTACCCCATTTCTAAGGGCTTCATATACATGCTTCACATTAGCCACCTCCGTACATATGGGCCTATCAATGGCATTACCAGCATCTTTAAGCCATTTGAGTCCTACGCTCCCTACTCCTTCAAAAGAATTAGGTCGGGTACGGGGTTTCCAAATGCCAGCTCGTAAGAGGTCTATGCCCTCTCCCTGAGCTTGTACTCCCTTAGCGGTTTCCAGTACCTGCTCAGGAGTTTCCGCACTACAGGGACCTGATATGAGAATATTCTCCCTCATACCTAGCCCCCATTCTTGCGTTGGGATTATTTCCATATTATTTATCATGATATTTCCGTGTTAGGTTAAGATTGTAGTGGTACCTTTTTATGTTTACTTAGAATTTTTCCTATTTCATTGGCTGCTGCCATACGTTTGTGTAGGTCTTCAAATTTATCTTCAGCTATCAGGCTTCTAAACTCCTGCATTTTCTCCAGGTAGCTGTCCAGCACGTCCAGCACATTATCTGTATTCTGCATAAAGACGTCCCGCCACATAGTAGGGGAACTTTTTGCTAGCCTTACTGTTGACGTAAATCCACCGCTCGCCATATCAAATATGTTCTGAGCACTTTTTTCTTTCTCCAAAACCGTTAGGGATAAGACATAAGAGGTGATATGAGAAATATGAGATACATAGGCAGCATGTACATCGTGTTCCTGAGAATCCATATAGATTACCCGCATAAATAGGCTCTTGAAGAGTCTCTCTATTAACTGGGCGGCTTCCGGGGTACTATCCGCTCTGTCAGCTATAATGGCTGCTTTACTGTGGAAAAGGTTATTCACAGCCGCTGATGGACCGGAAAACTCCGTCCCTGCCATGGGGTGGGCTAGCACTACTTGCTTCCTGGCTTTATGTTCTCTAATAGAATTAGCTATTTCTTCCTTAGTAGATCCCATTTCCACCACTACTGCTGTAGAACGTATGTGGCCCAATACCTCCGGAAGTAAACTTATCACGGCATTCACCGGGACTGTTAAGACCACCACATCTGCTTTCATACAGGCATGTTCTAAGGGCGGACATTCATCTATAAGCCCTAATGATAATGCCTGAGCTTCATGCGCTTCATTCACATCTACGCCTAGTAGTTCTGTAGCAAACCCATTTGCTCGTAAGTCCTTAGCAAGAGATCCTCCTATGAGGCCTAGTCCTATAATCGTAATTATCATATCTTATGAAATAAGGGCAAACACCGCTTTTAATCTTCCTAACGCTTCTTCTAATCTTTCTGCTGGCGTACAAAGTGAGATGCGTATGTACGTGTCACCTGCTGTACCGAAAATAAATCCAGGGGTAATGAACACACTACACTTATTCAGAATCTCCTCAGAGAAAGCCTCTGCGCTCTTTTGGTGAGGAGGGATCTTGGCCCACATAAACATACCTACCTGGTCCGGGTCTGCCTGACAGTTTAGCACCTTGATCATCTCACGGACTATCTCCCTTCTGTGGGCGTACACTTGGTTCCGTTCCATATGCCACTGTCTACTAATCTGTAAGGCTTCTGCTGCCGCTAACTGTAAGGGGGCAAACATACCGGAATCCATATTACTTTTTACCCGCAGAATAGCATTTATATATGCGGCCTCACCTACTACCATCCCCACTCTCCAGCCTGCCATATTATGAGACTTACTGAGGGAATTTAGTTCAATGGCTACCTCCTTAGCTCCAGGGATGTTCAGCATACTCATGGGCTCAGGGTTTAGGACATAGCTGTAAGGATTATCATGGCATAATAGGATCTTATGTTCTTTCGCAAAGGTTACTAATTCATGGAAAACCTCCTCTTTTGCGGGAGTTCCTGTAGGCATATGTGGATAGTTAAGCCACATAATTTTGACCTTGGTTAGATCTCTTTGCCGCAACTCTGCCAAGTCAGGATACCATCCATTCTCTGCAGAAAGCGTATAAAACTCTGCTTCTGCTCCTACCAGCCTTGCTGCTGAACCATAAGAAGGATATCCTGGGTTAGGAATCAACACCTTATCTCCTTTATCCAGAAAAGCCATAGATATGTGCATAATGCCTTCCTTAGATCCTATCAGCGGTAATACCTCTGTATCTGGCTCTAAACTAACCCCAAAAGCATCTAAGTACCAGCCTGCCATAGCCTTTCTCAGAGTCGGAATACCTTTATAAGGTTGATACCCATGATTTCCAGCTTCTAAGGTAGTAGCTACCAGTTTTTTAAGGACGTCCTCAGAAGGCATCATATCCGGATTTCCTATCCCCAGGTTGATGATATCCTCCCCTTGAAGTTTACGCTGTCGTATTTCTCTCAGCTTAGTAGCGAAGTAGTATTCTTTTACCTCTGAGATACGTTCTGCTGTAGATATAATCATGATACCTGTTAGGTTAATTTGTCTTTACTTTTGAGAATGATTGTTCTGAAGTATTTGCTATGTACTTTTCTCCTCGGGCGTATTCTCCTAAAATTCTCAGTTCTGTCACTATAGGCTTTATAGCTTCCAGGGCCCGTTTGTATTGTTCAAAGTCTTCAAATTCCAGATCTACATGAAAAAAGTACTGCCATTCCTGGCCCAGTAGGGGTAGGGACTGGATTTTAGTAAGGTTCATCATATGGGCACTAAGCACCAGCAATACCCGCGAAAGCCCTCCCACCTGCATGGAGAGTCCTGCCAGGTTAAAACAGAGGGAGGCCTTATTGGGACTCTTTTCAATTTTAGCTGCTTTTCCCTTTTCCAGGAGAATGAGAAATCGAGTAAAATTTCTTTTGTTGGTTTCTATCCCTTCAGCTAATATTTCCAGTCCGTAGTGAGAAGCCGCCAAATCACTCCCTATGGCGGCTACTCCCATAGCTTCTCTGTCTCTTATCCACTTAGCACTAGCGGCTGTATCAGCTGCTTCTACTACTTTAATATGCCTGTATTGATTGAGGAAAGCATGACACTGCTGGATAGCCATGGGATGAGAATGTACTTCCTTGATATCCATAATTTGCTGACCGGGAAGTGTCATAAAATTATGTTCTATTCTAAGGTATACTTCCCCTATTACAGTGAGAGAAGATTCCCGTAGCAGCGCGTAATTAGGAATGATAGAGCCTGCTACCGTGTTCTCTATGGCCATTACCCCCAGGTTAGCATGGCCCTCTTCTAAGGCCCTGAACAGTAGCGTAAAGGAATCACATGGAACTATTTCGCAGTCCTTTCCCAGGAACCTGCGGGTAGCGATCTCGTGGAAAGATCCTCCTATTCCTTGGATGGCTACTCGCTTAGTAGCACCACCCATACCTGATTCTGTTAGCTTTTCTAACATCATACTTCCTGTAAATGAAAAAAGGCGTCCTTGTTTTCCAGGGACGCCTTTTTGATTGTATATGCTTTTTTCACATAGTGAGCCCCTTGGTAGAGTTACCAAAATAGTAGAAATAAAAGCTCTCAATTGTGAATATTAATTTCATATGGCAAGTATACTTAAAAGAACCATAATTAAAAAGGGTTACTTATACCTATTTGGCAAAAATATCCCTATTGAATCTCTTGATGGTAATAAGGGGTGAGCGTAACCCTACCTCCTTTTTCTTCCTCATAACCAGACTGATATAAGACTTTTAGACGCTTTGGAGTCCTGCCAGCTGCTTCTATAGTTAGAAGAATTTCTCTTAGCGTAGCATCTTCTAAAGAAAGCTGGTGATCATCCGGTGTAAAAACGGTAAGCACCAGCATCAGAGGTTGACCTGTACTCAGCCCAGCTGCAAAAGTCTGTATTTCTTCTACCTGATTCTCAGTAAGTGTTAAGGAAGAATCAGGGAATTGAAGCTCACAGGTAGTGTGTGTAAAGGCAGCATTTAGTTTAGATACCTTCATCAGATTTTCTGTGGGACATCCATACAAGTCTAAAACACCAGGAACAGAGTCGCAATAATCTAGCTGATTAGCTACGCCATCCCCATCTTGATCTGCAAAGGGAAAAAAGTTAGCAAAAGCACCTCCTTCAAACTTTTCTGCTTGGTCTACCTTACCTTCTGGGCAGCCATGATTCCGCTTAGTCCCTACGGCTTGCACGCACCAATCCTCTGCATTCATGATTCCATCCTCATCCTCATCACCCAGATCCGTTATTTCTACTGGAACAGATTTCTCTCCTTCATCTGTAATCTCTCTCCAATAATAGACCTGGGATTGTAGGTCCATGCACATGGTACAAATACATAGACAGCCTATCAATCCGTAGGCAAAGAAGGAAGAAGGAAATAGTAGAAAGTTTTTACAAAATTCTCTCTTCATAGGATAGAAAGTTTATTGACACAGAGCCAGGTTATCAATGGCTATCATTGATGAAACGACTGTCAAAAGTATATATTTAAGACCAATTAGTCATATTTTCCCAGAAACTGAAACGCTATGATGGGCTATCGCTAAGTATTATCTTCCATCATAGGTTCTTTTTGGGGTATGCTAGCCCAGCTAACTGACAGATTTATGGTACGCCTAGTTTGTAGTTTTCCCTATCAAACTGTGTACATGTGCTTGTCATACAGCCGGGATTCGCGCACTTTTTTACACTTGAATCCACATTTATGTTTATAGTAGAATCTTATTCCCTAGCCGTTATTCTGTGTGTAGTCACCATGTTGTGTTGGGGATCATGGGCCAACACCCAAAAGCTTGCCGGACAACAATGGCGATTCCCTTTATTTTATTGGGATTATACCATAGGAGTTCTCTTAATTACCCTGTTGTTAGCCTTTACTCTAGGTAGTAATGGGGGAGAAGGGCGGTCATTCCTAGCTGACCTTGAGCAGGCCAGTTCTTCCTCCATGGGGTCTGCCTTTCTGGGAGGCGTCATCTTTAACATTGCTAATCTCTTACTGGTAGTAGCCATAGATATTGCAGGTATGGCGGTAGCTTTTCCAGTAGGGATAGGGTTAGCCCTGGTGCTGGGAGTTTTAATAAATTATTTTGCCACGCCAGTGGGAGACCCCCTTTTCATATTCTTAGGGGTAGCTCTGGTAGCAGCGGCTATCATTTTGGATGCCATAGCCTATGGGAAGCTCCCTAAGGAGGAAGGACAACAAACTCAAAAAGGGCTTATTATCTCCCTGATTGCAGGGGTACTTATGGGCTTCTTCTACAGATTTGTAGCCGCTTCTATGGCTACTGATTTCGCTGATCCTGAAACAGGTATGCTTACACCTTATACTGCCTTGGTTATCTTTTCTACAGGTATTTTTGTCTCTAATTTTGTTTGGAATACATGGATGATGTATCGGCCGTTGGCTGGTGAAAAGGTGACCTATCAGGATTATTTCCAGCAAGGAACCCCACGACTACATGGAATAGGTATATTGGGAGGTGTTATCTGGGGCATAGGCATGTCTTTGAATATCATTGCTTCAGGTTCAGCCGGCTATGCCATTTCCTACGGACTTGGCCAGGGAGCTACTATGGTGGCCGCTATTTGGGGGGTGTTTATTTGGAAAGAATTTAAGGGGGCTCCTAAAGGAACAAATACCTTACTTTCCGCCATGTTTGTATGTTATCTGGTAGGCCTCGCCCTTGTTATCCTGGCTAATGCCTAACCCTAATTCAAGAAACTATGATTACCGTTATAGGGAGTTCTAATACGGATATGATTCTGAAGTTAGCCCGGATTCCTGCTCCAGGAGAAACGCTGCTGGGAGGCGCCTTTCAAATGGCAGCAGGAGGAAAAGGCGCTAACCAGGCTGTAGCCGCTGCCAGAGCAGGAGGAAAGGTAAATTTTATTGCCTGTGTAGGGCAGGATGTATTCGGTACCCAGGCAATAGAAGGGTTCCAAAAGGATGGGATACAAACAGATTACATTTTTCAGGCAGAAGCGTCAGCCTCCGGCGTAGCCTTGATATTTGTGAGTGAAGAGGGAGAAAATTCTATTGGGGTAGCCTCAGGTGCTAATGCTATGTTACTGCCCCACCACCTGGACCAGGCACTTCCCGCTATAGATGCAGCAAGTATGGTGCTTCTCCAATTAGAAACACCTATTTCTACCATCTCTCATGCTGTGGACTTAGCGCATGCGAGAGGAAAAAAGGTCATCCTAAATCCTGCCCCTGCACAGGCTTTATCTAAAGAGCTCATCTCGAAGATAGATATTCTCACTCCTAATGAGTCCGAGGCCTCCCTCCTCACCCAGCTAGCTGTACATACCCATCAGGAAGCCATACAGGCAGCCAAAAAACTAGGAGATATGGGTGCTAAGGAAGTGATCATTACCTTAGGGAAGGAAGGCGCTCTGTACTATAATGGCCAAAAATCTCTTTTGATCCCCGGATTTGTAGTAGAGGCCCAGGATACCACAGCCGCAGGAGATACATTTAATGGGAGCTTGGCAGTAGCGCTTACAGAAGGAAAATCTATGGAGGAGGCTATTAAATTTGCCCATGCTGCCGCTGCTATTTCCGTTACCAGGACGGGCGCACAACCTTCCGTTCCTAGCAGGGAAGAAATAGATACTTTTCTAGCAGCACACTAGATGTCTTCCTCTGTGCCGCAATAATCTAATAGGGTATGTGCCAGGATCTCAGCTGTCTGGTAAACACTTTCCATTTCCACATATTCTATCGCAGCATGTAATCCCCCTCCGCTAGGGCCAAAGATAACTGTAGGAATTCCCTTTTGTGATATGAGCGCTGCATCAGTCCAGAATGTAACGCCCTGAAAGGGGGCAGCACCTAACTTTCTTTTGTGCGATTTTGATAGAGACTTTACGATGGGATGCTCAGGATCTACCTCTAGTGGTAACCTTTCCAGGTAGGAAGATAGCTCTACTTGTAATTGGGGGTCACGCTTTCTTAGTTCGTTTAATATGTTCTCTGTCTCTGCATGCACATGCTCAATATATTCTCCAGGTAAGGTTCTTCTCTCTAATTCCAGCACACATTTATCAGGATAAATACTCATTTCAGTTCCCCCTTCTATGGTAGAAGCATGAACAGATGCTCTTCCCAGCAGCGGATGGACCCGCTTTTTCAGCTCTTGTTCCTCAAAGTCATGAATAGCACATAAAATATTCCCCGCTTTCATAATGGCATCTACCCCCAAATCTGGCTTGCTTCCATGTGCCGCCCTGCCTATTACCCTAATCTTTTGCCAGACAAATCCTTTGTGCGCTAAGACAATACCCAGATCTGTAGGCTCAGTAACAATAGCAGCATCTGCCGTAAAGGAATCTAGTAGCTTGAAAGTACCTTTACTCATATGCTCCTCATCAGCTACACAGGAAATAATCACATCTCCCGCCAGGCTTATGCCTGTATCCATGAGCAGTTTTACAGCCATAATTTGGGCGCACACTCCACTCTTCATGTCTATAGCCCCTCTCCCAAACATTTTCCCCTTATCCAGTACAGGGTCAAAGGGGCTTATTTCCATTCCCTCTACCCCCACAGTATCCAAATGTCCATTTAGCATCAAACTTTTTCCTCCACCTGTCCCTTTCCAGACTCCGACTACATTAGCTTGCTGATCTGATATTTTCTGGAAATGCACTTCCAGTCCCATTTGTTGCAAGTAGGATTGTAGAAAGGAGGCTATTTTGTATTCTCCAGTTCCATTTCTGGACAAGTTTGGATTCACAGACTCTATACTGATAAGTTCACTCAGCAATTCATTGGTCTGATACGTATCTGTGCACAGTGCCTGCATATGCTATTTACCAGAAGAATACGACTATTATTGCGGTTAAGATGATCAGTAAAACAGATAAAATACGGTAGTTCGTATACCAAGGTACCCCTTTCAATTCTGCTGTGTCTGCATCAAATACTGCTTTAGTATAAGTATATTCACGAACTTGTTGTTCAGATTGGGGGGGGGTTGATAAACTTACTGCAACGAGGATGAATCCGCATAATAATAAGAGGTAAGCAGCCTTATGCAAGAAATGAATTTCATTGATAGCTGCCCATATTCCTATCAATTCATTTTCACTTCCGTAAACCTCTAGTGTCAACAGAAAGATAGCAATGATAAAGCCCGTTAATAAACTGACAATGGCACCCGTACCATTAGCTCTTTTCCAGAATAGGCCTGCCAGGAAAACGGCTACTACTGGGGGACAGGTAAAGGCTATCACCCGTTGAAGATAGGTAAATAGAGAGCCCAATTTTTCTATTTGTGGCGCCCAGAGTGCTGCCAGCACTACCAGGACAAGGGTAGATATTTGACCTGCTCTTACTAGTTGCTCATTGGTCATATTAGGACGGAGCTTAGTGATAAAGTCCATAGTGATGAGCGTAGAGGCAGAATTAAAGGTAGCCGAAACACTGGACATCATAGCAGCCAATAAGCCTGCTAATACCAGCCCCAATAATCCATGCGGTAACAGCTTAAACAGCAAGACCGGATAGGTCATATTGGGACAGTCATTAAGATTCTCGCATAGCATCTTTACCCCATCTTTTTCTATTTCATAATTTAAGAAACTAAGATCAAGATCTGAGAATAGGAGGATAGCTACCGTACCTGGAAATACCATAATGAATAGAACCGGCAGCTTGAGCAGTCCTGCAAATAATGCGCCCCACCTACCATGATTTAGGTCTTTGGCACCTAGTACCCGCTGTACCATAAACTGGTTAGTAGCCCAAAAGTAAAATCCTAGTATGGGCACGCCAAATAATAGGCCTGTCCAGGGCATGTACTCATCTGTAGAGGGCCGGACTAAGCTGAATATTTCATCGGGAGATTTGTCCCCCACGGGGGGCGTACCCCTTCTGGCATTTAGCCCTTCTATAAGTCCATCCCATCCTCCTACTTCTGCAAAACAGAAATAGGTCAGAATAATAGATCCTATGATCAGCAGAACCGCTTGAATAACCTCTGTATGTATCACAGAAGAAAGCCCTCCAGGCACCGTATAGGCAGCCGCAGCAAGTGCCAGCAGTACCACAATCAGCCAGGTGGGGGTACCAGGAAAGACTATTTTCAATACTAACATCCCCACATATAGGCCAGCAGCGGCATCTACTATTACATTGGAGATGAGGGTAACAAAAGAAAAATAGTAGCGCGATTTACTATCAAACCTTCTTTCAAGAAATTCAGGCATGGTATACACCCCTGATTTCAAATAAAAAGGCATAAAAAAGATAGCAAAAAAGACGAGGATGACCACTGCCATCCATTCATAGTTGAATACATGTGTATCCGTATTGTACGCATCACTAGCCAAACCTACCAAGGTAGAACTCGATATATTGGCTGCAAATAGGGAGATTCCTACCACAGGCCATATCATACTTCTCCCTCCCAAAAAATACTCTTCCGAGCTATCTCTTTTTGCCCTGTATAAACCGTAGCCGATAATCAGCACAGCATACACCAGCATGATGACGATATCAAGTGTGTTTAAGCTAAATTGTTCCATGAATACTCGTAGTGATAAGTAGTAGCGACAACAAAATATGTCATGATAATTTCAGAGTTTTCAATATATACAATTTATTGAATTTTATTCTCTGAAATTTCCAATTATCACGAGTAAAGGTGCATCTTATTCTTCCTTTATTGCCATCTCTTCTCTGGTGGAAATATTGGCTATTACATAGTTTCCCACCTTCTCTCCTTGGGCTACTCCATTATCAATGGCAGGTCGGTAGTGGATTCCTCCGTACAGTCTACTGATAGCAGCCTCTTCACTAGCGTCCATGAAGGAATCATATTCACGTGGAGGTAGGCCATATGCCATTTCAGTGGTATCTCTGAAAGCAAAGTTATCTCCAAAAATGTGCGTGAGGGAGATAGCCGCAGCACGAGAGATTACGCTATGGCCGCTTGTGTACTCAGGGAAGGGAGGCGTTTGTAAGAGGGGAACCCATTCAGGATCTACATGCTGGTTGATTACCGTTTCAGGCCTGATGAGCGAGCTTCTGTATTTCTCATCCCAGCAACTGATAAATGCGTCAGCGAGTGAAATAGTCGCATACACATAAGCTTCTGCAGATTCCATGATGTTCTTATTCTCTTTTCTACAGGAAAGTTTAGTAATCCCTACCCAATGCCCACCAGGAGTGATTTTCTTAGTAGCAAACATCACGTGTCCCTGGACATTCATTACGTAGGGATTACAGTCCCAAAATGAGGCTATTTCTTGCTGCTCCTCGTCCAATTCATTTGTTACTTCATACACCTCCATGACCTCTTTGAAGAAATCACTCCCCTTATTCATGTCAAAAGGAGTGGGCCTTATGGGAATAAACTGGGTAGCAGAGTCTATAATGAAGGGCCTTATTTTATTCCAGTGAGGTTCTATTCCTTCCATATAGGCAGGAGGGGTAGGCTTCCAACGGTCTGGGTCTTCCGTCACATTAAACTTGGGGAAGGTACGGGTCTGACTATAGTTATCTTCTCCTGCCCAGGCCAAAATATGCTCGGATATTTGCTCCCCCAGGCTTACGGAGTTCTCAAAGACATCTCCTGGCACACCTTTCTCCTTATATGCCTCCATCAGAGCGATCTTTACGTCTTCTATATCAGGCTCTGAGAATACTAAAGCCTTACCAGTGTTTAAGTAAGCTGTTAGGCCTACTACCGGATAGAAATATTCTTTCTCAGGATCAGGCTGCGGCACTTCTGTCAGCCCGTTCAACTGCCCTGCCAAGCTCTTATAGCCAGAATAGCCATTTCTGAACCCTTCGTAGGCTGCTACACTGGGGTAGGCATATACCCTGCTAGCTACAGGAGGGGAAAATATATCAAATACAATGGCATCATTTACGGCCTGAACGGCTGTGTGTAAAGGATCAGCCGCATCCTTTTCAGTTAAATAGGCGGTGTTTTTCTGGCATCCACTTACCATCACCAGTACCCCTATTCCAATCAATAACAGTCTACTTTGGTACACGCTCATATTTCTCTTTTTTCTTTCCACTACAAATATAGCTTTCTCTATGTAATGTACCTAAAGTTGCTTAGTGGATTATAGGTTTCGTAGACGAATAATTGTTAAACTAAGCATCTGTAAGAGTGATATTTCTGAGAAATACTAGGTCAGCAAATAACTAATGTCAATTTTGGTTAAGG
>JBCCLI010000099.1:0-17659 GCA_039026975.1 Bacteroidota bacterium | reverse complement strand
TTTCTATTTTTGATATAAGATATATTTTATATATTAGTTTTATAATCCAACGCTAGCCAATAGATATAAGACCTTATTCACCCCTGGCAATGTAGTTACCCCTTTATCCACTACCATTTAATTATTACTCTTTTCTTTTCCACCTCCGAGCAGGAGGTGCCCTATCACGCTATAGACGTACCTACACCCTCATGACTTTACCCGGGAATACAAGTGAGGGATAGAATCGTATTGCCCTTGATTAAGTGTTACTGTCTTTCATAGACCTTAACTCTTATCCCTACCAGCTTCAGGGAAGTAACTCTAGTACTACCTGAGGATCTTTTACCGTACTCATACTCTTTAAAACCCCTATTTACCAAACCATTTACCATGAAGTTAAGATTTTTTGTTCTGTTACTTTTAGTAGGTAACGGCTTGTCTGCCCAAATCTACCTCGAAGGAACTTTTATGCTCCCCTACTCAGGAGGAGACTTCAGTGCCATTGCTTTCGGAGATATAGATGGAGATAATGACCCTGACCTACTTGTTACAGGTCGGGATAATGTATTGAAAAGAAACACTGATCTATTTTTAAATAAAGGAGTAGGTGTTTATGAAAAAGTAGATCAATCCATCTTTGAACATGTGGATAGAGGGTCTGTAGCCTTCGCTGACATTGATGGAGATCTTGATCAGGATGTACTTCTGACAGGTCAGGATAGAACAGGAGCTCCCATCGCACTTCTGTATGTTAATGATGGGGCGGGTAATTTCACCCAATCTGCTGATACATATTTTGAAGGAGTGGAAGCAAGTTCTATTGCCTTTGCAGATATAGATAATGACCAAGATCAGGATGTACTAATCACGGGTAGAGATAAATCCTTTACCAGGATTACCACCCTATATATAAATGATGGAAAAGGCAGTTTTTACGAGCAATCTTCAGCTACATTTGTAGGATTAGACCAGAGTACCAGCACCTTCCTGGATATAGATGGAGATCAGGATCAGGATCTTTTTCTTACGGGTCAGGATAGAACAGGGGCTCCCACTTCCATCCTATACACAAACCTGGGTGCAGGGCGGTTTTCCATAGCAGATAGAAACACCTTTGAGCAAGTAAAATCTGGGGCTGTAGCTTCAGCTGATGTGGATATGGATGGTGATTGGGACCTCCTTATCACCGGCCAAAACGAGATTCAACAACCTATCACTAAGCTTTATCTCAATGATGGAAAAGGCCTATTTACTGAAGAAGAAGCTTTATCTATGGAAGGTGTCCATTTTAGTTCTGTAGCCATTTCAGATGTAGACGGAGACCTCGATCAGGATATATTGATAGCTGGACTCACTCATTCTCTCAAGAGAATTACCAAACTGTATGTAAATGATGGTGCTGGTTTCTTTTCTGAATTATCTGGCAACACCTTAGAAGGGGTAGAAGCAGGAGCTATTCTCCTCATGGATATAGATAGTGATAGTGATAAGGATGTGCTGATTACCGGGCGTAATAATGACCTCACCCAGGTAGGAAGGATTTATCTCAACACAACACATGAATCTCCTGTTACTCACCTTATTAGTAATCAGGGTGCAGGGCTTACGCTCTATCCTAACCCATCTGAAACAGGAGAAATATTTATAGACTATACAGCAGAAGAGGTGGGAGAGGTAAACCTACGTATTTTCAACATGAACGGCCAACTACTAAACCAGGTCCGTAAACCTCTGAATATTGGTAAACAGACCCTTCAAATGGATATCTCCGCTTTGTCTAGAGGCAATTATATCATACAAGTAGAAGATGCCTTAGGGACAAGAAGCCAACTATTTTCTACCCTATAATCCAATACATCCCAAGGAAATAGCAGGATAGATATCCTGGTCATGCCACACTACCCTTAGTACTCATTACATACAATTACCAATCCTGGCTATGGACATCATGTACGTAGGCCTACCCCTACTGCACAGCTCCTGGTCTAAGGCATTTATTCAATATTTCACATACAAACCATGAAAAAGAATCACATATTTTTTCTTTTACTCATATGCTTTTGCCTTTTCCCTGGATGGGAGATAGCGAAAGAAATTATGCCCGTTTCTCAAGAGGAAACTTCTGTGAAAGCAGACCCTGTTAATGGAGATAATCCAATGGCTCCAGCTAATGCTATTGTGGCTACTGCGGATGTAGCTCTGGTAGTAGGTAATACTAGTCCAAGTCCAGGCTCTGATGATGCTACCCTCAAGAGTAAAATGGAAGCCATGGGCCACACCGTAACCTATGTATCTCATAATAGCTTAAGTATCTCAAATTTCGATGCGAACTATGATTTTGCACTTATTTCCGAAACAGTAAGTGCTTCTACTGTCAACACCCAATTGTTAGGATGGACTAAACCTATTGCGGTTTTTGAAAGAGCCCTAATAGACGATTTTAACATTGGAAGTGGTCATGCTGAATTAAGCGTTAGCCAAATCAAAATCACTAATAGTGCTAGCTTACTGGCAGGCGGCTATTCTAACGGTAATCAGTCTCTTTCTGGAACCGTAGCTTACACCACTACAGCCAACCTAGCTTCTGGCGCAGATATAGTGAGTACTTGGACCAATAATAGTAATCGCTCATACATTGTATCTATAGCACAAGGAGGCAACCTAACTTCAGGTACCGCAGCTGGAACACGTGTGTGGTGGGGACCTGCCACCGAAGGAGTAATTAGCTCTACTGTCTGGGATGACCTATTTGATGGACTCATAGACTACTTGGTTTCTGAAGCTAACATAGGTTCCCCACCTGATGCTGTTACTGACTTAGTGGCTAGAGGAGGAGGAGGACAAATAGCGCTTAGCTGGTCAGCTCCTGCTGATAATGGTGCTTCCATTACTGGATATGATGTGGAATACCGTCAAACGGGCGCAGGATCATGGACCTCAGCTAGTACTTCAAGTTCTACTACCACTGTAATTTCTGGATTGAGTAATTCCACTTCCTATGAGTGTCGGGTTTTTGCCCAAAACTCTGCTGGAACAAGCAGTGCCAGTAACATAGCATCTGCTACCACAAGAGCTGCTAGTACCTTTAAAGCCGTTGCTATCCTTGTAGGAAATTCATCAGCCGTAAGTGGAACAGAAGATGAGATCTTTGGGGATAAGGCGGCCTTTTATGGCCACACAGTTACGTACGTAGATGATAACAACATAAACATCAGCAACTTTGATCAGAATTATGACCTCATGCTCATTTCTGAGTCAGTGGATGGCCCTACAGTAAACACCCAACTGATCGGGTGGACAAAGCCCATAGGTCTTTTCGAGCGTTCCCTTATTGATGACTTCAATATCGGTAGTGGTCATGCAGAACTAACTATATCTGAATTAACCATTACAAACAGCTCAAGTCTGCTTGCCGGTGGCTATGCAAACGGTAACCAATCTCTTTCTGGTGTAGTAGCCTACACTACTTCAGCTAATTTGGCTTCCGGCGCTGATATAGTGAGTACTTGGGTCACTAATAATAACCGTGCATTTATAGCATCAGTTCTGAAAGGAGGGACACTAGTCTCAAGTACAGCTGCTGGCGCACGTGTATGGTGGGGACCTGGTACGGAAGGGACCATAGACTCACCTGTATGGGATGATTTATTTGAAGGACTCATAGACTTTCTAGTAGGAGAATCAGAAGTAGCTAATTCTCCATCCGCTATTACTGACTTGTCTGCTAGAGGCGGTGGCGGTCAGGCAGAGCTCAGTTGGTCCGCTCCCGATGATAATGGAAGCCCTATAACAGGATATCAGGTGGAATATAGAACCTCCGGTGGTGGAAGCTGGACTACTGACGGAACAGTATCTACTACCACCACCATTGTCACAGGCCTAAGTGCGGGTACTATGTATGACTTTCGAGTATTTGCTGTAAATGCGGGTGGCACGAGTAGCAGTAGTAACGAAGCTTCAGCCACTACCAAAGCAGCAAGCACCTATAAATCAATAGCTATATTGGTAGGAAACCCTTCTGCTGTAAGTGGAACGGAAGATGAGATCTTTGGTGATAAAGCTGCCTTCTATGGCCATACTGTTACCTACGTAGATGATAACAGTATCAATCTTACCAGCTTTGATCAAAATTATGACCTTATGCTGATCTCTGAAACAGTGGATGGTCCTAGCGTCAATACGCAGCTGCTTGGTTGGACAAAGCCTATAGGTCTTTTTGAGCGTTCCCTCATTGATGATTTCAATATAGGTAGTGGTCATGCAGAACTAACTGTCTCTGAATTAACCATAGCCAACAGCTCAAGTCTCTTGGCAGGAGGGTATGGAAACGGTAACCAATCGATATCTGGGATAGTTGCTTACACTACTACGGCTAATTTAGCTTCTGGAGCTGATATAGTTAGCACGTGGGTAACTAATAGCGCTCGTACATTTATAGCCTCAGTACCTCAAGGGGGTAGCTTAACATCAGGGATAGCTGCTGGCGCCCGTGTATGGTGGGGACCTGGTACAGAAGGCACCATAGATTCTCCTGTATGGGATAATTTATTTGAGGGCTTGGTGGACTACCTGGTAGAGGCATCTGATTCCATCTCTTCTGGAACTAACCCGCCAACTGCTGTCAATAATTTAGCTGCTAGTTCGCAAGACGCTGCTGTATCATTAACATGGTCTCCTCCCTCTGGCTCTTTTGACAATTATGAAATAGAGCATAAGCTCGACGCCTCGTCTTCCTGGACCAGTTCTGGAACTCAGACTACCACTAGCATTACAATCTCCAGCCTCACTAATGGAAGCCTGTACAATTTCCGTGTAAGGGCGGTTTCTACTGCTAATGGTGCTGGGCCGTGGAGTCAGATAAATGCTACACCTGAAATTGTATCTACTACCTATGCCGTAAGTTCAAAATTTCCTAACGCTACACCTGTAATTCCAGGATACTACGGTTTAGCATATGATATAGATATACATCCAGGACCAACAAGTACAGTACATGTAATTGAAGTCACGAACCTGAATGGGAATGTATCAAGTCCAGTAACAGGCTCATGGCCTTGGGCAATAGATGAGGCTGAAAGCCTGGTAGCTAATGATACCTACATCTACATTGTATTTAAGGTGTCCGGGGTTATAACCTTAACGGGGGTAAGCAATCACATATGGGGAGAGCTAGAAAGGGTTATTATCTGTGGACAAACAGCACCAGGTCCCGTTCACATACATGGTATGGAAACTAGGCCGCGTGGAAGTTCTGATATATTAGTCATGCATCTTACCTTTTCATCAGGTAAAGATTCCGGTGATGCCCTTTGGATGAATAACTGTACGAATATGGTGTTTAAGAATTGTTCATTCTTTGCAGCTGAAGATGAACTAGTTGGACACCAAAACGGGACAGAAATAAGATTGGCATATATTAACTGTATGGTAGCTCACCCCTTTGAAAGTGTAGAAGATACAGATAATACCATCAGAAGGGGTAAGGGAGGTATACAGAATAGTCAAGGGCTTAATGATGATATGCAGGGAATGTGTGTAAACACAGGATTCTTTTACAGTGCAGAAAGAAACTTTAAAAGTAGACATAGTTTTGCCTATAAGAATATAGCGGCTATTTCTACTGGAAGTAAAATCATAGATCATGCTGTGAGTACGAATTCATCTAGTAATACAGATTCTTACTTGTATGTCAAAAACCTGTATGCGTTTGATAATAATAATGTTATCAATGGTAATTCTCCAGCAAGAAGTAATGCTAATGGAGCTAATTTTAAACCTATTTATGTACAACCTGAGCTTAATTCAGGGAATAGAGGTACTGTGTACGCTGAGAATATTTACTATGCCAATAGGTCCTCTAGAACAGATGCACAAAACGTAAGAAGAGCTGGAGGAAATGAAGCTTTCCCTGCTACGCTTGCCAGCGAGACTAATGGGGATACATTTCTAGATAATCATTTCGACAGCATAGATATGTCTACTATTCCTGATAGGACTCAGAATGCCCTAGCTACCTTTGTAGTGGATAACTGTGGAACATTTGCAGGACATGCTAATGAAAGTGCCTACCAGTTAAGTGTGAAAGCAGATTACGATAATCCTACTGGAACGGGTAACTATGTAACGCTAGAAAATGAAGTTCCAGAGTTTGATAACTGGCAAGTACCTACCATTTCACAACAAACAGGCTTTAGGTTACCACTACCAACAGCATCAGACAGGTTTAATCCTGCTGGAGCTGGAGGAGATGGCAGATTTAGTGAGTTTGAGTTATACCTATTCGTTGACCTTGAAACCAGCTCGTTATGATGGTAGACGTAGAAAAGAGGCTGAAGAATACTTTTTAGTGATACTAGTAGCTGTTAAGTAAAAAAACTTCTCCTCTCTACTCTTTCTAAGTAATGGTAACATAAACAGCCATCCATAAATGTATGGGTGGCTGTTTCTCTTTTATCATTACCCTACCCTTATATATGGATCATCAGTCATTTCTGGATAGGAACATAGCAGGATCAGGCTGGATATGGAATCCATCTTAGTATGGGATACCTGCTTTAGCTACCTAAACCCCACATACTGGGCAAGATAAGTGGCATCGAATAAAGTCGAAGGCACCTCCTATCAGAATAGTATGTAGGCGAAATAGGTAGCCCCACTAGAAAGCTTAACACACATTCATTTGTTAATGGCTAAAAGAACTACCTTATTTTGCAAATAAATTGAAAAGATCAATGGCAGATAAAATCACAGAACAATCCTCCCTCTATAATCAGCTTGAACTAATGAGCACAGAAGCGTTACTGACCCATATGAATGAGGAGGATCAGAAAGTTCCTCAAATCATTAAGGGAATTCTTCCACAGATTTCCAGGGTAATAGATAAGGTGTATACTCAAATGAAGGAAGGGGGAAGGCTATTTTATATAGGAAGCGGAACTAGCGGCAGGCTAGGAATAGTAGATGCCTCTGAGTGCCCCCCTACTTATGGGGTTCCGCATGGGTGGGTTATAGGGATTATAGCAGGTGGGGATAGTGCCATACGTAAGGCAGTAGAATTTGCTGAAGATAGCCGTGAGCAAGGTTGGCAAGACTTACAGGAACATAAAATTTCTTCTGCTGACTTTCTCATTGGAATAACAGCCAGTGGAACCACACCTTATGTATTAGGAGCGGTAGAAGCCGCCAATACAGCAGGAATTCCTACAGCAGGAATTACTTGTAATCCTGAGGCGCCACTTTCTCAGCTAGTGGCTTATCCCATAGAGGCCGTAGTAGGCCCTGAGTTTGTGACGGGAAGTACCAGAATGAAAGCTGGAACTGCACAGAAGCTCATCCTGAATATGATCTCTACTTCTGTCATGATTAAGCTGGGGAGAGTGAAGGGAAATAAAATGGTGGATATGCAGTTAAGTAACCACAAACTGGTAGAAAGAGGAACAAGAATGATCATGGAAGAGACTCAGCTGGGAGAGGAAGTAGCCAGGAAGTTACTCCTGACCCATGGTAGTGTGAGAAAAGCCTTGAAGGAATACACTCATGCAGATAGTTAATAACTGCCACTTGAATAGATACCCTATCTGTTGGATGATAAGCAGCCTACTCCTGTTTACAGCCTGTTTTAGTAGTAAGCCTATCCCTACACAAGGCTTTCAGTCCATCCAACTAGGTAATACTATGCCCCCTAAGGGCACGCCTGCTTGGAAAGGATTCCCAATACAGGATACACTTTTTCAGGAGAATGAATTTTATTGGCGTGGGACCTATCTAAGCTTCCCTCAGGGCAGAGTACTTCTGGAAGAAGATTTTGGGCAGGAAGCTGTACCGCCCCTTGGGATTATCAACAGAATCAGGATGGAAACCCCTGATGTTACCCTCCACGACTCCTTTCAGGTAGGGATGTCAGTAGATCAACTAAAGTCGCTTGCCAGCAAATGGTTTGTCCTGTACCTTGAGGAGTATAATGTGGTTGATATTTCTACTGAGAAGTATCCGGGCTTACACTTTCTGGTTCCAGGGACATCCATTCTCACAAATGATCACACTTCCCTTAGATTGAAACATATAAATAAGGAAGCAAAAATCGTTTCCATAGTGATAATGTAGTTGTAACCAATTCCCATGCACCTGCTGAAAAAGCTTCTCCTTTCATTCTGTGTCTTTAACCTGCTCCAACTATCCGCTCAAGAGGAACTCCCTGTTGAACAAAAACCCTTACAATTAGGGATAGGAACGGGGGCCATTAATTATTTGGGAGACTTTACAGAAGGCAGCTCCTTTCTAAACAGGTTCAATCCCACTTTTAACTTCTCCATCCAAATAGAAAATAAGAAGGCATTACAGTTTCAACTAAATGCGGGATTTGGTTCATTTACGGAACAGTTTGATGAGACGCCTCCAGATGTACCCAGTGAAATACTGTTAAATGATTATGTCAGAACCAGCTTCTTTTACGGGGATTTCAGGCTGCGCTACAGATTTATGGAAGGGAATAAGCTACGCCCCTATGTAAGTACAGGTCCTGGGCTCTTATTCTTTAGTCCTAAGGACCAAGATGGAAAATTTTTAAATGAGGCTACTCTTACCAGAAAAGAAACAGAACAGTATAATACCTATACCCTACAGTGGCCTGTAGCAGGGGGGGTTCTCTATCAGCTAACAGATAATTTCTCCCTGGGAGCAGAATACACCTACAGGTTTACCGGGAGTGATTACCTGGATAATATTGGAGAATTAGGTGATAGGAATGGTAATGATGCACTTCACGGGCTAGTCATAACTGCTTATGTCTCTTTACAGTCTAAGGAACCCCCCACACCCCTTCCCAGACCACCAGCCATTAAAGCTCCCTTTGTAGTCCAGGATGATGTAATCATCAATACTGAAACGGATAGCTATGATACAGGAGATGAGGTAACAGTAGAAGAGGTAAGCACAGGAACCTCTGTCTATGGAGACTTAGCGGAAGAAGAAGAAGATATCTTCTTCTACAGGGTGAAAGCAGGAGATACCTTTAGCTCACTTTCAGAAACCTTCAATGTGTCTGAGCAAGCCATAAGAAACTATAACCAGCTACTAGAAGGGAATGAGCTTCCTGAAGGTGAGCTCATACAAATTCCTGGAACTGACTCAGATTTTAATGACCTACTCCCCAGTCCTACACCTTCAGACACTGAAGTAGACATACCCATCACGGATATAGAAGATGTCCAGATCAGCGATGAATGGAATGAAAAGCTGGAAGAAGCTATTGAGAATAACTGGTTCTTTTATCATCAGGTAAAACCTACTGATACCCTGAGCCAATTAGCTCAGAAATACCAGATTCCCATTTCTATCATTAAGGAGCTAAATTACCTGACTGGGGATACGTTAAATACAGGTATATACCTGAGGCTTCCTAATGCAAATAATCAGCGCAAACGAGGGAAATAAGAATTACCCCATACATATTTACACAAGACAGTCGACTATTTTTCTGTTAGCTAAAAAATAACGAGCTGTTTTTTTGTACAAAAGTCATCCAAGGGTGTAATCGATATATAATCTCAATAAAATATGTGTTTTTCGCTTGAAGTATGCCCTGATTCCCTTTTACATCAGGCATACTAAGAGAGCTTCATATGATAATCTTTTGATAATTAAGGGATTACATGTTTAAACTTTGTTGAACCAAAACAACCTAAACATAAACATCCTATAATATCTATACATATACATTCTCTTATACCTGGACGGTGATTCACACTTTTCTTACATTAAACACCTGATTATTAGGGGACTAAATACCAAAAGCTATATATATAAGCTTCAGAATCTGTTTGCCCCGTAGTATTTTTTGTTTAACTTAGATCATAAGTTTATTAAACAAATAAGTTGACTTTATGCATTAGGATCAATTATATTTGTTTTCAATACTTTCTGAAAATACTAAAACTTATGACAACTATAGAGTTTAACACCGCCGTCGTAAAGTTGCACAAGTCTCTAAAGCCTATAGCACTTAAGCTCACAAGAGATATGGAAGAAGCTAACGACCTAATGCAGGAAACACTCTTAAAGGCCATGGCCAATAGAGAGAAGTTTACTGAAGGAACTAACCTCAAGGCATGGCTCTATACAATTATGAAAAATACTTTCATTACTAATTATCATAGACTGGTAAAGAGAAAGACTTTCATAGATACCACTGATAATCTGCACTTCATCAATTCCTCTTCTCATGTGACGGAAAATAAGGCAGGGTCAAAACTGGCTATGGATGAAATCAGTAAGGCTATCAAGGATCTTAGCTATGAATACAAGACTCCCTTCATGATGCACTATAAGGGGTATAAGTACCATGAAATAGCTGATATCTTAAATATTCCTATAGGAACTGTGAAAAATAGGATTCACATAGCGCGCAAAGAACTGAAAAGTAAGCTGGCAAGCTACAGTAACAAAAAAACATATTAAACAAAGCTAGGTATTTGTTTAATTATTACTACTCCCTTTCGAACAATTTTCCTTATATTAAGGTTTTATTCTACAGGTTGTTGAATGTAAACGAGAGAGATTAGAATATTAAAAACATACAAGAAGGGATAATACGCGGACAGCTGTTATCCCTTGTTTGATAGAATAGGTATCCACAAATACTCGCTTATGAACCACATGGATTTGTACAAACAGACTTGCATGGAGTGCAGTAAGCTCATTACCAGAAATTACAGCACTTCATTTACCCTGGGCATCAGAACCTTACACAAGCGGTTTCACGCCCCCATCTATGCCATCTATGGGTTTGTTCGCTACGCAGATGAAATTGTAGATACCTTCCACAGTTATGATAAGTCCACATTACTTGACCAGTTTGAGTTGGATACCTACGCTGCTATTCAAGCAGGTATAAGTCTAAATCCAGTTTTGCAGTCCTTCCAAACAGTGGTAAAAGAGTTCAGGATAGAGCATGAACTGATAGATGCTTTTTTGAAGAGTATGAGAATGGATCTACATTACTCTGAGTATAATGAAAGTATGTACGATGAGTATATCTACGGGTCTGCAGAGGTAGTAGGGCTGATGTGCCTACGAGTATTTTGTGAGGGGAATCCTGATATGTATGAGAAGCTCAAACCGGCTGCTAAGAGTCTAGGTTCAGCTTTTCAGAAAGTAAATTTCCTGAGAGATATTCAGAGTGACTATAAAGAGAGAGGGCGGGTATACTTTCCTGGCGTTGATTTTACCGCTTTTACTAATGAAGCCAAGCTTAAGATAGAGCAGGATATAAAAGATGATTTTGATAAGGCCTATGAAGGCATTATCAGACTACCTGAAGGAGCCAGAAGAGGCGTATACTTAGCCTATGTATACTACCTAAGCCTGTTTAATAAAATTCAGCGCTTACCTGCCTCCAGAATTATGAATGAACGGGTGAGAGTCCCTGATAAGAAAAAAATTGCCTTGCTGGTGAAAACTATTTTTCAGCATCAGCTTAACTTTTTGTGATGGAGCGCTATGGCTCAACCTACAGCTTCTTTGCCAGAACTACCTCAAATACGTACTCTTTATCAGGAATCCGTTACCTCAGAACACAAGGCCAGGAAATTGTGGACTACACTTTCCAGGTATAAGGGGAAAGATGCCGTTATGATCGCCTATAAAGCGAGTGCTAGAGCGTTATTAGCTAATCACGACTGGAATCCATACCATAAACTTCAATACCTGAAGGAAGCTATGGAATGGTTTAAGCTCGCTGTGAAAGGTTCTCCTCCAAATATCGAAATTCGCTTTTTACGCTTTGCTGTGCAGCACCACATGCCAGCATTTCTAGGCTTATCAGCTCCCATAGAACGAGACAAACAGATAATTCTGACTAATATTTCGCACTTTTCACGCTTCCAGCTAAGCCATGAAGAAGCTCATAGGATAGCAGAATTTGTCTGGACTTCAGGTAGGTGCACAAAAGATGAGGAAATTAGCCTGAAACAGCTATTTTTAGATGGAGAATCACCTGACTCAAAAACTAAATGATGGATTATATCTATCTGTGGCTTAACATTGGTACCCTGGCATTCCCCCTGCTGCTTTCTTTCGATAGAAAGGTAGCCTTTTTCAGGAGATGGTATGCCTTGTTTCCTGCTATCGCCTTTGCTGGGGGAATTTTTATCATTTGGGATGTATGGTTTACAGAAATGGGGGTCTGGTCTTTTAATCCGGCTTACCTGACAGGTATTTATTTGCTAAACCTTCCACTGGAAGAATGGCTATTTTTTCTCACTATCCCTTATGCATGTGTATTCATTTATGACTGCCTGAACGCCTACATGGGAAATAAGCTTCTGCTCAAACAAACAGCTCCTCTCTCACTGGGAATCGGTAGTGTACTTTTACTGATAGGGCTTTCCAACCTGGATTTATGGTATACTTCTATCACCTTCATTAGTATGGGGCTCCTCCTCATTTTAGTGAGTAGAAGCACGCTTGGTAGCCAATTAGGGAAATTTTACCGAGCATACCTGGTACACCTTATTCCCTTCTTTACGGTGAATGGTGTATTGACAGCCTTACCTGTTGTTATGTATAATGATGCAGAAAATGTAGGGATCAGGTTAGGAACTGTCCCCGCAGAAGATCCCATTTATTCTATGCTACTACTATTCTTAACCATTACTGTTTACGAGTTTATACAGGCTAAATTTCCTGTAAAACGTGCTTTCCCTTCTGTTCCTAATGCTAATATCCCTTCTTCCTATGACTCCTACTAATAGTCACGTCCATCCCTTACTACACCAGAAATATACCGGAACCATAATAGGGGTTCTGATCATATCCCTCTGGACAGGTATGCTGATACTGAATTTTCTGATCCCCGTAGATTGGCTTAATCCCCTGACCTATGTGAGGATCCTCTTACAAGCCCACCTATTCACTGGATTATTCATTACAGCTCATGATGCTATGCATGGAGTAGTAGCCCCTCATAGTCCTAAGCTGAACCACAGGATAGGGAAAATTACATCCATCTTATTTATTTTCAACGAATACAAAAAACTAAGGCCTAAACACTACCAACACCATCGTTTTGCAGGGACAGATAAAGATCCAGACTTCCATAGAGGAAAGGAGTCTTTCTTTTTCTGGTACATGGATTTTCTCAAGGAATACATTTCTTGGAAGCAGGTCATCCTGGCTGCGATCAGCTTTAACATAGCGAAGATATGGGTAGCAGAACCCAATCTGATCCTATACTGGGTTATAGCCTCTATCCTGGGAACCTTGCAGCTCTTTTACTTTGGGACTTACCTCCCCCATAAAGGAGAGCATGAAAATACACACCACAGTAGATCTCAAAAGAAAAATCATGTTTGGGCATTCATGAGCTGCTATTTCTTTGGCTACCATTATGAGCATCATGATTCTCCCAACACTCCTTGGTGGCTATTATGGACTAAAAAGGAGTTGAATTAGGTAACAACCACATGATTACTAGTAGGTCAACTACACTTAAGTTAATTACTTGGACATAACTAAGCTGATTTATAATGGACCGGCGACTTCAGTAGCTGAAAGAAACACTTGTCAGTATCTGATGATAGGCAGCTAAAGCAGCCTGTCCACCTGAAAAATGACCTACCAAAATTTTACTCCTACAGAGTTAATCTCTCCAAAATCCTCAAGCTGTATGATTAGTTTTACTGACGGAATGGGGCGTGGTACAAAAAAGAAGCTATAATTTGAACCTTTATCTAGTTAATTTTCAACTGTTCTTTTATCCTCACTCTCTGGGCGCAATTCTCATTATGGAAGACTGTAAGGGCTACTCCATACCTCCCTTTTTCATCATACACCTTTTGGGGATTCTGTTCTTCAGAGGTAGTACCATCGCCGAATTCCCATAGGAATCTCTCTCCATACCTGAAACCAGCTTTAAAAGTTAAGGGTTGACCCACTCGCAGCCTTCCTTTCTCTTTGATAAAGATATTAGCCTGTATAGCCTCACAGGGCTTTTCTTCTATCCTTGCTAGCCATACGTTTTTACGGCCGCCAGGCCTAGCCGTCTTCTTACTTCCCAGCACCATCCATTTCCCTTCCCCTATTTCCGCTATAGCTACACAGCTCTCATCTCCCTTTCCTCCAAAAGTTTCCTTCCATACCAGTTCTGACAAATGGTTATACCTAAAAAACCATGCATCTCCCCCACCCTTATAAAATGGATTCTCGCGCTGAGTAACCTTATACAAGCTTTCTTCAGAATAACCACTCTGGAGAAAACCTCCTCCTTCAGTGTAGATTATAGCTGATGAGGTCTCTGTCAGGCTGGTCCCGAAAGACTGCTGATCTAGTAATAGGCCCTTATCCGTAAAGTGAAGATTCCAGAATTCTAGGGCTTTTCCATCTACATACTGCTGACCAGCTACCCTGATTTGATGGGCTGGTGTTTCTAAAATATCTGTAAAATACCCTCCCTCGGTAGTAGAGAGTGTCTTTTCCCACACTAGCTTCCCGTAGTGATCCATACGGAACAGCCATCCATTTCCATAGAGATTAGCTTCAATTCCTTCCATTACATGCTGATAACCAGAAATCAGGAAGTCCCCGTTCTCACAACTGACCACATCAGTAGCCCACTCATGTCCTGGGCCCCCTACTACTTTGCTATCCAGTAACTTTCCCTCCCCATTTATAAATAGAATCCATGCATCACTGGCCCCAAAGTTTTTCCCTACATCTCCATCATAAGAATGGGTCATCCCTACAATGATGTACTCATCCAAATGTCCCCGGCTAATCCCATTTCCCATATCCAGGAGATTCCCTCCAAAGGACTTTTCCCACACGGGAAAGCCCAGCGTAGAGATCTTCCCTACCCACAGGTCTCCCTCATAGGCACGCTCCCCATAAGCCAGCTGGTCAGGCAAATCTGAGGTAACTCCTGTAAACAGAATCCCTCCATCCTCAGATAGGGTGATACTGTTAATTTGTTTACAAGATAAAATGGGAAAGGTATGACGAGCTACTTCCTGCCCTAATGTATCTACTTTAAGTACCCAGGGAGACAGACAATTCCCATTGGAATCTTCCAGGTTTCCGGCCAGCCAGAGGTATCCATCTTGATCATACACCATGTCAGCTGGTTTTGACTGCCCCTGGAAAAAATACTGCTCCTCCCACTCTAACACAGGGAAAGTCTGCGCCTGTATCTCTAAGCTTATGAGTATGTTAAAAAAGAATATCCATTGGCAGATGGATCTCACCAATGGATACTGATCTCTTATTCCTGACGTGCGTAAACAAAGAAACACCTTAATTCTTTTTGGGAAACAGACTTTCTATCAAGCCTGAACCACAGGCAGCGGTTCTTTTTCCTGCCTTACGTGAACCTCTTTAAGGTAGGAGGCATAATCATCCTGACAAAAGCTGATATCATACAGCCCATCTCCTATCATGATAGGAATTACAGGATGGGTATCTCTTCTCATGGCGTACTTAACTTCTTCCTGTAGTTCCAAATGGATTAGTCGCTGGAAGTGGGAAGAATGCCTAAAGAAATATCTCTTACGGGTATTGGCAGAGTTAAAGAGGGTCTCAGCTACTAGAGCGGTATCCTGAAATCTTCGGAAATTATGCCTTAGCTTCCTGGCCAATGCACCGGCAAAAATAGTATCCTCCAAGGTGACATTATCTCTCCATCCTGCACATAGGAGACAAACGTGCTCATTCTGCTTGATCAGCCAGTTAGTGAGGGCCGTTATGTTGCAGAATGAACCCACCACTATGGCCTTAGCATTCCTTTCTTGTGCTGCCTTAATAGCACGTGTACCATTAGTAGTAGTAATGGCTAACCTCTTATCTACAATGGTTTCTCTTTTGAAAGAAAAAGGAGAATTTCCAAAATCAAAGCCCGCCAATTGTTCCCCACTCCTCTCCCCTGCAATGAGAAATCCATGCTCTTTATAAGAACGACAAGTCTCTATGTTCTCAACAGGAACTATTACTTCAGCGCCGTTATCAAGAGCCACACACATGGTAGTCGTAGCTCTTAATATATCTATCACTACTACAATAGCTTCTGATACATCAAATTGATCTATCAAAGCCGGAGTCATACAAACGTGAACAAATTTTTTCATCTCGGAATGACCATCATTGTTTAGAGCTTCCCTATTATTCCCCATCTTGTGGGAAAACTGCACAAATTATTTCTATTTATCAAAAAGGAAAGAATATGTATTACACGCATAGAAAAATAAGCATACAAATGATTTTAGCTAATTCTCCTATGGCCCTTGATCTACCCAACCTACAAGTCAGACATATTCAGTTAACACTTTATCTAAAAACCATCATATAAATTAACAAATCGTTAATTATGTGACCGTTAAATAAATAACTATTCTGTTTTTTGGGCTAAATTTTAATAAATATTAAAAAAAATTATACTCCACTGTTTGCATTTCTGATTTTTCCCCTTACATTTGATTCATACCCCCGAACTAAATGATTTACCACCTAACTAATCGTGGAAATCGTCATTCAGATTTTTTGCCATTATGTAATCTATACTAACAGACAACGAAACGGATGAATTAGTTAACTATTTGCTGTCAACTGGTATCAGGATTAGAATAGCCATATTAGGCTGTTCAGATTCCTCCATACACATATTTAGGATGAATACATACTATTGATAATCAACAGATTATTGATGGGATGATCCATGTCTCAACTTAGACAAAATTAGCAGCCTTAGCTAGTCATTGGCCTCGTTCTAGCAGATTATTCTGCTGGAATGGATATGATTTGTCATTTTTCTATCAAACCTATCACATTTAATTACTATGCGGAAACTACTTAGTATGATTGTTTTTGTACTGGCCATTAGTTCCTCTTTTGAGGCGCTAGCCCAGTCAAGAACATTAACAGGGAAAATTGAGGCACCAGATGGTACTCCCATCGTAGGGGCTACAATTCTCATTCCGGGTACCCAGGTAGGTGCCCTTACAGGAGAAGGGGGAGAATTTATCCTAGAAGCACCTAATGGAAGTGAATCTATTCTGGTCAAATACATAGGATATGAAGATAGTGTTCTTCCTATTACTGATTCAGATGTATTCACTATCAAACTTTCTCCTCTTGATATCACCTTGGATGAGGTAGTAGTAACAGCTTTTGGATTGGAACGTGATAAGAAAGCCTTGGGATATTCCGTCCAGGAAGTAGATGCTTCAGAGTTAACAGAGGCTAGATCTACTAATGTGGTTAACTCACTCTCAGGACGTGTAGCAGGTATCCAAATTACAGGAGCCTCAGGTGTAGGTGGTGGTTCTCAGGTAACTATTAGGGGAAACGCTTCTATCCTGGGTAATAACCAGCCGCTATACGTTGTAGACGGTGTACCTATAGAAGGGGATTTTGCTGCCCCCACTGGGAGTGATGCTGTAGATAATAATGTATATGGAGGAGGAGTCTCGGAGATCAGTCCTGATAACATAGAATCTATCAGTGTATTAAAAGGCCCGTCAGCTACTGCCTTATACGGATCCAGAGCTTCTAACGGAGTCATCCTGATCACCACCAAGACAGGTAAAGGAACTGATGGTATTGGGATAGACTATAACCTCAATATGACTTGGGAGAAACCCTTTATAGTACCTGAATTTCAGAATACTTATGGGGGAGGAAATGGATACGTTAC
>JBCCLI010000098.1:0-17729 GCA_039026975.1 Bacteroidota bacterium | reverse complement strand
TTTCTTATGTTACACATAAAGACCCACATCATGAAAAAGTTTCCCCAATATCTGCTTTTTGTAATCTTTTTAGGGCAGTTACCAGCCTTACTTGCCCAAACAGGAGGTGCTGAAGAGAGCCCCTACAGACAATTTGACTTTGGGATAGGAGAATGGAATGTGTATCATACTACGGCTGATACTTTAGTTGGCGTGAGTAAGATAGAAAGGATTATAGACGGTAAGGGGATACTAGAGAATTATCATACAGCCGGAGGATTTAAAGGAAAAAGCCTGAATACCTACAATGCCACCAGCCATGAATGGGAGCAGTACTGGATAGATAATGCTGGAACTGTGCTTAGCCTAAAGGGAGGGCTGGAAGATGGAAAAATGGTTATGGGAAATAGGACTGCTGCCGGAAAGGGATTCTCCCTAAACCGAATTACCTGGACCCCCTTAGCTAACGGACATGTAACCCAGGTATGGGAAGTGAGTCAGGATGAAGGGGAAAACTGGCAAAAAGTGTTTGATGGTACTTACAAGCCTAAAAGCTGACTTTCCCTTCAATTCCTAGGGAAGTTGAAACAGTTGCTATATCTTCTCTTGATGAGCCCACTGTTTGCAGTATGAGATACAAATGACGGGGCATGGCCAATCCTACTTATTTCCCTTCTTCCCCCCTTATGGAAGATTCTTTCCATAAGAACTGATCAGTAACCTATACCAGTCTTGTCTACTTAGGGTTACAGAAGTAGCAGCCATACAGTTGTTAATTCTCTTAGGATTAGTAGTCCCTATGACTGGCTGGATCTTAGCGGGATGTCTCATAATAAAGGCAAGCACGATTCCTTCTAGGGTAGTTTCATATTTCTCTGCTAATTCAGCTACCAGCTTAGTTGTTTCTTGAACGGCATGGCTTTCTTGCTGTACGGGTTTTCCTGAGAATATTCCATTGGCCATGCTCCCCCAGGATTGGATCTGGATATGATGCTCCCGGCAGTATTCCAAGGTGCCTGAGGTGAAGTTTACGGCTTCTCCTTCCGGATGGTCAAACATAACGCCTTCCAGCAGCCAGTCTAGTCTACTCAGGCTGAGCTCTATTTGATTGACTATAAAGGGGGTATCTAGCGCTTGTTGGAGGTAAGCTATCTGGTGGCGATTCATATTGGAAATGCCAAAATGCTTCACCTTACCAGCCTCTTTTATAGTGGAGAAAATGTCTGCCATCTCCTCCAGGTTCATCAAGGGGTCAGGTCTGTGGAGCAGCCATACATCCAGGTAGTCCACCTGAAGCCTGCTGAGGGTATTATCTAAGGTTGTTAACAGCCATTCCTTGGAAAAGTCATAGTAGGGGGGATTTTGGTCCAGCCTGATAGCTCCCTTACTCTGTAGATATATCTTTTCTCTTAGATCAGGCCTGCCATGGAGAATTCTCCCGAATACTTCTTCTGCTTTCCCAAAGGTGTAAATATCTGCATGGTCAAAGAAGTTGATCTCTGCTTCCAGACAGGCTTCTATGGCTCCTTCTGCTAGCTTGATATCTTCGGCACTGATGGGGCTATTATCCCAGCTTCCGCCTAAGCCCATACAACCATAGGCAATAGCACTAGCATTAGGTAAATAAGTATGTATAGGCAGGGTAGTAGTCATAGTTGTGTTTCTGAAGGGTCGAAGCTACAGAATTAATAGAAGAAGGGGAAAAGAAATAGCCACTCCCTTGATAGAAATGGCTATCTATTATGCTTACAACATCTTTCGCTGATCTATTGCACGCTGATTCGCTTGATTGTTTCTCCTTCAGGTGTTTGGATTTGAACCATGTATACACCCTTAGCCCATCCAGAAACATTTACCTGTTCCGTCAGGGATTGGAGTCTGCCAGGCCTAAGGACTTTCATTTTTTGTCCTATACTGTTATAAATACTGATGCTTATCTGTTGGGGGTAACTGAAAGACAGGCCCAGATTGAAGGCATCTGAAGTAGGGTTAGGATACAGTTCGAATGCCTCTAGTCCTGTCAAGATATTATCCACTGAAGAGGCTATGAGGCGAGTATCTATCTGCGCTCTGATCCAGTAATCTTCTTCATTTACAGAGCGGTTTTGTGCCCAGTTATTATCCAGGATTTCAAAGGTTCTCCTTGAAATAGGTCCTGCCTGATCTGCAATCAGTAAAAAGGCCTCATCTAACTGTATCCAGCTCACATAAAATCCTCCTTCAGTAATAACTACAGGTGTCTCTAATTCTATTCTATTCCAAAAGGTATTCTCAATGGCTATATCCAGAAGTTCTTCCAAACTAACATCTCTTGTATACACCAGCGTACCTGGGGCTGGCAAGTTAGGATTAGCCTGATAGATTTCTACCCTAAACCCTGCGGTAGGCTGGGGGCCTCCCTGGAGAAATCCTACACCTACGTCCACGGCAGTGACCAGAACTGGATAGCCAAAGGCGTCAAAATATACCCCTCCTCCATCTTCTGTGCCTGTCCCTCCTCCAGCACCAAAGACTGCATTAGCCGTATCATCCACTGCATAGGAAAGGAGGGCAACTCCTCCTGTAGTATCTACCACTATGACTTCTGCAGAATTAGTATTATTGGTTTCATTAATATCTTCTGAATTGGTAAGGCTGATGTTGTATTCATAGGATCCTGGTAAAGGAGGGTTGAAAGGAATCTGAAAGTCCAGTTGTTCTTCCTGTCCTACTGCCAATGTGGCTATATTTGCTTGTTCCTGGAAAACGAGCTGTCCCAGGTTATCTGTTACTTGTGCTATCACTTCCGTAGGAGAATTGATTTCTATATTCCCCACATTTTCTATCACGCCAGAAAGCCCAATACTGGAAGCGCCTGTAGTTCCCGCTTTGGGGAGAAAGAAGCCTGAGGAAGTTGCATTTTGTACTGAGGCTACATCCACGTCAGGTACATCCACCAAGGCTGTTACAGGTGGATCAAAGCGTACTGCTATACCTGGCAGAGGTCTACGATTATTAGAAACCAGGAGGCCTATGTCCCCTGTCAGGTTTTCTATCCCTACTACCATAGGACTTGCATCATCATCATAGGCAGGATCCCAGGCACCTTCCTGAGATAAATATTGGAAGATAATAGTGGAGTCATTGGCATCCATGATTACCTGGAAAGAGTTGGAGCCTCTCCAGGCAGAAGATGTTTCCTGGGTCCAGAAAGGCATATTAATATAGCTAACTATGAACCTATCATTGTCAGTATCCTGATAGTAAAAGACCCTGCCAGGGTTTCCTACACCTACCGGACTAAGGTCACACATGAAGGGAGCTATGACATCATTAGGCCCACCAGCGTTAGGGGTAGAGGGAAACCCAAAGGATAGGGAAGCTATGTTTCCCGGTTCAAAACTCAAATAGCCGTTACTACCAATATACACTTCTGATCTGCTCACCCAGTAATAGGAAAAGTCTATGCCCATAGTAAAAGGCCCTACGAAGTTATCATCTGTAAGCCCCGTAACTTCTGTTCCAATGCTGGTAATATCAATCCAGCTAAAAGTAGGGCCATTATCAGCGTCTAAGTTACTGGTCCAGGTATATCCGTAGTCATCAGGTGCATCACCCGAGACAGCCCACTGAGCTTTCAATCCAAGTGGCAGACAAGAACAAATTATGATTACTAATACGTAATACTGCTTCATATACATAAGGTTAATTTAGGATCAAGAATCATTCAGGAAAACAAATTAAAGAAGATTTGTTCATGGACCCGCGTACATTACGGATCTTTAGTAACATAAAACGTATCTCAAACAGAAATAGGATACGAGCTACTCATTAATACAGAATTTACTTGCTTTTCCCTATCATAAAATCACTTTGGAGAAACTGATGAAGAAGAACTTTGACTATAAAATCACCGAGCCACAACGCTTCATGCGGGTAATTAATCAGGTAGAATTAAAAAATTCCTATTATTGAAGGAGAAAAGCAAAATAGTTAAGCTTGGCATATGCGGCGCATTATCAACTATTTTTCGGTATTCCTCCTACTAATCTTTGTTAAGCTGGGCTACTCCCAGTCTTCTGAACTCAATTCTGTTTTCAGTGCATCAGATCTGCAAGAAGATTTCATCGTTTTTCAAAGAATCCTGGAGCAGGCCCACGGGAATTTATATACCTATAGACCTACTAAGGAAGTACATGAAGCACTGGATGAAACCTACGCCCAGTTAGATAGAAGCCTGAGCTATCCTGAGTTCTACAGACTCCTAAATACGGTACTTAGCTTTGTGGGGAACCAGCAAACTCATGTCTCCTTCCCCCCTGAATACCTCAAACAACTTTATAAGCTGAATATCTTCTTTCCTCTTCCCTTGCGGTTTCTCAACCAAAAAATGTATTGTGATTATCGCTTATCCGTCATTCCTGTAGGCTCTGAAATTACCTCTATTAATGGAAAGCGATTCAAGGAAATACTATTTGCTTCCCAGCGGGTCATACCTTCTGAGGGAAGGAATGAGACTTATGTATACAAGGAACTCCAGCGAGCCTTTCCATTTTACTATACCCAACTGTATGGGCCCATTAAGGAGTATGACATCTCTTATGTAGATCCCGTAGAAGGAAGAGAAAGGAATCTCACCATACCCGCTATCACCTATAATGAATTTCAACAAAGGGTAAGTAAGAAACAGAACAAAAACCTAAAACCCTTCTCTTATACCTACATAGACAGCTTACGCACGGGGGTACTTACCATTAATGCCGTAGGAGAGAAATCTAACAGAAGACTGAAAAAATTTCTAAAAAAGACCTTTGCTAAGCTAAAAGAGAATAGAACACTTTATCTGATTTTAGACCTACGCAGACAGAATACCCAAAATGAAGGGGTATATCCCTTAGTGTTTTCTTACCTGGCCCAAAGATCTTATAAAGAAGTGAACGGGGCAGAGACTATAGGAATCAGAATTCCTTTTAAAGAATTTCTCAATGCTAAAATAAGAAGGAAAAGCCGAATCCTGGAGAAGACACTAACGCAAAAATTTGTAAAAGGGGATTCGGGCACTTACACCTTAAACCCTAATATGAACCCCATTTTCATTTCAGAAAGGAATGCATTCGGAGGAAATTTATACGTACTGATCGGGGGGAATACCTTGAATGGGGGAGTGGCCCTCTCTAGCCTACTCAGAAATGAGAATAGAGCTACCTTCATAGGAGAAGAAACGGGCGGGAATTACTACGGCCATAGTGGAGGGGTCATGCTTACCTACCGGCTTCCTAAAACCGGGATGATCCTTCAGGTACCTAAAGTACACTACCTCCATTACGTTCAGAATAATTATTTCTCTGATGACAGTGGGATCATTCCGCACTACACCCCAGAGATAAGGCCTGGAAATATGATTGAGAATACAGACCCCATCATGGAGTTTACAGTAAAACTAATCCGCTTAGGCAATGTCCGCTAATGCATCTATCCATTGGAAGTTGGCAGTAGTGGCAAGTATCCTGGTGATACTCTTGGGCTGCGAGCGGAATCCTTCTCAGCCCTCTCAGCAGGTACTTACTGATCTGCTAGCGCAAGTTTCCCCCGACTTAGTTATCAGAAATGGGACGCTCATAGATGGCACGGGGGGGCCTACAAGGGTTACGGATATCATCCTAAGTGGGGACAGTATTCTGTACATAGGAGAGGTGCCTGACTTAGCTGAGATTCCCAGCTTAGAACTAAGTGGAGAAGTGGTGGCACCAGGATTTATAGATGCTCATGCTCATGGTGACCCTTTACGGAATCCAGACTTTCAGAATTTTTTATCCATGGGGGTAACCTCTATTTGTTTGGGCCAAGATGGGTTTAGCCCTCCATATCATGACATAAAAGCGTGGATGTCGAAGGTGGATGGAGTAGCCCTTGGCCTAAATATTATCCCCTTTGTAGGCCATAATACCTTAAGAGAATTATCCGGAATCAGGTTTGAGGAGAATCCTTCTGAGGAAGCCTTAGCCCAAATGGATACGCTTTTACAGAATGCCTTGGAGGCTGGTTGTTTTGGTGTTTCCACCGGCTTGGAGTATACCCCCGGAATGTATGCCGGAAAAAAAGAACTGGGGCAGGTAGCGGAAACAGCAGGGGCATATGGTAGGATTATGATGAGCCACATCAGAAATGAAGATGATGATCAGCTTCGGGCCTCTCTGGAAGAATTGATAGCATTAGGAGCATACTGCCCTGTACATGTATCCCACTTAAAATCTGTCTATGGAAAGAGTGTAGAGAGAGCAGAGATCATTCTCTCATGGTTGGCAGAGGGCAGAGAGGCGGGCAAGCAGGTAACAGCAGATATGTATCCCTACACAGCCAGTTACACCACCATAGGAATTGTCTTTCCTAAGTGGGCCAGGCCCCCTAATAACTACCAACAGGTAAGGCAGCGTAGGGGAGGAGAACTTAGGCAGTACCTGAAAAACAGAATTCTCCAGAGAAATGGACCCTCTGCTACACTCTTCGGTACTAGACCCTATGCAGGTAAAACCCTGCAGGAGCTGAGTGAAGAAAAAAATCGACCCTATGAAGATGTACTGATGGAGGAAATTACCCCTACCGGTGCTTCTGCTGCCTATTTTATCATGGATGAAGAGCTACAAACCAGGCTAATACAAGATAGTATGGTAATGGTCAGTTCTGATGGTAGTCCCACTATGCGTCATCCCAGAGGCTATGGAACCTTTGCTAAAATGATAGCTTACTACTATTTGGAGAAAAAGATAGTAGACCTGCCTGAACTCATACGGAAAATGACTGCTCTTCCAGCCCAGCTATTATCTATGACAAATAGAGGGACCTTGACCGTGGGAAAGAAGGCAGATATTGTGATATTCAATCCTGAAAAAGTGAGGGAGAATGCATCTTTTGAAAATCCACACGTATATGCAAGTGGATTTGACTATGTTTTTATCAATGGCCATATGGTCATGAAGGCAGATTCTCTCGTATATCAGGGAGGGGGAAAGCTGCTTAGAGCAGTAAGACCCTAGGGACTAGTTCCGCGTAACATTTAGGTACTCAAAGTATGTGTAAGCGTTTTTTTAGGTCTGGCTCAGAGAATGACAAGTTCTTCCTGGCATGTGTACTGTTGGCAGGGCTGGCCTACATACAGGCATTTTCACAGAGCTACATTCCCGCTGCTGAGATAGAAACGGTGGAAGTTTCTGCTTACCCCATTAAAGAAACCCCCCAGCGTATCTACCTGGAAGTCCCTTATGCTAAAGCTGATTTTCATGAACCACAAAAGTACCCTGTTTCCCAATCTAAATGGGTAAGAGGAGTAGACCTGGTGTTCACCAAGTACCCCGCAGATTTTACTCGTTGGTTAACAGATTATGACTGGCTGCTGAATAAAAGGCTGGCAAATTTAGCTGCCTTGGATACCAGCCTGTTAACCCGTACAGATATCAGATGGCGATTCATCCTACAGACTCAATGTGAGACAGAACCGGAAGCCATGAGTATGTTTCATGGGTTTGTGATTCACATACGTCCCGGAAAAGAGGAAGTGCCTGAAGTGGTGGAAGAACCCATGGTAGCTGTTACACCTGAACTCCCTAAACCAGGTGAAAAAGTTAATCAGCTCATAGAAGAGGAGCCTGATATGGAGGCGCTAGCAGAAATAGTGTATGGAGAAACCCCGCTCACAGATTCTACCTTCTATGATGTACTAGCCAGGCACCATGACTGGAATAATATGTTAGTAGTGATGGACTGGACGGCGAGTATGTATGAAAACGGGGCTAGTACCATGCGTTGGTTTAGGGATCAGCTACCTAAAAAGCGTATCAAACATCTGGTCTTATTTAATGATGGAAATAATAAGCACTTCACCCGCAAACTGATAGGGAGAACAGGGGGAATCTATCATGCACGGCCTGACTCCATAGATGAGGTACTGCTCACCATGCTGAAAGTCAAAAAAGCAGGCCTGGGAGGAGATGCCCCTGAAAATGACATGGAAGCCCTACTGGTAGGCACTACGAAACTGAGAGGATATAGGGAAGTCATTCTTATTCCTGACGCAGGGACATCCATCAGGGACATACAGCTGCTGACTAAGCTCAAAGTGCCTGTGAAAATCTTGTTGTTCAGACCTGATAAAAGAGTCGCTTCTAGTAGGGAGTTTTTCCAGAGAAAGAGAGGGAGGTACATCCACCCTCATTACCTGACACTGGCTAGTATCACCAAAGGATCCATCCATACAGATAAGAGTGATATCAACCATTTATACAAGATGGAGGCAGGCCAGATTTTTAGGTCAGGGCAATATGAATACAGGAAACGTGAGAATGGTTCATTTGAGCTAATCCGCTAATTTCTTGCTACTTATTGAATAAGTATTTCAATTTCTCCCGAATAGTTTCTAATATTAAGTCATCCTTCCAAATCTACGGGTATACATCGCCATAACTCTTCACCATGAAAAAGCGTGGAGCTAGGCCATATATATTGGCTGAAACTAACTGGAAAACTGTAAGGGATCTCTCTTACCAATTAGCTGTCCTTCCCTGGGGAGCTACAGAAGCCCATAATTATCATTTGCCGTATGGAACGGATAATTTCCAGGTGGAAGCGGTAGCAGAGAGGGCTGCAGAATTGGCCTGGGAAGCGGGGGCTAAGGTGGTCATACTGCCTGTCATCCCTTTTGGCGTGAATACAGGCCAATTAGATATTTCTCTCTGCATCAATATGAACCCCAGCACTCAGCTGGCTATTCTCAAAGATATAACACAGGTACTACACCTTCAGCAGCTGCCCAAGCTTCATATCCTTAATGGGCATGGGGCCAATCATTTTAAGCAAATGATTCGGGAGCTGGCGGGGATATATCCAGATGTATTTATAAGTAGTACAGACTGGTGGAAAGCCAGTCCTATGGAGACCTATTTTCATGAGCCGGGAGATCACGCTGGCGAAATGGAAACCAGTGCTATGTTGCACATAAGGCCTGAGTGGGTAAGACCGCTAGAAGAAGCAGGTACAGGAGCGGCCAAGGTGTTTAAAATGAAGGCTTTTCAAGAAGGCTGGGCCACTGCCCAGCGTGCCTGGTCCCAGGTAACAGAAGATACAGGGACAGGGAACCCTGAAAAAGCTACGGCGGAAAAAGGGAAAATATTTATGGAAGCTTGTGCTGAGCAGCTAGCTTCCTTTTGGATAGAACTTGCTCATACAGATAATCAGGAGTTGTATATCTAATACCTAGATCTAAAACTTGTCTGAATGATTTGACGCTTTACTTTTAACCTGATGGATACCATGTTTCCTATTATTGGGGTAGGCTATCTGGAATTCTATGTGGCAAATGCTCGCCAAGCTGTCCACTATTTCCAAACAGCTTTTGGCTTTACCCCTTTTGCCTACTCTGGACCTGAAACGGGCAGTAGGAAATCCGTTTCTTATGCCCTGAGACAGGGAGAGGTTACCCTGGTATTGACAGCACCTGTCCAGGCTACCAGTGAGATAGCGGCTCACGTCCACATGCATGGGGATGGGGTAAAGTGTATAGCCCTCGAAGTTCCTGATGCCACCTATGCGTTTCAGTATGCGCTAAGTAAAGGGGCAAGGCCTTCCATGTTTCCTCAGAAAATGTCTGATCCTGCCGGGGAAGCCATTGTAGCTGGTATACATGCCTATGGGGATACCATACACCTGTTAATTGAAAAAAAGAACTATCAGGGGGTCTTTCTCCCCTCATACATAGACTTTTCTCCTGTCTATCAACCTGATTCCATAGGAATTAATGGACTAGACCATTTAATGAGTAATGTAGGATGGGCAGAGAGAGACTTCTGGTGTGATTTCTATGAACGCGCATTGGGATTTGAGAAGAAATCTCCCTTTGATGATAGTGATATATCCGGTAGCCATTCCATTATGATGGCTAGAAAAGATGAGAGAGGAACTTCCCTGAGGTTTCCCATTACGGAACCCATGGCCACGGAAACCAGCCAAAAAACCAGGGTGGAGAAGTTTCTCACCTTTTATAATGGCCCCGGGGTTCAGCATATAGCCCTTGGTACTAATGATATCATGCACACAGTAAAAGAACTCTACAAAAGAGGGGTACAGTTCCAGCATGTCATTAACAGACCCAATAAGGAGCATGTCGTATCGTTAAGAAAGAAATTAGGGGACATACAGACATTAGATGATATGGGGGTGATGGTAGATAGAGATGCTGAGAGCTATCTTTTTCAGATTTTTACTAAGCCCATCACAGACAGATTTACTGTCTGCTTTGAAATCATTCAGCGTTTTGACCCTAAGGAAATTCATTCTCATCCGCTACACGAATTGTTTAAAGTGATAGACGGCTGACAGGTAGGATGACCTCTTTATGCAGGAATTTTTCAGAATAGACTTTTTTGACTTGCCTGAGGCTTTATACGGCCTAATTCTGATTCCTTTGTACTTTTTCTGGTACCTGTGGTATGACTTAAAAGGAAAAGAAGTAATTCCCTGGAGCTTTGATCCACAGGACATCTATCCCTCTTCATTTTTACTTACTTTTTTTAGACACCTCCCTGGTTTTTGCTATGCAACAGCCTATGTCTGCCTGATTCTTGCCTTGGCAAGGCCTCAGCGTGCAAGTGAATCTGAGGAGAAAATTCTCCAGGGAAGAGACATCATTCTTCTCATGGACATCAGTGAGAGTATGGAGTCCACAGATGTGGAGCCAGATAGAATCAGCCTAGCTAAGGAGATAGCTATCCAGTTAGTTAAGAATAGGAGCCAGGATAGAGTAGGGATCGTACTATTTTCAGGCAGGGCCTTGAAGTACGTTCCCCTAACTACGGATCATGCCTTCTTGGAAGAAATGATTAATGATATTTCTATCAAGCTGCTCCCTAAAGGAGCTACGGTAATGGGAGAAAGCATAGCCATAGGGATAGAAATGCTGCGGGAACTGCCTCATCAGGCTAAGTTGATCTTTTTACTCTCTGACGGGGCCTCTAATCAAGGGAGTATTCCTCCCTTATCTGCTGCTAAAACAGCGGCTTTTTACCAGATTCCTATATATGCCTTAGGCTTAGGAGGAAAAATAGTAGCGGAAAATGTTCCTACTGACAGTAGTCAGTATATATCTCCCAACCTGGGACTCCTGGCTGACATTAGTCAGCTAAGTGGAGGGGTGTATGTAGATGCTACAGCCCAGGACCCTGCAAAAAGACTCATCCAAACCATGGAGGACCAACTAGCGGAAACAGATCAGTCTTTTTCTTTCAGGAAAATACATGATCAGTATCCTGCCTATCTCGTACTGGCATTAGCATGTATGTTGGTAGCTTTATTCTTTAAGCTAGGTCCCCTTCAGAATCCCTTAGAATTATAGAGGATTAGGACTTCTTATACAGGTAGTGAGAATTTGCCTGGGCAGTAGCAGTCACTACAATTTCATTGATATTTACATGGATAGGCTGGTTAGCTACATACATGACTATGTCTGCTATGTCCTCTGCCCTCAAAGGGGTGTAGCCCTGGTAGACACTATCAGCCTTGGCTTTATCTCCCTTAAACCTGACCATAGAAAATTCTGTCTCCACTGCTCCAGGAGCTACATTGGTAACCTTAATGCCATGGGGGAGCAGGTCTATGCGCATGGCTTGAGAAAGTGCATCTACAGCAAATTTAGTGGCGCAGTATACTCCTCCGCCGGGATATACCTGCTTACCCGCAATAGAGCCAATGTTTATGATATGCCCCCTCCCTTTCTGGACCATACCGGGGATGATTTCTTTAGATAGGTAAAGTAATCCCTTCACGTTTGTATCAATCATCTTATCCCAATCCTCAATCAGACCGTTCTGAATGGCCTCTTTTCCAGAAGCTAGTCCAGCATTATTAATGAGGATGTCTACCTCCTTCCAGGAGTCAGGCAGACTTTGGATGGCCTGCTTTACCTCTTCCAGCTTACGTATGTCAAATGTAAGGGGGAAAACGGCCGTAGGTAGACTGTTAGCTAGTTCTTGTAAACGTTCAGTTCTCCTACCCGTGAGAATAAGTCTATCACCTTGTTTGGCGAAAGATTGAGCTATGGATAGCCCTATACCGGCTGTAGCTCCTGTAATCAATACGGTTTTATTCATGGATGTCCTAAGCTAGTGATCACTGTAGCTGGCTTGCAGGTAGGTTCCTCCTGCCTGATACGCAGCTAATTGATTTCGCTCTAATTTACAGGTAATCCATGCATCTTCAAGTTGAGCTTGTATTTTTTCATAAAAACGGATGGCAGGCTCATTCCAGTTTAGGACGTGCCACCTCATTTGGCATACCCCATGCGCCTGAGCGTGAGATATGAGTTTATCTAGTAACTGCTGGCCTACTCCCTTTCTTCTGTAGGCTTCTGTTACCACCAGATCATCCAGGTAAAGCTGCTTGCCTTTCCAGGTAGAGTATCCAATGTAAAAAATGGCTACACCTACTATTTCCCTTCCGGGTGTTACCGCTACATAGGTGTTAAATAGGGGGTTAGGACCAAAGCCATCTTTTTCTAGCTGGGCAGGAGAAGTATCTATTTCATGCCCGGCTTTTTCATATACGCCCAGTTCTTCAACGAGGGAAAAGATTGCCTCTACATCACCGATGTGTCCTTCTCTAATGTGTACTGTTTCCATCATGTGTATCTTCCGCTAAGAGCAGTCAGCTTTTTACTGAGTCTGCTAACCATTTGAGGTATGCTGGGTTAGACTCTGTCAGCGCCATGGAAATGACGCAGGGGATATCATAACTGTGCAATTTCTGTACCTCTTCTATCAGATCTTCCATTTTATGGGCCTGCGTTTTGGCTATCATGACACATTCATCTTCCTCTACTAGCTTACCTTCCCACCAGTACATACTTTTCATTTGCGGGAGAATGTTGGTACAGGCCACAAGCTGTTTCTCTAATAAGCCCCTACCAATAGTCATTGCCTCCTGTACATTTTTACAGGTAATGTAGACAAATCGCATTTCCATATTTCCTAAAATAACTAATTTTTAGGTTTAATGGTATTCTAATTAGTGCATACTAATAATTGGAGAAATGGAACAAAAAATAGCTGATATTAGAAAGGATTATACGCTTCATGAATTGAATGAGTCTGGGGTAGATGAAAACCCCTTGATTCAGTTTCAGGCTTGGTTTCAAGAAGCCCTTGACGCTAAGGTACATGAACCTAATGCCATGGCGCTGGGGACCGCTGTAAACAGTCAACCCTCAGTGAGAATTGTTTTATTGAAGGGGATAGATGATAAAGGGTTCCGCTTCTTCACAAACTACCAAAGTGATAAAGGAAAACAGTTAGCCAAAAATTCCCAGGCAGCTCTGACCTTTTTTTGGCCAGAATTAGAAAGGCAAGTGAGAATAGAAGGTACTGCGGATAAGCTTTCCCCATCTGCTTCAGATGAATACTACCAAAGTAGGCCTAAAGGAAGTAGGATAGGCGCATGGTCTTCTCCCCAAAGCCAAGTGATTCCTGATAGGAAGGTGCTGGAAAGAAGGATGGAGACTTATCAGGAGAAATTTAAGGAAACGGCCCACGTGCCAAGACCTGATCATTGGGGAGGATATGTACTAGTTCCTGCTAGCATAGAGTTTTGGCAGGGCCGTCCCAGCCGTTTACATGACAGGATACGATACAGAAAAAATACAGAAGGGCAGTGGATCATAGAAAGGCTCGCTCCCTAATGGGACTCCCTCTTGACCTCATGCCCTGAGGTTCCCCTCAGAAAATCCAGGTCTGTACCTAGGTGTGCCTGCTCCACATGGTCCAGGTAAAGTTTCACATAGCCTCTGTGGAAGCCTAAGTCTGGGGCCGTCCATGTCTTCCGCCTTTCAGCAAGGACTTCATCTGATACTAGGAGATTTAGCCTCCTATTGGCTACATCTACCTGAATAAGGTCCCCATCCTGTACGAGGGCAAGCGTACCCCCTGCGGCAGACTCTGGAGACACATGCAGGAAAACCGTTCCGAAGGCAGTACCGCTCATTCTCCCATCAGAGATTCTGACCATATCTGTAATCCCTTGCGCCAGGATTTTCTTAGGTAGTCCCATATTGCCTACTTCCGGCATACCTGGATACCCCTTGGGGCCTACATTTTTCAGAACCAATACGGAAGCTGGGGTTACGTCTAATTCTGGAGTATCTATTCTTGCCTTATAGTCTTCTATGTCTTCAAACACTACTGCCTTCCCAGTGTGTTGCATGAGGGAGGGAGTAGCGGCAGAAGGCTTAATGATGGCCCCCTCCTCACATAGGTTTCCTCTTACTACTACTATGCCGGATTCATCCTTAACGGGGGCGTTTAGTGGCCTGATGACACGCTCATCATATAAGGCTACTTTCTCCAGGTTCTCTCCCACGGATTTACCGCTTACCGTTATTACCTCTGTATGCAGAATATCTCCCATTTCTTTCATGACTGCCGGTAGTCCGCCTGCGTAGTAGAATTCTTCCATCCTGTATTCACCCGAGGGATTTAGGTTAGCCAGTAGGGGGATATCTGCCGAGAGTCTATCGAAGTCATCTAATACAAGTGGTACGCCTATTCTCCCTGCAATGGCGAGTAAGTGGAGAACAAAATTCGTGGAACCTCCAATGGCTGCATTGACTTTGATAGCATTTTCAAAAGCCTTACGGGTGAGGATATCGGATAATTTCAGGTCCTCATCCACCATCTGCACTATTCTCCTCCCACTTAGGTGGGCTTGGACTTTTCGTCTGGAGTCCACTGCCGGAATAGCTGCATTATGCGGGAGAGCTACGCCCAGGGACTCTACCATACAAGCCATGGTAGAGGCAGTACCCATCACAGCACAGTGGCCTGCGCTCCTGCACATACAAGCCTCCGCCTCAAAAAACGCTTCATCAGTCATCTCCCCCTTTCGGTAGGCCTCACTGAATTCCCATACCTGAGTAGTCCCTATGTCTCTCCCTCTGAACTTTCCATTCAGCATGGGGCCACCGGATAAAACGATAGTAGGAATATTTACGCTACAGGCGCCCATGAGAATAGAAGGCGTAGTTTTATCACAGCCTCCCAGAAGCACTACTCCGTCAACGGGGTTGGCGCGTATGCTCTCTTCCGCATCCATGCTGGCAAGATTCCGGTAGAGCATAGCCGTAGGTCTGATCAGCGTTTCTCCCAGGGACATAACGGGAAATTCCAGCGGTAGGCCGCCCGCCTCCCAAACGCCTCTTTTTACGTAATCTGCAAGCTCTCTAAAGTGGGCATTACAAGGGGTAAGCTCAGACCAGGTATTACAAATCCCAATAACAGGCCTATTCTCAAATACATCTTGGGGGAGTCCCTGGTTTTTCATCCAGGCTCTATAGATAAATCCATCCTTCCCTTTCTTTCCAAACCAGTGCTGACTGCGTAGTTTCTTCTTGGGCATGTAAGTGTGAGTGGTAGCGAAGTATAAACTGATTCCATAAAGTAAGAGGAGGCCGTGAGTTATTCTTACTGGGAGCCTTAGAAAAAACACCTGCTTAACCTGGACTGAGCAGTTGGAAAAATTTTAACTATGTGTGTTCGCTACTTCATGATATTAGCTCTAGGCTTAGTACTGACTTCTTGTGGGCCAAGACCCAGGAATATTATTGATAAGACAAAAGTAGAAGGGAGAGTAATTAATGGAATTACTCGTAAGTCTACTGGAGGTGTAAGTGTACGATTGATTGAATATACTAGTAGGCCATTTGGGACAGATACCTACACAGTGCTCAAAGAATCGCTTACAAATCAAGAAGGGGAATTTGAGTTTTCCTTTTCAGCCTCATTAGTTCCAGATACTAGATATCATCTTGAAGCATACCTATGGGATGGAATTCTTAATCAGGAGAGGTATTTAGGAGGGTATGGAATTGTGAAACATAAATCAAACTTTCCAGTAATGGAAATCACCTTAAATTGTCAACTACGACTTGGTGTGTTTCCACGGTCCTGTGAGCAAGGGGATAATCTCATATTTTCTTTTCAGATGGAATTCGACAGTTCAGGACTTGGGCCTGATTCTATATTGATAGATGATTTCAGGTCTACTATTAATGATCCTCTTCTCTCTGTTTTACTTGCAGGAGACGCTTACCTCTGGTGGCAAATAGAAAAAGAAAATGGACGTATAGAACAGTTTCGGGATACACTATCATGTATGCTTGGGGAAGGGATAGACTATATCATAAAGTACTAATTCTTTCTGGAGAGAATACATTGGTAAAACAAAAATAGAAGTCGTGAAAAGAAAAAATATCAAGTTTCTATGTCTTATTGCATCTGTCCATTTTGGACTTCTACTAACTGTCTTATTGGTGATTTCTTGTGGGCCTCAACCTAGGAATATAGTTGATAAGACGAAGATTGATGGAAGAGTTATCAATCGAATTACGCAGGAACCAATAGTTGGGGCTTCAGTAATTGTAACAGAATTCACGTATAGGTACCCTGTCCCTAGTTCCAGAAAGCAGGTTGCCCAGACTATGACAGATACTGATGGGAAGTTTAACTTAAGGTTTGCGGCTTCTTTAGGTATTTCTACTACCTACGAGCTGAATATTTTTACTCCTGATAGCCTTCAGCCAGGGATTAAAGGAGAGTTGGCTTCCTACGAGGTGGTAAAACATCAACATAATTATCCTCAATTTGAGATCATTCCAAATAGTTTATTCGATTTAGAATTGAACCCTTCAAATTGTACTTCTGGAGATTTATTGACCTATTCTGTTTTGCTGGAATTTGAAGAAGGTCACCCGACCTTTCCCTCTAATTACGTGGATAATTGCAATTCTACTGTGGACAATGACAGGTTTCGGACTATACCAGCTGGAGATGCCTACATCAGATGGGAAATTGATGGAGTTAATGGTCTAATTGAAGAATTCCATGATACACTTTTTTGCCCTCCCGGCGAGGAGGTAGAATATGTGATTGTCTATTAACTCAATGATATTTCTCTATTGATTCTATAACAGGTATAGATTCAGTTCTTTGTCAAGTAATCAAAAATTAGGTACGGTCTTTTTCGGCTTCAGCTTTGATGTGGTCAAGTACCCTGTAGTGAATCCTATGCAGGATTGCATCAGACCAAAGCCGCCAATAATGGTTAGGCCATATGTGGTGCCTGTACCAAGTAGTTCCTGTAAGTTTCACCTGTAGAGAGTCAATGGCTTCCAGTTTAAACTGTCCTTTTTCTGAAAGAAAGTATCCATCTACATGTGCCACATCTATTTTGTCGTAAATGCTCCACTCTATCATGGGCGGTGGCTGTTTCTCTACTGAGAAGGCGAGTAGATTAGGTTCATCCCAGGTAGTGATAGGTTCAATGAAGGCACCTGTGGTGAAATGACATTCTCTGATAGCTCCTACCCCTTTACCTCTGATCTCCGCGTGCGTAGGATAGGCTATACCTGTTTTGAACATCCATTCTGTGGGTTCATCTATTTCTGTAAAGGCAACCAACTGATCCCAGATAGCCTGCTTGTCAGCCTTGATAATGACTGACGTCTCTACTGAAATCAAGGGCGCTTTTGAAGGAGTGAAACTCTCAAGGAATCCTAACAATAAGATGATAGAGGCTGGGGCAACAACCATGGAAACGGTCCCTGGCTGGAATGGCTTTTTAGAAAGATTATACGCTATGGAAGCGCCTACCCAGGTAACTATCCCAAATATAGGGGCGGCCATACCCAGGCAGATTATGCCTTCAAAGGCGAGAATGATGATAGCGCCACAACAAATGGC
>JBCCLI010000097.1:0-17838 GCA_039026975.1 Bacteroidota bacterium | reverse complement strand
TGAAAAGATTAGCTCTTTTAATAAGGCTGCTAGCAGGAAAAAATATTTTAGATGAATTCTATTGAGCTATTTGGGGAGATTCATGAATTATTGGTTAATGAGGAAAACGGTCTATTGACAAAAATCCGAATGGTAGAATTTAACCAAGATCAATTCAGTAAACTCATTGAATTTCTCAAGATGGTGCCAACTACTGCGGACGAAGAAGATGCTATTAGCCTTAAAAGAAAACACTTTGATTCCATTTTATATTTAGTTCCAACTTTACTTGTTGGTATTGAAGGTACTCTTGATAGAAATATGGTAGAGGTATATGAAAGAGCCCTTAGTGAACTAAATAAGGCTCTGATTCACGCTTTTATTAATGGCTAAATCACTAAGATAGAATCAATACTTTGACGCATAAATCCAGTGATCAGCTCTGGCCCATGCTTGCTGGAACCTCTCATCTACCTCTTTGGGATCTTTTCCCGCAGCTTTAAGGGCTTCCCTTAGTCCGTAAAGAGACCAACCATTCTTGGGATGATCCGCTAATTCTTCCTCATAGGTGTTGGCGGCTGCTGCATACTGTTCCAGTTCCATTTGGGCGGCACCTAACCAGTGGCGGGCAGCAAAAGGAATAGGCTCAGGCTCATCATACATCATGGAGTCTTCTATCATAACAGCTCGTTCAAAGGCTGACATGGCCTTGGCCTGCTCCTCTTCTGCCCAATAAATTTCTCCTTCCAGTATGCCGCCAAGCACGCCTAATATATGCTTGGCTGGATGCATTCTGAATTCTGCCTCAGAAGTATCAGCCGTTGTCAGCACTCTTTGAAGGTAGACCCTGGCAAAATCTGCCTCGCCAGATTTTAGGTGAGCATATCCCCTCGCAAAGTCCCACATAGCACCTGGGATGGTGCGCTCAGGCCTTTTTTCATGTGTCATGATCTCATCAAACCGTCCAAAACGGACCGCTGTTAGCACCTCATACATACAATTACCCGTTCTCTTGGCATAGTCCTTAGCGGCTTGCATAGCAACAGCGCCCTGCCCATCATAACAAGCAGCAAATAGCAGCATATGGAGATTGTGGCTAGGGTAAATGGCTATTCCTTTGCCCACCTCCGCTTTCATATCTGACTGCCACGCTTGTAGGTTGGCGCGAACAGATCCTCCCCAGTTCCCTATCTCATTCCAGGTATGGGAAGGCATATGGTTAATATGGCTGGCTCCTGGAATGGCATTTCCCAGGTAGTCCGCGCAGGAGGCGGCTAGCTCAGGCTTCTGAGAAGATTCTGTAGCATGAATATATAAATGACAAGCACCAGGATGCCGGATATCCTCTGCCAGCACTTTCTCTAAAATATTGTGGAGCCGTTTGACAGCAGGGTCTGCCACATCTCGGGTTCCCCTACGAGGTTCTAACAAGAACAGTGCCTCTGCATATAGGGTAGCTACCTCATGGTTATCTGAAAATTGTGCATATACTTCTGCCATAGCTTGTGCGTAGGCAGTATCTTCTATAGCTCTGGTTTCGGGATCATACTCTTTGATATATCTGGACTGGATGGCTGCTATCAAGGCTTTTTCCAGTTCGCTTCCCTGTTTTTTTGCCAGCTTCTTGGCTGTGTAGGCCGCCTCAAGCGCGAGAGGAGCTTTCGCTTCATTCATAGGTTCATTGAGGTAGGAGCCTAAAGCCCATGCTTCCCCCCAATAGCAAACAGCACAAGCTGGATCTAGCTTTCGTGCTTCTCTAAAGGAACGAGCAGCCTCATTGACGGCAAAGGCATACTTAAGCTGTACCCCTTGGTCAAAGTATTGCTGCGCTAAGGCATTCTCAGTAGATATTTTCCAACTTAGAGGCCCCAAAGCTTCAGGATAGAGGGGGATGGAGTCGTGGAAAGTTTTGGGGAGTCTTCCGTGATCTCCATGTTGGGCCCGAGAATTGGGGGAGATTCCTATGAAACATAAAAGTAATAAGCAGATAAGTATACTCGTGTGGTTTCTCATGTTAGTAAAAGGCTTTCAATTAGGGTTCTTTACAGCGGGTATTAATTTTTCTAAGGTAGGCATTCTTCACATCTAGCCTGAAATGACCTTGGGTACTTCTGGCAGCTATACATAAATGAAGCTATACAGACTGGCAAAAAGTGGAGGGCGTTACACACTGCCAAAAGAGGTAAGCCCGACCCTAAGATTTCTAGCTTTGCTGCTTATGTACCCCTTTAGCTTCTTCCTTCCCTCCAGCTTTACCATTTGGATATAAGGAAGGAGAATCGTCTGTCTTTTCCTTAACCATAAGGAAATAGCTAAGTGAGAAGATGACAGCTCCTATTCCTACCCCAAATCCAAGTAGTTCCGTTTTTCCATTCCAGGTAACTGCTTTACTGGTAAATGAAACGCTCATAACCACTATGACCACCTTTACCAGCATAGATTTGAGTTGGTCAAGATCTTTCACCACTAGCCAGTCTGGCAGCCCTTTTATATTGCTTATAAAGAGCTCAAATAAGCCTATGGACATAATAAGAAGGGCTATTCCTAGTAGATGCATATCAACTGCATATAGAGATTTATTGACCACATCTCCTTCAGTAGAACTCCCGTCAGCCACTGTTTTTATGACTAGATAGGTTTCATAGGTAGCGTAGCCTATTACACATAAAGCTACAATAGCCAGCCCTATGACTGATATCATACTGATTCCCTTGAGAATAGAATTGATAAATGATGAGGATTTCATGATGAGTTGATGTATCTGGATTTGGCTACATACTTGCCAAGGGCGAGAAAGGAAGCGTTTTTTAGAGACAGCATATTTCCGCCTGACAATCCCTCAGCCATTCTATGTATTTCCTGTGCATCCAAAATGGCATGTTGGGATCAGAAGAAAACATTTGAAGAATATATCCTTTACCAGCATGTAGTTCCTATTTTCAAAGTAAATTCAGCATGAAATAGTTTAGGGAGAAGAGGTACTTTTCAAGAATACTTCTCCATTAAGCGTAATTATGTACGATAGTGGCTGAGAATTTTTCAATTATCCTAAGCAAGCGCTAAAAATTCCTTACTTTTATTTCTTATCTACTGAGAATATTATGAGAAACCACTTGTACTTATCCCTTAGGCTGGCGTTCCTGCTATGCCTGATTTTTTCTTACTTTCCCATAACTGCCCAAAAAGATGCACCTGAGGAGGCCTGGATGCAGGGGCTAGCCTACAGGAGCATAGGCCCCTACAGAGGAGGACGAGCAACCACAGTTACCGGGATTCCAGATCAGCCTTACACCTTTTTTATGGGGACCACTGGAGGGGGTGTTTGGAAAACCATAGATGGAGGAACTAGCTGGAAAAACATCACAGATGGATTCATAACGGTAGGGTCTATAGGAGCAGTAGAAGTGGCCCCTTCAGATCCTAATGTCATATATGTGGGGACGGGTTCAGCTAGCCCCAGGGGAAATATCTCCACCGGAAAAGGGATTTATAAATCTGTAGATGGAGGGATAAGCTGGAGCTTTATAGGGCTGAAGGAGGCAGGCCAAATAGGGAAAATCGTTATCCATCCTGAAAACCCTGATTGGGTATATGTAGCTGCCCTTGGAAATATTTTTGCCCCTAATACAGAGCGGGGTGTATTCAAAAGTACGGATGGAGGGAAGAACTGGGAAAAGGTATGCTTTATCAGTGATAAAACTGGGGCCATAGATATGGTAATAGACCCTACTAACCCCAGGATATTGTATGCAGGGTTTTGGCGGGTAGAAAGGAAACCCTGGACTCTCATAGATGGGGATGAAGAAGGAGGGGTATATAAAAGTACAGACCATGGAGAGACATGGACTAAGCTAGCTGGAGGACTCCCCACAGGAGTAGCAGGAAGGATAGGGTTAGCCATTTCTCCAGTAAATCCACAGAAACTATGGGTCATCAGAGAAGCTAAAGATGAGACCCAGGGGGGAATTTATTTCTCCAGTGATGCAGGGGTTAGCTGGAAAAGAATCAATAGAGACCACAACCTGAGGCAAAGAGCCTGGTACTATTCTCGCATCTTCGCAGATCCTCAGGATGAGCATACAGTATATGTAACCAATACCGGATTTTATAAGTCCGTGGATGGCGGGAAATCATTCTCCAGAATCCGCACTCCACATGGAGATAATCACTGTCTATGGGTGAATCCCCATAATACAGACATTATGATAGAGTCTAATGATGGGGGAGCTAATGTCTCATTTAATGGTGGCCGTAGCTGGTCTACGCAGTATAACCAGCCCACCTCTGAATTATATAGGGTCTCAGTAGATAATCAGTTCCCCTATAGAGTCTATGGTGCCCAGCAGGATAATTCTACCATTACTGTCCCTAGTAATAGCCCGGGGGGAATTAGCCCTAAGCAGCACTGGTATGCCGTAGGAGGGGGAGAAAGTGGACATATAGCTATAGACCCTCGTAATCCGGATGTGATTTATGCCGGAAATTATATAGGGAGAATTGACAGAACGGACAGAAGCAAAGGACATACACGGAACATAGTAGCCTACCCACAAATGCATGATGGGGTAGCACCCAGAGATATTAAGTACCGCTTCCAGTGGAACGCACCTATACGTTTATCTCCTCATGATCCTAATACCTTATACCACTGCTCGCAGTACGTACACAGGTCTACTGATCAAGGCAATACATGGGAAGTTATCAGTCCGGATTTAACCACTAATAATGATGCCTACCATGACATTCCAGGAGGACCTGTTCAGCATGATCACACAGGGGTGGAATTGTACACCACTGTATTTTCTTTCGAAGAATCTCCCTTGACAGCAGGAGAACTTTGGGCAGGTACAGATGATGGGAGGGTGCATATTAGTCGTAATGGGGGAGAAAGTTGGCAGGAGGTTACCCCAGCAGCCATGCCTAAGGAAGGGACTGTAAATACCCTGGATGTATCTACTCATCAGGAAGGGAGGTGCATCATGACTGTGTACAGGTATAGAGATGGGGATGATAGCCCCTACGTTTTCCTCACTAATGACTATGGAAAGAACTGGAAGCTGTTAACAAATGGGGATAATGGGATTTCTGAAGATCATTTTGTGAGAGTGGTCAGAGAAGACCCTAATAGAAAAGGCCTGCTATACGCCGGGACAGAGTTTGGAATGTATATCTCCTTTAATGAAGGGGAGAGCTGGGCTCCTTTCCAGCTGAATCTTCCCTTTACGCCTATCACAGATATGTTGGTTTACAGAAAGGACTTAGTTATAGCTACTCAGGGGAGATCTTTCTGGATTCTGGATGACCTGAGTCCCTTGCATGATGAAAAGTTTGGGGGAGAATTGGCCTCAGCTTACCTCTTTGAGCCCAGGGAAGCTTACCGTACCCAAATGAGAGGATTTCGCGGTGGAAATGCTGCGCCAAAATCTGCTCCCAGAGGGGCTACTGTGTACCTATATATCCCTGAAAACCAACTCTCAGAACCTGTAAAGCTGCTCATAAAGGAAGAAGATGGCGAGCTCATCAGAACCTTTAGTACCCAAGCTGATAAGGAGTTAATGGAAGGGAAGCTGACCCTGAGACCTGGCCTGAATCGATTTATCTGGGATATGAAATACCCAAAGGTAGTTCTTCAAAAAGGCTCCTTTATGTCTTTAGCTAATACTGGCGGTGCTTCTGCTCCTCCGGCTACTTATCTGATAGAACTGCAGGCGGGAGATCAGCAGCTGAGTTGTGAGTTGGAGATTAAAGCGGATCCCAGGTGGGAGGCTACAGAGGCAGATTTGCAAGAGCAGTTTCGTCTGACCCGGGAGGTGCAGAGCAGCCTGGAAGAAATTCACGAGAACATAGGAAAAATCAGGTCCATTAAAGCACAAACCAAAGAGATGGCCAAGAGAGCAGTCAAGGCCGGCTATGATAGGTCCTTGATGATCATGGCAGAAGAGCTGGGAGTCAAACTCACAGAGATAGAGGAGGAGCTGATTCAGGTAAAAAATGAAAGTAGCCAGGATCCTATTAACTATCCTCCAAGGCTAGATGACCAATTTGCATATCTCTATTCTACTGTGAATGGACAGGATGCCAGACCCACACAAGGGTGCTATGATCGGTATCAAGACCTGAAAGCAGAATATAAGGCCTATCAAGATAGAATAGACAAGATTATTGCAGAAGATGTTCAGGCTTTTGACTCAGCTATGGAAGATGCAGGAGTTCCAAGGGTGATCCCTACTGGAAGGTAAAAGCTTACTCTGCCAGGAGTTGATCTATTTTTTCTCCTAGCGTAGCAGGTAAATTTTCTCCGGGGAAAAAGCCTACATGCCTAAATCTAATATTTCCTTCCTTATCTATGAGTAGGGTATGAGGTATAGAGGTGATGTCTAGTTTTCCCTGAATGCCATATGTGTCCATGGCCATAGGGAGGCCATACTCTTTTCTGGCTAGAAAGGTTTGTATTTTTTGAGGGGTGTCCCCATTTCCCAGGGTATTTACAAACCAAAAAGCTACCTCCTCATTCTCCTGGTAGGAGGCATACAGTTTTTCCATATCAGGAAAGGCTGCTAGGCAGGGCCCACACCAGGTACCCCAAAAGTCCAAGACTACTACTTTTCCTGCTAAGTCTGCTGGGAGAATAGGATCATTATCTATGGTAACAAAAGATAGTTCCGGGCTAGGCGTCTTTTCAGCAGAATTTAGTGCCATGGAAAAGGCAAAGGGAAATAGAATAAATCCTGCTACCGGGGTGAGAATAGCAGGAATGAATACTTTTTGCATAAAAGTTCTCCCTCTCCATGCCTTCAGCCCATCCATATATTCAGCCCCCGTGCTGGCCATGATAAAAGCGAAAATGGGGAGAAAGATATCTCCCTCATACAGGAAGCGCATCCCTATGAAGCAGAGAACCCCCACCAGCACCCCTCCATAGGTAGGATGCACGTCTCCTACCTCTCTGGCTAACACACCGCCTGCTAGGGATACCAGTCCTATCCAGCTGAATTTCCAGGCAAAGCTATAGGCTTGAAGGAAGTTCAACCCAATGAGGATAATGATAGTAGCTACCAGTAATGGCAGATATCCCTTATATTTTTCAAGAGAGTATTGATTCTTTTTCTCCATGTGAATCTAAATATACGACCAAGCTGCTGTAGAGCTTGTTGCTTATGTGATAGGAAGAAGGATGTCATGGGCTATTCAGGGAGGAGAGGGGGAAAGATAAACAGCTTAGTGTCCACTTCCTGCTGAACGCTAATGCTCTCCCAATTGATCCTCTGGATTAGCTGTCCGTTTATCCGAGTTTCCAAGGAGTAAGGCAGCATATAACCTTCAGTTTCTTTGTAATCTCTCAGGTAAGTTTCTAGCTTTTGACCTTTGGCAGGACCTGCGGGGATAATTTTCCGGTTGAGAATGGGTCGGTAGAAAACGGGATCAATAAAGTAGAACTCAATGAGGTTTTTCTCATTAGTTAAGCTGATCATGTATACCTCATTATCTTCTATATTCACCTTTCCTATCAGGTTAGGGCTTATTCCTTTTTTCTCGGGGGTAATCAGGTTATTCTCCAGAGAATTAGGCTGCCACTCCAGGAGTTGATCTTCAGGTAGGAAGGTAGGCGTAGCATTTCCTTGTAAGGGGTTCAGCATCCATGCTCGCTGCCCGTCAAATGCCTGAACCACCGTTTTTCCCCTTATATCCATTTCCACCCGCTGTAGGTTAGGCTTTACCTGGATAACACTTAGGGGGTAGGTTTCTTCCCCCATGCTCACCGTCCCTGTAAACTGGATGGATTCAAGTTTACTCCATAAAGCTAGGCCCCCTGAGTTGACCATGTATTTATCAAGGATTTGTTGGGCGGTAGTATCCTGACTGTAGGCTGGGAAGAGTAGCGTAACTGAAAGGAAAAAAGTAATGGGTAACCTCATACTCATCTGAACAATTAGTCACAAATATACCCCAACTTCCAAAAAGGAAGCCTGGGGTATAAAATATTAGGTAAGTAGGTCAAACTATTTGGCAAAAGGGAAGCTTAACCCACCGTAAATAGCAGCTCCTTCTAATTCTTCCTCTATTCTGAGTAGCTGATTATATTTAGCTATCCTATCACTTCTGGAGGCAGAACCGGTTTTTATCTGGCCTGTATTGAGGGCTACCGCAATGTCAGCTATGGTAGTATCCTCTGTTTCTCCACTTCTGTGAGAAATAATGCTGGTATACTGGTTTCTCGTAGCTAACTGTACGGTATTCAGGGTTTCTGTAAGTGAACCTATCTGATTTACTTTTACCAGAATGGAGTTCCCTACATTCTCCTTAATCCCTCTGGAAAGAAAATCTACATTGGTAACAAATAGGTCATCTCCTACCAGCTGTACATCCTTCCCAACTTCCTTGGTTAACTCAGCCCATCCTTCCCAGTCATTCTCGTCTAAGCCATCTTCTATGGAAACAATGGGATATTTACTGCACCATTCCTTGTAGTAGCTGACCATTTCTGAAGACGTAAGCTCATCTCCGGTCGAGTCTTTAAATACATATTTCTTCTTCTCGGTATCATAGAACTCGGAGCTGGCAGCATCCAGGGCTAAGTAAATATCTTCTCCCGGCTTATAGCCTGCCTTTTCTATGGCTTCCAGGATTACCGTGACAGCCTCTTCATTAGACTTGAGATTTGGGGCAAATCCTCCTTCATCCCCTACATTTGTACTGAGGCCTCTGCCTTTCAAGACTTTCTTAAGGGTATGAAAGGTTTCTGCTCCCATTCTAAGCGCTTCTCTGAATGATTCTGCTTTTACAGGCATGATCATGAACTCCTGTATATCCACTGAATTATCAGCATGGCTGCCTCCATTTATGATGTTCATTAACGGGAGTGGGAGGGTACGTGCGTTGACGCCGCCTATGTAGCGGTATAAGGGAAGCCCTAAGTGTAAGGAGGCGGCTCTGGCTACTGCTAAAGAGACCCCCAGCACAGCATTAGCACCCAAACGGCCTTTGTTAGCAGTGCCGTCTAAATCCAGGAGAATTTGGTCTACGTCAGCCTGATCCGTTACCAGGCTACCTTCTAGTTCTGGGGCGATGATTTCATTTACATTCTGTACGGCTGTGAGAACACCCTTTCCCATGTATCTGTCCTCATCTTTATCTCTTAGTTCTACCGCTTCGTGCATACCAGTGCTGGCACCTGAGGGTACAGCAGCGCGCCCCACTTCTCCATCTGTGGTAAGAACTTCCACCTCCACAGTAGGATTACCTCTTGAATCAAGAATTTCGCGGGCAAAGATAGATTCAATAAAGCTCATAGATTGTGTGTGTTTATGTTAAGGGCGTAAAAATATTAATTATCCAATGCTTTAAAAGGATTTATCTGCTTTTATCTGTTTGTTTTTATGGATTATAGTGCTTTGCTTGTGAGGGTCATTCCGGCTTACTTCCTGATGATAATTTATACATGAAACCTTTAGCAGTAGCTGCCCTTCAGCTTGACCTTGCCTGGGAAAATCCTTCCTTGAATAGACATAAAATTGAGGAGATGCTTGAACAGAAATCCTCAGCTGTAGATGTCATCATTTTGCCAGAAATGTTTACTACAGGATTCACTATGTCTTCTCCCTCCTGCTATGAAGCTATGGAAGGGGAAACGCATATGTGGCTGGTTGAAATGGCAAAGAGGCATCAATGCCTATTGGTAGGGAGCCTAATTATTCAGGAGAATGAGAAATTCTATAACAGGCTGCTGGCAGTAAGTGAAGAAGGGTTGATAGCCCAGTATGATAAGAGGCATTTGTTCAGAATGGCCAATGAGGATCAGCACTATGATGCAGGGCAGGAGTGGGTAAGCTTTGAGTACAGAGGCTGGAAGATCTGCCCTCAGATCTGTTATGACCTACGCTTTCCGGTGTGGAGTAGAAATAAGATGGGCGCAGAGCAGGAATTGAGCTATGATCTATTAGTGTATGTAGCTAACTGGCCCTCCAAACGGGTGCACCACTGGGATGCCTTACTCAAGGCAAGAGCCATAGAAAACCAGGCTTATATAGTAGGAGTAAACAGGGTAGGGGTAGACGGAATTGAAGTCCCTTATTCAGGACATAGCACTATTCTGAGCTATGTGGGAGATGAGTTAGCCTATGAGGAAGAAAGGGAGGTATTACTGACAGCGGAACTAGACCCTGCTCCCATGAAGAAATACAGAAAGCGTTTTCCCGTATGGAAAGATGCAGACTCCTTTAGCCTACATTTCTAGGCTGTTATCCCCTTTTCTTGTCAAACAACACTCTTTGCCAAAACTGCCAACTCTGTAGTCCTGTTTTGTGCATCTTGGCGTAGCCATCCAGAGGGAGGAAACAGGTAATTTTTACGAAGGATTGGTCATTAACTGCTTTTTCTATCTCGGCAGGACTCATTCTGTTGATAGGAGTGTAAGTTTGGGGCTGATACACCCAGTCCCAGGGAGTCTCATCTGTCACCCAATAAAAGCCTGCAGGATATTTCTTAGGATATGACCATAGGCGTGGACCGTATTTTTCAAGATAGGAACCACTTAAGATTAAGTGAAAGCTGAAATGGTGCCCCCACAAGACCAGGGTTCTAAAGAGAAAAATATCTCCTTGCTGTATATGTCTGGGAAAATCTAACACCCTGTAGGAGTAGCTTCTATAGTTCTCTCCTTTAGAGATCTTAGGTCCTTGTGTGAAGATACTTTCAGGTAGGTCGTAGGCTGTATCCAGGATAACTCCATTAAGTTGGGTATGTAACTCGCTAAGCATTTCTTCCAGTTTCCCGGAAATGCGCTGTTTAAGAGGCATCATGGCTTTATCGGTCAGCAATGAAAGTTCCTCTTGGTTGAACTCTGTTATGCGTTCCATCTCAATCTGTAGCATCTTGAATAATCGGCTAAGTGGTTACGGCTCCTAAATTTGAGGTATATATTAGTAAATCAAAAGAAAAAATAAACCTCAGCTTTACCTTAAAGTCAAAAAATATGATCCATTAGTCATATATGGAGCCTGATAGGTAAGGGTGTTTTTTAGTACAAATGAACTATTCCGATCTATGAAAAGATGCATATTAGTTGTGATGATTAGCCTATGGCTAGTAGTGGGTTGTGGCCCATTTACCAAGAAACAGTTTATTCATGATCATGAGCATTTTGTTGCTCAGGTAGCATCAGATTTTGATACCTATGAGGAAGAAGATTGGGTAGAGAGAAATGAACAAATGAGGGAGTTCTGGGAAGAGAGCTATCCTAAATTTGAGGATGAACTTAGTCTGGAAGAGAAGACAGACCTTAGCACGGATGCCATGAGATACTACCTTTATCAATACAGGGACCGCACCCTACAAATGATTGAAGAAACAGATGAAGAACATCTTGAAATCATTAAGGAGAATATGCGGATAGCCACTGAGGCAGGCGTGGATTTTGCGGATGAGATGATCCCCTATTTTGAAGAAATGCTGCCCGAGATGGAAGCGCTGGCTAATAAACTGCAGCGTAAGTTTGAAAGTAAGCAGTTTCAGGACCAGTTGAAAAAAAGCCTAGAGAAGCTACAAGACAGGCTGGAAGACATGGAAGAAGTATATAAGTAAGAACGGCTATAGGAGAACAGTGTGAATATAGATCCCTTTATCTTAGGATAAGGGGATTTTTAATTGAATACTTATTACATTTACTGTGTGATTCATATAATACTATTTCTGAACTGAAGTTTTTATAACGTACACATACCACTAAAGTAGGATGAATAAGCTGAGTATGCTCTTTTTCCTCCTTTTGCTCTGCCCTTCCTTACACGCTACTACATACATAGTTACCAATAATAATGATGCTGGTGCCGGATCACTCCGCCAAGCGATAACTGATGCCAATGGGAATGCTGGACGTGATAGTATCATCTTTGACATTGTAGGTATCCCTCCTCATACCATCACCTTAGTAACAACTTTACCTACCATTATGGATACCTTGTGGATTGATGGGGCCACCCAACCAGATAACGGTTTTGGGGGCACAGATCCTAAAATTGTGATTGCAGATGCGCCTATAGTTGATTCCGGTTTACTCATCCAGGCAGCAGAATGCGAAGTTTACCGACTAAGGATCACGGGCTGTTATGACGGAATTTCCGTACGTGGAGCCAATAGTACAGGGGCTATCATAGCAGAAAATGTGGTAGATGATTTCATTAATAATGGGATCCAACTTTTGTCAGTTCCTTCCGGGACTGTAAGAGAGAATAACCTGGAGCTTCTTCCTAACTCTGATGCTTGCTTGGCGGGATTTGGCGGTAATGAGGCCATCATGATCAGACTCTCCTCTAACGTTCAGGTATTAGGAAATAGAATAGGTTGTAATAGGCTGAGTATCAGCCTATCGCAATCTAGTTCCTGTGTAGTTAAGGGAAATGAGATTTTCTCTACTGAGAATGATTGTGATAATTTTGAAGCTACAGGGATAGCAGTAACCGGCTCTGACAACGTAATAGGCGGTACTGTAGCTGGCGAGGCAAATCTAATATCATCCAGACAAGACGGCATATCCATCATTGATACCGGAACGGGAGCTGTAAGGAATCAGGTATCAGCTAATGTTCTCCAATGCATTTCTACTAATGGAATCTTTCTATTTAATAATGCTAATAACACTAAGGCCCCTCCTGTCATTACCTTGGCCGGACCTGCTTTAGTAACAGGAACTGGTAATCCCGGAGACGTCATAGAGGTATTTCGTCAACCTGATAATGGAACGGTGGGTTGTGTACTGACTGTGGTTCCACAGGGAGATCTCTATTTTGGCGCAGCAGTAGTGGATGGCTTTGGCAACTGGTTTTTAGCGGAAGTACTTGAGGGAGTCATAACGGCTACTGCTTATGATGCCACCAATGGGACTTCCACCTTTGCTACTCCTGTAGCCTCAGGGGAAGTGTATGCTACGTCTGTAGGGGATTGTTTAGGAGCTGTGCTGGCAGCTACCCCGCTTATCTTGCAGATGGAAGAAATACAAGATGGACAGGTACACCTTACATGGTATACTTCCCAACCTGCTGCTTTGGCAGAGCTCAAGGTGGAAAGAAGCCTGGATACTAAGGAATGGGAACCTATCTTGACTGCGCCTATTTCCCCATCTCAACAAGCTGCTACCCCTCAGCGCATTATAGATACAGCGCCTGAACCAGGGGTTAATTATTATCGCATGGTTTACCATGATGAGAATGGGCAGATATCTTACTCTAACTCTGTGTCTGCTCAGATCAAGGGGGAAGCCTTGAAAGACATTATCCTTTCAAATAACCCTTCTTCCAGTATCAGTATATTACCAGTAGGCGCTACTTTACCAGATGGCGCTACCCTCAGGGTGATAGATATACAAGGGCGAGTGGTTTGGGAGAAGAAGCTGGACAAAGGTATGCATGAGATAGAAGTTCCTGTTTTACCTGTACCGGCAGGTGTATATCAGCTAAGCCTATCCACTCAGCAGAGGGTTTTTACTAAAAAGTGGTTGAAGAGCTGAAAGGCTGTCCTTTTCTACTGGCATAAAAAACACATATATTGGTAGATAAGCAGGAATAGTAGGGCCATTTTAAGGGTCGCCTAATGGTCTTATTCGTAAATAGTGCTTATTAGCCGGAGTTTTATGCGATTCGCCAGAGTCCTGTACATCCTGATCCATGCAGCTATTTGGCTGGCCATTATTCTTATTCTGAGTCCTCTGCCATTCGGATTATTGGAGTTCTCAGTAGATCCCCTGACGGAGGTAGAAACCACCATCTTTTTCTTGTATGGGGCTATCTTGAATGCCGTCCTCTTTTACGGCTATGCACATGTATCTCTGCCCAAGTTTCTAAAGTCTCGTAAAGGGTACTATTTTTTGTATATAAATGCTATGTATTGGTTGGGATTCACTATAGGGGAAAGCCTGATAGATTTTCTGTTTCTGTTAGCTACCTATCCTGAAGAGCAAATGCAGATCCCTACCTTCTTTTCTCCTAACGGGCTTATGAATACCGTCATGTTAATTACGGCTAATCTTTATGGGTTTAGCTATGACTGGATCCGGCAGCAGAAAATCCGGGGAGACCTGGAACAGGAGAAGCTCAAAGCAGAGTTATCTGCCCTTAAGCATCAAATCCACCCTCACTTTCTTTTTAACAGCTTAAATGCGCTGTATGGGATGGCCCTGAAAAATGATGATGAAAGTACAGCAGAAGGAATAGCCAAGCTTAGCCATATGATGCGCTACGTGCTGTATGAATCCTATGACGACAGAGTTCCCCTGGTGAAAGAACTGACTTATATCAGTAATTATCTGGACCTTCAGAGGATGAGGGTACAAAACAAGGTGGAAATTTCTTTTGAGGTAAAAGGAAACCCAGATGGGGTGGAAATAGGGTCTATGATATGTATTCCATTTGTAGAGAATGCATTCAAGCACGGAATCAGTAATACTTTCTCTTCATGGGTTCATATCGTATGTGAAGTTCATAAAAAGAAGGTAATGTTCATGATTGAAAATTCTGTACATAAGCGGTCCTTTGATGTAAAAGAAGAAATGTATGGGGGAATAGGCATAAGGAATGTGAGGAAGAGACTGCAATTATTATACAAAGGAGAATTTGATCTAAATATAAATGAAGACCATACCCTCTACCGGGTAGTATTAGTAATCCCTAAAACATTACAGTAATATGAGATGCCTTGTGGTAGATGACGAGCCCCTAGCTATAGAGATATTAGCCAGGTTTATTAAAAAAGTCCCCTTCCTGGAGTTGGTAGATTCCTTTGAGAATGCAGTAGAGGCTTCCACTTTTCTACAGCATGATAAGGTGGATCTACTATTTCTGGATATCCAGATGCCAGACTTAAATGGCTTACAGTTACTTCAGTCTCTCCCTGAGAAGCCCTTGGTTATTTTCACTTCAGCCTATTCTCAGTATGCTTTGGAGAGCTACTCCCTGGATGCAGTAGATTATTTACTGAAGCCCATCCTGTTTGAGCGTTTCTTGAAGGCAGTTAATAAAGCCCAAAAACTCAAGCAGTTAGATGAATCCGGCTCTGATATTATAGGAGAAGAAAAGGAGTTTATTTTTATTAAGTCTGATACTCGTTACTTCAAGATTAACTATGCTGATATTCAGTATATTGAAGGTATGAGGGACTATGTAGCCGTTCACACTAATGGACAAAAAATTCTCACCCTTATGAGCATGACTAATATGCTGGATAATCTCCCTTCAGCTGACTTTATGAGGGTTCACAAGTCTTATATAGTAGGATTAAAACATATTTCTATGGTTCAGCATAACAGGATTAAAATTGGGGAAAAAGAAATTCCCGTAAGTAATACCTACAAGGAAGGGCTAATGAAGTATATAGAAAATAGTGGAACCCACTAAAAGGCGCTAATTAATTACCATCCTGAAAAAAAAAGATAGTGTTCAATGTAAAATTTTCATTTCTTTTGGACATTCTAATAAAATACTTCATATTTGGCCTTAACATTTTTTCAATACTTTCATTGATGTAGATTATATGGTAGTCGTCTCTCTAAACCTGAGTATTCTGGTACTTGTGTGGAAACACTGAGGGTGGCTATATTTTAGTATAACATTTTTATGAAGCCATCCTCAGTAATGAGGATGGCTTCAAGCTTAATAGGGCACGTATTCGCAATTCATTTAATATGAATCAAATAGGGGATATCGTATTTTGGAACCAGAAGTTTACAAGAGCTGATCAGGCTTTCGTATCTGTGTGTAGCCACTCTTTTCAGTACGGTACCAGCGTATTTGAGGGAATCCGCTCCTATGAGACTGCGGCAGGTGCGCGTTTATTCAAAGTAAGGGATCACTATAAACGCTTTTTGCACGCCGCCAAAAGTGTAGGATTTGAAGTGAGCTATACCCTTGAGCAGTTGGTAGAGCTTTCCTATGAACTGTTGAGAAGAAATAATCTGACAGATGCCTTCATTAAGCCGCTACTTATTTCAGAGCCAGATCCCCAGCTGATGCCAGCCGAAAAGTCAGTGCTATGCCTCATGGTAACAGAGTGGATCCCTGAATTAGCCTCAAGACCATCCTCTTTAGGGATATCCAAGATACAGCGTCCTGATCCTGCCTCCCTTATTCAGGATGCCAAAATTAGCGGTCAGTATATCCATTCTCTCATGGCTGCTAGCGAGGCAGGAAAGAGGGGATTTGATGATGCTGTACTGTTGGATAATAATGGCTACGTAGCAGAGGCCTCCACAGCTAATATCTTCTTTGAAAAAGATGATGTGCTTTATACCCCTCCGTGCGGAAATATCCTTCCAGGGATCACCCGACAAACCATTATAGATCTCGCCAGAGAGCTGGATATCAGCCTAAGTGAAAGATTTATTACTCCAGAATTTATGCTAGAAGCTGATTCAGCCTTTTTAACCAGTACAAGCCTGGAGGTTTGTCCGGTTGAGAGAATAGAAAATCACATACTTTCCATACAATGGGAAGATAGTGCCGGCTACATGTTAGCTGAAAAATATAAGAAACTAACTACAGAGAGAGATAACTTTCATTTTACAGTTATCTAAGAAAAGAGCGAGGACTGCTACCTATGAGTGAGAATAACTACAGTAAGACGATCACCCAAAGTGATTCCCAACCTGCTTCCCAGGCCATGCTTCATGCCCTGGGATTAACAGATGAAGACCTAAAAAAGGCGCAGGTAGGGATAGTGAGTACCGGATATGAGGGGAACCCCTGTAATATGCACCTCAATGGACTAGCTACCCAGGTAAAGAAGGGCGTTCAAGAAACAGGATTACTAGGCTTGATTTTCCATACCATAGGGGTGAGTGATGGGATTAGTATGGGGACAGCTGGTATGCGCTTCTCTCTGCCTTCCAGGGATATTATAGCTGATTCTATAGAAACAGTAGTTCGGGCCCAGTGGTATGATGCCGTTATTCCTGTAGTAGGCTGTGATAAAAATATGCCTGGCGCCATGATGGCGCTGGGGAGGCTTAACCGGCCGGGGATCTTAGTATATGGAGGAACCATAGCCTCTGGCCGGTATAAAAATCAAAAGCTTAATATAGTCTCCGCCTTTGAGGCCTGGGGAGAGCATGTGGCAGGTAAAATTTCAGACCAGGACTATAAAGGTGTCATCCATAATGCCTGTCCAGGTGCTGGGGCCTGTGGAGGTATGTATACCGCCAATACTATGTCCACTGCCATAGAAGCTATGGGTATGTCTTTACCCTATAATTCCTCTAATCCTGCGGTAAGCCCTGAAAAGCAGAAAGAATGTGGCAGGCTGGGAGCTGCTATTAAAAGCTTACTCCAACAAAATATTTGCCCGAGGGACATCATGACCCAGGAAGCTTTTGAAAATGCCCTGACCATGATCATGGCACTTGGCGGTTCCACTAATGCCGTCATGCATATGATAGCCATGGCTAAGTCAGTGGGAATTCCCCTCAGCTTGCGGGATATCCAAAAAATCAGCGATAAAACCCCCTTCCTGGCAGACATGAAGCCTAGCGGAAAGTATCTAATGGAGGATTTACACGCAGTAGGAGGCACGCCTGCAGTAATGAAGTATATGCTGCAAGAAGGCTATCTGCATGGAGATTGCCTGACAGTAACCGGAAAGTCGGTAGCAGAAAATCTGGAAGAACTTCCCGCTTTACCGCACAGCCAGGACATCTTTAGGCCCATTTCTAATCCCCTAAAGCCGAGTGGGCATTTGCAGATCCTCTTCGGTAACCTGGCAGAGAAGGGGAGTGTAGCTAAAATCACCGGGAAAGAGGGAGAGCGTTTTGAAGGCTCAGCCAAGGTTTACGACAGTGAGGTAGCTGCCAATGAAGCCATAGGGAATGGTGAAATACAG
>JBCCLI010000096.1:0-17971 GCA_039026975.1 Bacteroidota bacterium | reverse complement strand
AGGAGCGCACCAGATAGATATGCTCATCAATAATGGAGGGATAAGTATGCGTGGCTTAGCCCATGAGACTGACTTCAGCGTAGACCGTAGGCTGATGGAGATAGACTATTTCGGACATGTAGCCTGAACTAAGCTGGTCTTCCCCCAAATGATCCAAAGAGAGAAGGGACATTTAGCAGCTATTAGTGGTGTGGTAGGAAAGCTTGGGTTTCCCATGCGGTCCGCTTACTCTGCTGCCAAACATGCTTTGAATGGTTTTTTTGAGACGGTGGGGCTAGAGCTTCATGATCAAGGGGTGAAGGTAACCATTGTGAATCCAGAGGGAATACAAACACAAATTTCTGTTCCTGCCCTCAATAATGATGGGTCTACCTATGGTAAGATAGATAAAGGGTAGGAGGAGGGAATCCCCGCAGATGTATATGCCAGGAAAATTCTCAAAGCTGTATCTTCGGGAAAAAAGGAGGTGAACATTGGGAATAGGGAGGTTCTTTTACTACAGATCAGAAGATTTTTTCCTTCCCTTTTTTACAGTATTGCTAGAAAGGTAAGTCCTACCTAGGCTTGTAGCTGGTAGGTAGAGTACTTTGGCCTTATGTAATTGCTGACTATCTTTGGCCCCATAAAAAAAAGGACTAGTAGCTAACATATGGGCGTCATAATCAGCGGTATTCAGCAAATAGGGGTCGGAATTCCTAATGTACAGGAGGCTTTCGCATGGTACAGGAAAGCGTTTGGGATGGATATCCCCATTTTTGATGAGGCAGCAGAAGCTAACCGTATGCTTCCTTACACAGATGGTAAGCCTCAAAGTAGACATGCTATTCTAGCCATAAGTATACAGGGTGGTGGTGGACTGGAGATATGGCAGTACGTGAGTCGTACCCCCCAACCGCCAACTTTTGAAATCTCTATAGGGGATCTTGGTATTTATGCTGCCAAGATTAAGAGCATGGATGTCCCCCGGACACATAGAGAATTACAGAGTAAAGGCTTAACGCCCGGCAGCCTTCAGCACGATCCACTCGGGAATCCTCATTTTTTCATCACTGATCCTTATGGAAATCTCTTCCAAATAGTCAAAGAAGAGGACTGGTTTTCAAGAGATCCCAGGAGTACTGGCGGTATAAGTGGTGCTTTGATAGGAGTGAGTGACATAGATACTTCCAGGAAGCTGTATTCTGATATCCTGGGATATGATCAGGTTATCTATGATAAGGAAGGGAAGTTTGATGATATTCACCATCTGCCAGGCGGGAATGAGGTATTTAGAAGGGTGCTATTAACGCACAGAGAGGCCAGGAAAGGTGCTTTTAGTAAGATGTTTGGGCTGACCAGTATAGAACTCATCCAAGCTAAGGAAAGGACGCCCCAAAAGATGTATAAAGATAGGCTGTGGGGAGACCTGGGGTTCATTCATTTATGTTTTGACATAAATGGGATGGCAGAGTTAGAAGATATGTGTAAAGCTGCTGGCTTCCCTTTTACCGTAGATAGCAGAGGAGACACAGGAGAAAGCTTTGATATGGGGGAGGCAGCTGGTCATTTCTCATATATAGAAGATCCTGATGGTACGTTAATAGAGTTTGTGGAAACACATAAAATTCCGATCATGAAAAGTATCGGATGGTATTTAAACCTTCGGAAACGCGATCCTGAGCAGGCGCTACCTAAATGGATGTTAAAAACGTTAGCCTTTGGAAGAGTGAGGGAATAAAATGATTTCACAAAAAGGTGGCTAATCCCATTAATAGCCAAACCTCTTTCCACTAATAGTAGAATCAATGGAATTCCTTGACCAAGCGCAATTAACCTTCAGTCCGGAGAGTCTGGTGATCTTGAATATCACCCTTGGCTTCATTATGTATGGGGTAGCCTTATCTCTAACGTTAGATGATTTCAAGAGAGTAGCTAAGTCCCCCCTTTCCCCTGCCATAGGCATATTTTCTCAGTTCATCTTATTACCAGGCCTTACCTATTTATTGATCCTACTCATTAAGCCTATTCCTTCTATGGCTTTAGGGATGATTATGGTGGCGGCCTGTCCGGGTGGAAATATTTCCAACTTTATTTCTCTTATGGCCAAGGGGAATGTAGCCCTTTCTGTCAGCCTCACCGCTATCTCTACCTTGCTCTCCATCATCATGACCCCCTTTAATTTTTCTTTTTGGGCTAATATGTATGAACCTACTGCCCAGCTCCTGAAGGTTATCTCTATAGACCCTATGGAAATGGTGGTGACTATTATCATAGTCTTAGCTATCCCCCTTATACTAGGGATGTGGACAGCCCATAAATTACCTGCTTTTACTAAGCGCATATCACCAGTGATCAGGACATTATCCATCGTGATTTTTGGCTTTTATGTGGTTATCGCCATCTACAATAACCTGGATGCTTTCCTGAATTATATACAGTACATTATTCTCATTGTATTAGCTCATAATGCAGTAGCCTTCATGGGGGGATTTAGTATGGCTAAACTCTTCCGTAGAGATGAGGCAGATACGCGCTCTATTACCATAGAAACTGGCATCCAAAATTCAGGACTGGCATTAGTGATCATATTTAACCCTAACTTTTTTGATGGTCTGGGCGGTATGGCCCTGATAGCTGCCCTCTGGGGTGTTTGGCATATCATTTCTGGTCTTACAGTGGCCAGCTTGTGGGCCAGACTGGGGAAGTAGCCTTGAGAAACAGATAGATAAGTGAACGTTTATGTGGAAACAAAGTCTCATAGAAAGAATCCTGTACAGACTTATTTGGTCCTTGGCAAAGACCGGGTTGAAGATATATCATAGAAGATTTCAATTTGCCGGTAGGGAGCACAAGAACATGGAATACCCCGCCTTTTATGTATCTAATCATCAGAACACGCTCATGGATCCTGTAGCTGTGGGGTGTATGATTTATAAGCATCCCATTTTCCTGACTAGAGCAGACGTTTTCATAGAGCAAGGAATACGGGCCGCCTTTTTTAATATGCTGAAAATGCTCCCTATTTACAGGCAGAGAGATGGTGTGGATACCCTGAAAAAGAATGAGGAGATCTTTGATAGATGTGTGAACAGTTTAGTGGCGGGGGAAAGTGTCATTATGTTCCCAGAAGGAAATCACGGGAGAAAATATTTTGTACGCCCCCTTAAGAAAGGACTCGTAAGAATAGGGTTTAAAGCGGCAGAGAGGAGTGAGTTTGACCTGGATCTAAAAATAGTACCGGTAGGCCTAAATTATAGTGCCCACACGAAGTTTAGGAGTGACTTACTGGTTAATTATGGAGCGCCTATTTCTGTAAAAGATTATTATGAAGATTTTCAAGAGAATCCCTCACGGACTATGACCCGTGTGATGGTGGAGGTAAGGAAAAGAATTTCCCATCTTACCTGGCATATAAGAAACCAGGAATACTATGATACCATCGTTTCTGTCAATCAAGCTTATAGCCCTAAGCTCACCGGAGACATGAATCTGGAGAGGACCCTCCTAAATGAGTTTAGTGTTAGCAAAAAACTGATAGATGCCTTAGAGGCCTGGATTCCCGAATCCCCAGCTGCTGCTGAGACTATGAGAAAACATATGGAAGAAATCCAACAAGGAAGTGCTACCCTTAGGCTTCCCACAAAATTTATCCTCTCAGGATTAGGTTCTCCCATGATATTAGGAATTCTACATCTATTCTTACTGTTAGGTTTCCCCCTTTTTCTGCTTGGCTGGATATTTCATTACCCTTTTGGGCTTGTTGCTAATCAAGTGGCAGTGAAAAACTTTAAAGATGATATGTTCCACAGTTCTATCAGGATGCTGTTTGGCATGTTTTTACTACCTGTATGGTACCTGATAAATTCCATTATAATAGGTTTATTATCAGGGAGTTTTCTCTGGGGTATATGCGCTTTTTTCCTACTTCCAGTAGCGGGCTATCTATCTTTAAAGTACCATGAAATGTGGAAAGAACTGAGGGACTCCTGGCGCTACCTCCGCCTCAAACTCACTCAGTCTAAGGCTATTAACAACCTTCAAGAGAAATCTGAAGAGATTTACCAGATGCTTAAAAGGCTGATCCAGGAAGAAAAAAAGGTGGAACCTGTCCAACAAAGCCATTAGAAGTCTTCATATATCGCATGTATGGACAGAAATTTTAACGGTCCATTCAATGTTAACATACATCAGCGAATGTATTTTCCTCTTCGTAAATATTAGCTTTGTTTATAATCCTTACTTACAGAACCTACTGTATTAGCTAGTGGATGCTTAGCTGTTCATTGCTGCTTGTAATACCATGGGTCCGACTGATTTGATAAGATTAACAAGCCTATAAACTGTTAATTACCTATGAACACCATTCCTTTACTTAATGTAGAAGCCAATAGTATTTATGATTTAATATCTGATGCTGTCATTTCAGTAGACTTGGATAATTGCATCAAAGGATGGAATCCAGCGGCTGAAAAATTATATGGATGGACATCCAAGGAAGCCATATTCCAACCCTTGGATATGCTACTCCACACAGAGTATGTACATGCGAGCAGTGGAGAAGTGCTTCAGCAGGTTTGGGAAGGGGGTACATGGAAAGGAGAAGTCATACACCTACACCAAACTCACAAGCCCGTTCACGTTCTTTCCTCCCTTTCTCTTAAGCGTGATAATGCGGGAAATCCAGAAGAACTAGTCTGGATAAATAAGGATATTTCTCATATAAAGGAGTTCGAGGAAAGCATGGTGAGCTATGCTAAGTCTACAGATATCATTCATAAGGTGGTACTCGCCTGCAACCAGGCAGAAAATCTCACAGAGCTTTATAAACAAATCATCCATCAAACCCTCAGATTACTGGATTTTGATGCAGGAGGAGTATTCTTAGTGCATGATCATTCTCAGAAGGTGATCATGGAGTATGGACATAACCTGCCAGAGAATGCTTGGTCTCACTTCCATGGAGGATCTATTTATGACTTTCCCATGAGCCGGGTTTTTCTACACGGAAAGCCCTTTATCACGGAAAATTATGATTTAATGGCGCCACATCACTATAAATTAAGTGGGTTTCTTTCTATGGCCTCCATTCCCATCTTTTTGGGAGAAAATATTATGGGCGCTCTCAGTGTAGGGAGTAAAAAGAGGCATATCTTGAGCTCCTACGAAAAGAAAATCATTTGTAGCATAGGCCAACAAATAGGTGTGGTTATCAGCCGGCTTCAAACCCAGCAAAAGCTGCATTCTCTCAATCAACAACTGGGAGATAAGGTAAGCCAACACAGCAGCCAAGTAAAAAATTCTACTAAACACCTCCAGGAATTCACTTCTGTAGTAGCACATGATTTACGAGAACCCATTAGGATGATTCTCTCTTATTTAGATTTAGCTCAGCTGGACGGGAGTTCTTCTATATCCCCTCAGGGAAAAGAATATATGAACATAGCCAGATCAGGTGCACGGAGAATGATGGGCATGCTTGAAGGAATTAGATCCTATTCCAGAATAACCTCTCAGGCCCCTAATTTAGAGCCTGTAGACCTGGAGAAATCTATTCAAGATGCTTGCCAGATTCTCTGTTTATCCATCAGAGAGAATAATGCGAATGTAACTTCTGAGAACCTTCCACTTGTGCAGGCAGATCCTCTTCAGATGATCCAACTGCTCCAGAATCTGATACACAATGCCATTAAGTACAGAAGGGAACCAGATCCACATATTCATATTTCAGCAGAAGATAAGGATACCCACTGGATGTTTAGAATAGAGGATAATGGTAGAGGGATTAATCAGTCTGTGGCACCCCACATATTCCAAATGTTTCGGAGAGGTGAAGGGGCAAGAGGGGAAGGCAGCCTGGGGATAGGCTTATCTATTTGTAAGGGAATTATAGACAGGCATCAGGGGGAAATATGGATGGAAAGTAAGGAGGGTATAGGGACTATCTTTTATTTTACAATGGCTAAATCTCAGAAGTAATCTTCTACTAATCATACAAGTCATATAGGGTAAGGACTATACGATTTCTTACCCATTCTGGTATCTCAGGTATGAGCGGGGAGGTGTTTTTTCACCATTTTTATTAACTGGTCTCGTCTAAAGGGTTTATGTAAATAGTCATCCATTCCTACTTCTTGGTATCTCCTTTTTTCTGACTCAAAGACATTAGAAGTAACAGAAATAATGGGAATAGAATCATTGATTTCCTGCCTAATGATACGAGTGGCACGTATACCATCCATGACTGGCATATTTATATCCATGAAGATGATGTCAAAGGGTTGTTCCTGAAGGAGTGAAATGGCCTCTCCTCCATGGTCAGCTACCTGTACTTCAAAGCCATAGTTAGAGAGATTTCTGGCAATGATTAATTGGTTCACGGGATTATCTTCTACCACTAGAATTTTTCCCTCAGCAGGTACCATAATATTATGGGTAGGTATGCTGGTAGCCTGTGGTTCTGGTTGGTTATCACTAATACGCTTCATGGGAAGCGTAAACCAGAATTCAGTACCATAGATATAGTTCTGTCCTTCTGGGAAGGCGGGAGGGTTTCTCCAGCCAAATTCTCCATTCATCAGGGAGAGCCTCCGCTGTGCAAAAGTGATAGGCCAGTCAAAGGTATAATTGGTCTTTTCCCAGGCCTGCTCCAGGGATTCCGGTTTCATGCTAGAGAAGCATTGTATGCTCACATCTAGAATGATTCCACCATCAAATTTCTTTTCTCCATTAATACGGATCTGTATTTCTCCTTCTTCCAGAAATCCCAGTAAATATTGGACTACTCTGTAAAGAACATGCTCCAGCCCCTGCTGATCTCCTGATAAGATTAGGGGTACCCCATTATCTATATGATAGGAGATAGGTAGCTTTCTGACGCTGGCAGCCGCTTTCCATACTTGTATAACATTTTCTAAGACATCTACCAGCTTAACTTCTTTTTCAGTGCCTTCAGTAGGTTGGCTTTCCATTCTGTGCAGCTCTATCATCTGGCTAAGTTCATCCAGAATTTTTCTGCCTTGTAAGGCTATTAAGGGAAGACAGTCTTCTGACTTTAAGGTATCATCCTTCGCACTTCCCAGGTCTGTTAAGGTAAGTATGTTGTATAGGGAACCCATGAGCCTTTGGTGAAAAATAGAGTAGAACTCATGGTTGTCAGCTTCTATGTCGAGGATTTCTGCTTGACATGCCTTTAACTCCTGTTGCAGGAGTTTTTCTCCTAGTTGTTCAAATGACTTTCCGAATAATTCTCCCTCATTCATGATTATAACCCTTTTAACCTGTACACTATTCGTATACAACACAAGAAGCAAAATAGTCCATGGGGGGGAAAGACATTCAATTAACAGAACTTACTGAAGGATCTTCATTGAAATCTTCACGAAAAAACAATTTCTTAACACAGAGTTTCGTAGTTTTATACACATCAGCTAAACTAATAGTATCAAAGCCCACCATACGATCGTACATCTACTCAGACACTAAGTTCAAAACCGTTTACTGTAGCACATGAATTGATGGTATACAATTTGTATTAAGTCAATCAAGTAAATCGCCCATGAAAAGGATCGTATCTATTCTGGTAGGGATGGGTTTCTTTATGGCTGTAGCCTATGCGCAGGATAAAAGGAACTGTGGTACCATGGATTATATGAAGCACCTAGAGAGGAAAAATCCTAGCATGCTTCAGCGCCTAAATAGAATAGAACGACATACAGGCTTCCACCCTAAGAAAGCGGCTTCTGCTTTACGAATTAAAAGGGATGTAATAACTGTACCTGTAGTGGTACATGTAGTGTATCACTCAGAGGCTCAAAATATCAGTGATCAGCAAATCCGCTCGCAGATTAGGGTCTTGAATGAGGATTACAGAAGGAAAAATGCAGATGCATATTCTACTCCCTCCCAATTTAGAAAACTAGCAGCTGATACAGGGATAGAGTTTGTGTTAGCCACGCAAGATCCCGCGGGAAATCCTACTTCAGGCATCACGAGAACCTACACTTCTAGGGAAAGCTTCATCTCATTTGAAAATGGGGTAAAGTATAATGCTAAAGGTGGTAAAGATGCGTGGCCCTCAGACCAGTACATGAATATCTGGGTATGTAACCTGGCTATGGGGGTACTGGGATATGCGCAGTTTCCGGGTGGGCCTTCACAGACAGATGGTGTGGTGATTGGATATAGATACTTTGGGACCATAGGAAACCTGAAGAAGCCTTTCAATTTTGGGCGTACTACTACCCATGAAGTAGGTCATTATTTAAATCTACGACATATTTGGGGAGACGGGCCTTGTGGGCATGATGATTTTGTGCAGGATACTCCTGAGGCTGCAGGGCCTACCCATGGCTGTATACAGTCAAGGTCTACTTGCGGGTCACTAGATATGACCAGTAATTTCATGGATTACACGGATGATGCCTGCATGAATATGTTTACTAAAGGGCAGTCTTCCAGAATGAGAAGTCTTTTTAGTCCGGGAGGAGCTAGGGAGAAGTTACTGTACAGTCCGGCCTTAGATCCGGTAGAAGTACCGGTAGCTGTACTGGCTCCAGGAGCACTAGAAGCTATAAATGTTACTTCTCGTACAGCTACCCTCACCTGGAATAGTGTGTCCCAGGCAAGTGGGTATCAGGTGCGTTTCAGGCCCCTCAAAGGCATTAGATGGCAGCAACAGCAATTTGCTTCTGGTAGAGATGCCGTGAGATTAGTAAAACTCCCTTCCTGCACAGACTTTGAGTTTCAGGTGCGTACCGTGTATAAATCTAGCAAGAGTAATTATTCTTCTTCTACCATTTTTAGTACAGGGGGGTGTGAAGAAACAGAGCTGTTAAGTTTAGCTGTGCTAGACGTACAACCTAATCAGGCCAGGATTACCTGGACCCCTATTAGAAATGCCAGGCAGTATTTTGTCCAATATAAGCGCGTAGGCTCTCAACAGATACTCACTCGTAAAGCTTTTGGGAATACGAGCTTAGTATTGACAAATCTGATTCCAGGCTCTATGTATAAGTTCAGAGTTAAGGCGTACGTTCCCGGTGAAAGTAGGTCATACTCACGCGTAAAAACCTTTTACACTCCTTCTTCCCTTCAGGTAGCACGTCTCAATAGACAGGCTTCTGCCAAAGCTGCGCAGGAACTTCCCACTTCCTACTTAACAGTTAGTGAGTCCTATGACGCTCAAAAGTTGAGGATTAAATTAACTGATAGGGAGAAGGAACCTGTAGGTATCTCCCTTACAGATGTAGTGGGAAATGAGGTACTAGCTAAAGCCATAGCCACTTCTCCTAACAGGTATGAGATAGATACTCGCCATTTATTATCGGGCCCCTATCATCTATTAGTAGAGGATAGCCAGGGATTTATACATCAAGAAAGCGTTAGGGTGAGGCAGTAAGGCTAATTTTAAGCGCCTCCACTTACAAATTCAGGAAAAATATTACCTCCTTTTTTATACCCTGGGCTCTCGCTTATGTCAGCTAACATAAAGGCTGGAGTAAAAACCCTATTTCTATTCTTACCTATTCTCAGATATACTTTCTATGGGATTAAGGAACTTTAAGTCGGTAGTGAGGAGTCAGACTTATTTTATAGGAAAGGATATTACCTTTATAAAAGTAAGTGAGGCGGGGAGAATACATTTTCCCATGGAGAAATAGACATGGAGAATATTTCACAGGCAAGGTAGATACACAAAATGCCACATTTTAAATCATCTATTAACAAGTTTTAGTTAAAATATTGAATCTCCATTCAATACAGAATCCCTATATTTAAATAAATAAGAAAGTAAAATTTTCAATTACTGAATTAAAATACTCTACCGCCCAGCCTTTGCTAAAAATTTATTTGCGCCTTTTTAGAGTTAGATAGTTGAGAGATTTCTGGAAACCAGGGGTCTCTTAATTTTTAGAGGTATCCTGCTTTTATGAGCCATTTTTGCCCTTCTCTTTTGCTAAGTGGTTTCCACTTATGATTTTCAGTAAACTGTACTACTGCTTCAGCATTTACCTTAGAGTATTGTCGGAGGCCCCAGCCTATGGCCTTCTGTATAAAGAATTCCTCACTATCCTTGAGAGATAGACAGGTATGTTGCAAGAGGGGCCAGTTAGTATTTTCCTTGTAGCTGAGTTGGAAAAGGAGGGCTGTTCTGGATAGCCATATATTTTCAGTAGTAGTCCAGCTTTGTACATACTGTTCTTGTTGAGCAGGATAGGAGGAAAGGATAGTTCCTACAGCGTGTGATGCTAATAGGTCTACTGAGTCCCACCAGGATTTATGGATGATAAACCTAATGACAGAAGAGATATCATTAAGGGTTAAATCTTGGAGGTACTTATCTAACAGATCCATGGCAATATACTGGTACTCTCTTTCTGGCAACTCCCATAGAATATTGAGTATCTCAAATGGAGGAGAAGGGCATCCTTTTTTGATCTCTTGTATAAAGGCTTTACTAAGTTTTTTTCTCTCCTGGTTTTGTAGTCCCAAGAAGGGGAATTGGTACTTCATATAGGCACTCATTTGGAGTGCTTTCTCGGGATTTTTATGGTTTTCTAATACTGCAATTAAATCAGCTACAGTAGCGCTTAAATCAGACATGGTGCATATTAACAGAAAACGTTCATTCTAACTGATAGGTGAAAGCCCAGTGTTCCTGGCAGCAGCTTCCATCTTATGGATGACTATTTAACGGTTTCTCTTGATAATTATGTCAGAAATCTGGTAAGTTAGCTTACTGCTTATGCTTTGTGGGAGTGGAGGGTGAACAAGGCCTACTGTGTACCTAGGCTTACTTCTGATTTACCGCTTAGTATATAAAAAAACCGGATCATAGATCCGGCTTGAAATACTTTTAACATCAACAGTTATACAACTTCTGCCTTATTGGGTTCTTTCTTTTTTCTCACCACTTTAGCGTTTCTCCTTTTGGATGCTGGTGGCATGGTTCTGAAAATAATATCCCATAGCGGAGAAGAAACCCCAAAGGCTTTTTCAGGATATTTGTAGTGGTGGAGAGAATGATGTTTCCACAGCGTCTTTAGGCGTTTATTTTTAGGGGGTTTGAATTTATGGGTACTGTAATGAACAGCTGCATACATTAAATACCCTGTACAAAACCCAGCAGTGAAGACAAATGTCCATGTACCCCATATCAGATAGAAAAAGGCTGTAAATATAGAAGAAAGAAGAATCCCGGGAATTGGGGGCATAAATAGGTGATTTTCATCCTTAGGGTGCTGATGATGAAAGCCGTGAACCATAAAATGAAATCTTTGGACAAACTTCGCATCAGACACAAAGTGAAATACATACCTGTGAAGTAAATATTCGAAGAAAGTCCAGGTGAATAATCCTCCTACATATAATAGAACTCCTGTGGCCCAGGAGTCTACAAATCCATACCTACTATTGATAAATAACTGGGTGGAGATGATCAGGCCATAGGTAATGCCTGTACCCCAGGGATTACTCCTGATCAGGGCTTCCATAATAGGGTTTTGGAAGACCCGATCAGTTTCCTTGTGATTAGTGTGTGACATACTCGGAACTTAATGGTTTATAATTACTGCTATACTAGGGAGGGAGTTAATCCAAAATAATTTTGGGAGGTATAACCCCGAGCTACTCCTTCCCCCAAATCATGGATAATTCTATACGCGGATAAAAATAACAAACTTTTTTACACAAACAATTAAACAAAAAAGGTGGGCTGAGGAAAATATGCGGTTTTTCCTATTTGTAGTAAAATTTGCAAAAAAAATCATACTTACCCTGGGAGGAGTAAGCATGAATATCTGTTAGGAAGCAGGACCAGGTTCTATTTCTTGTCCCAATTTCTCCACTGCTATTTTGGCATCTCGCAACCTGCAGTTGGCATATTTCATGTATAACTTAATGGCCGCGATTTCTCCCTGATACATTAAGGCAGCTATCACTTCCTGCTCTTTTCTGGAAGCAAGTGCTTTCATTCGTGAGTGAGCCATTTCTTGGATCATGTTAGAAAAAAGGTACTATAAATTTGCTGCGGCCAGCGGTAATATCCTGTATCCTCAGAATATTGAGATGCTGGAAATGATACGTTTCGAAGCCAAATTTTTGGCTGCCTGGGCTGTGTGTTTCTATACGCTTACCTTCTCTAGCTAAAGTCGAGCCATTAGGTACTCTGGCGATGATTATAGTTTTTTTGTGAGAGTGGCCGACTTCTTTAATACATACTCTGTGTTAAATTCCATACTCGAACCAGTCAGAACCAAAAGCTAACCCACTAGCTGGTAGATGAGTGGAATCTGACTTTTTCCTTTTCTTATTTATAAAGGAAGTGAGGAAGAACTTACGCACATTTGAAAACCAATTTTTCATTTACTCTAGGATAGTTGATGATTAATAAATACATAGCCCTAGCTGGAATAGGTTTTCTCTTCTAAGCATGGCTTTTTACTATAATTTCCCTACCGAGCAAAAGGACTGAGGAAGCCTGAAGAGAGTTCCAGATATGGTGCTAATTCCAAGTATGTAAATCAGGAGTTGTTGGCTAACTGATATTAAGTATACGATAGTGTGCTTTCAATTATCGTATTATCCGCTTGATCGGTATGAATCTATGAATCATACTTCAGTTTTTTTCCCTGAATGGAGTTAACCTAAACTAAGGTAAACATGCGTGGGCAATCGTAGTTAGTTTAGGAAAAGATACATAAATGAGTCAAGATACTGCTGCTGTCTGGTTTCGAAGAGATTTACGGTTAGATGATAATACGGCTTTATATCACGCCTTACAGTCTGGCCTCCCCGTAGTGCCTGTTTTTATTTTTGATAAGCACATATTAGATGAGCTTCCTGAAAAGGATGCCAGGGTCTCCTTTATCCATGAACAGATACATAGCTTACAGAAGTTCCTGGCTGAGGCAGGAAGTAGTATGGTGGTGAAATATGGATTTCCAGAGGAAATTTGGCCAGAACTAGTGGATACCTACCACATTAAGAAGCTATATATAAACCATGACTTTGAACCTTATGCTAAAAAGCGGGATCAAGAAATAGAGGCCATTCTCTCTGAAAAAGGAGCTTCCACACATTTTTTTAGGGATCATGTGCTATTTGAAAAAGAAGAAATACTTAGTAATTCTGATAAACCATATACGGTTTTCACGCCCTATGGTAAAAAGTGGAGAGCTTCCCTTAATCAGGATAGGCTAAAGTCTTTCCCCTCTGAGACCTTAATGGAACATTTCTTCTCAAGTACCTCTGTAAGCATCCCAAGCCTGGAAGAGATGGGTTTTAACCCATCTGATATTCCCATTCCCCCTTCTATTTTCGACAAGGATATTATCAGGATCTATGATGAAAAAAGAAATTTTCCTGCCCAGAAAGGAACTACTCGCTTGGGGATTCACCTAAGATTTGGGACTATAAGTATCAGAAAGCTCGCCAGGGTAGCGGTAGACCTAAATGACACCTACCTAAATGAACTCATCTGGAGAGAGTTTTACATGCAAATCTTGTGGAACTTTCCGCATGTAGTTTTGGGGCCTTTCCGGCCGCAGTATGCAGAAATACCCTGGAATGAGAATGAAGAAATGTTCCAGAAATGGTGTGACGGGAAAACAGGCTTTCCATTAGTAGATGCAGGTATGAGAGAATTGAATGAAACGGGCTATATGCATAACAGGGTGCGTATGTTGACCGCCAGTTTTCTAGTCAAAGATTTATTAATTAACTGGCAGTGGGGCGAAAGATATTTTGCAGAAAAGTTACTGGATTTCGAGCTGGCTTCTAATAACGGGGGATGGCAGTGGGCAGCAGGTAGTGGGACTGATGCTGCTCCTTATTTTAGAATTTTTAATCCGGAGTCCCAGATGAAAAAGTTTGATCCGGCATTACACTATGTAAGAAAATGGGTACCGGAATTTGGTACGCCTCTTTACCCCCGGCCTGTAGTGGACCATAAAGAGGCAAGGCTAAAAACCCTTAGTGTTTTCAAGGAAGTCCTGAGCAATAGGTAATTCTCACTCTTTTCCTGATGGCTAAAATTCTACCTTTTATCCTGTTTTATGGAGGGGTGATCCATAAATAAGGGAATTATTGAGGATAAGCTTTAGGCTTACTATCATGTAACAATGGATTATAAAATGCAAAGGTAAATTTATTGTCTTTTCATACTATTGTGTCTCCCACATCTATCCCAGGTTTTATAATTTCCAGATAAACAATAGTATGAATCAGAGACCTTCACTTACGCCAAGAAATCAAGCTAAGCTTAGTAACAAACTCAAATATGGTGTGGGAGGAACGGCCGTAGCCTTGAGTGCCATAGCAGCCTTTGTATTTTTCCTGGGAGGGAAGGGAGAGGGTAAACTGCCTGGCTACTCTTTCAGAAAAGCCATAGTAGTAGACAGCTCCTATGTGCAAGGATCAGAGCAGATGGAAGATTTTCCCGTGTGGCTAGCGTTAGAAGATCCAGATCTAAAACATGAAAATAAGGGTGGAAAGGTAAAACACCTACAAGGGTTTGATATCAGATTTACGTATGGAGATGGAGCCACCCTTCAAATGCACAAAATTGAAAGGTATAATCCTAATACGGGTGCCCTCTCTGCCTGGGTAAATATAGATACCCTGTTTCCAGATAAGCCTAACGTACTGTATATCTACTTTGGGAGTGAGCTACCTTCAGATTCAAGAGAAGTAGTTGTAGGAAATAGAAAAATGGCAGGCCATTACCTGGACGGGGGAGATGATGAATCTCGACATAGAAATGAGCTATTTCCATTTGATTGGATTAGTACAGAATACCTTAATCATCAGCAGCCAGATTCTTTTGCTATAACAGGACCGCTGGAAGAAATAGATCCTACCCTACCTGTAGAGTATGCATACCTCAAAGGGGAATTAAAAGGGAGTAAAATGGTTCTGATAGAGTGGGGGAGTGATATAGAGTTGAATAATGATTTTTACGCCATAGAAAGGAGTACAGATGCTAAGACCTTTGAAAGCTTAGGTGAAATGGGGGGAGGAGGAGAGAGCGACTATACACTCAGGTATAGCTTTAATGATGCTACCCCTCTTGAAGAAGGTGCCTATTACCGTGTGAAGCAGACCAACGATGACGGCTCATTTTCATACTCTCCTATTGTAGATGTTAGGTATAGGCTTAATCAAAAAGGTCTGGAAATAGTTTCTGTGGAACCTAATCCTTTTGTAAATGACTTTGTGGCTACTTACACCATGGGAGAAAAGGGAGAAGTAAAAATACAATTCTATACCCAGGAAGGTCAGGTTCTCTTTCAGGATAAAATCATAGCTCCTGCTGGTCAGAATGAATTTGTATATACTAACGGAGGGGAGCTTGGAAAAGGGGTATATGTGTTAAGTATGACAGGAGAGGATAAAAAACTCAAGATAGAAACCTTGATTAAAGAAGTACCTGCAGGAGCTCTTTCCCTGAGTAAATAGCATCTTTAAACGCGCTGGTTTTATCCAGAATGGGTCATCCTGTTAGGTAGGGATGGCCCATTTACTATTATACAATTAACAGGATAGTAACTCCATGGTAGTATGTGAGGTAGTGCTATACCATGTACAGGAAGTGAGTTAACCAGGAAGAACCTAGTATAGATAAACCCCATAAGTGTGATCCCTTGTAGATCAATTTTTTACCCTACATATGAATCAGGTAATTCCTTAGAAGAATTAACAGGGAAACCGCCCTGACAAGCTGATTTTTTGAAGCATAGCGAGCTATCTATGCAGTTTGGGTTCTTAATCAAACAGTCATGATGTGAGCTAGCCACACAAGTTGCCCCTTCCTATTAGGTTACTACTGTAAGAATTTCCATTTTGAGTAGGGATCCTAGATGGAACTCCAGCACATAGTTTAGGAGAATTTTTATGAACAAGTGGGAGCTTGTTCAACACCTAACAGAGGATAGGTAGGTTTCAGTTTTCCACCTGAACAGTAGCTGGCTCATATCCGCTGAATAAATGTCTTTAAAGTGCCCAATTAGTTTTAAGCATCTGGTCATATCGCATTAACTTACCATCACTATAATCCCATTGGGCCTGTAGGAGATTACACATACATTGGCCATGATTTCCTGTAGTCATCATGTATCTATCACCATTTCCACCATGGAAAATCAAATTCACTGTGTGATACGTTAGGGTAGCTTTATGGGCTAGATCCATGCTATAACATACCCCATTTTCTATTCTCTAATGGGGAGGTAAATAATAAGTCGATTTATTTTGATTAAACACTATATGAGGAGCTGTTAGGAGTATCCATTTAGGCAGTAGACGGTCCTGGGAAGGCTTGAAAGGTGGAACCCACCGATCCATTTTGCTGTTCTCGTCTAATGTTTAAGAAAGATATTCCCTTCCTATCCATCAAAATCTAACTCTGGCTTCTACCAAGGGCGTAGTTTTTACCACAGGAGTAGCAAGTGGACTATCCTTGGTAGGAGAAAACCTTTGTAAGAAGAGGAGAGCATGTGGAAGAAGGGAGGAATGAGAAGGGCAATGTATAGGGATAACGGGTAACAAGGGTTTATCATGGGAACTATCTACAGGAGAAGTAGTGGAGAAAATATGTCTGGGGACTAGATATTTAGACACCCAGGTGATTACAGGTACTTCTCCAGGCTGAATATCAGCGGTATATGCAGGAAATGACAGCCACCCGTTATGGTCAGGATATTTTTCTCCCAGCTGAAGGCTATCTGTAAGTTGTGTAAAATCAACAGATAATTGGACAGGTAATACGAGTGGATATTGATCAGGTTGACCGTAGGTATGACAGGTGAAAAACTGAACAAGGACAAGAAAGAATAATATTCTCATGTCTCCTTTGAAAAACTACCATCAGTATATTCAAAGGATTGTGTCTGTTTGTAAGATGAAGCCTAGGGGTAATTTTACCAAGGAAAAGAAAAAAGAATCCCAGGCGTTAGCCCGGGATTTTTCCTATAACATCTAGCTTACTTATACTGAAACTGCGCTAGCAGTTAGCGTAACAGTAGCAGAATAAGTAGAAGGAGCAATGTTTTGGCTTAGGAGTGTTCCAAGCCCACTTACTGCTCTTACAGCTGCTGTTCCTAGCTGGAAACGGATTTTAAAACTGTTAGAAGTAGAACTTCCAGCATTTCCATCACCAGTAGCGGTAATGATCTCAGTGGCAGATCCTAAAGTAGTAAGGGTAGAAGGAGACGTAGTTCCTCCTACTAACTGGTGGTTAGTACCCACTACATTAGTTCCGTTATCAAAGATTTCATACCCAAAGTTTGCTGCCGCTAACACATCACCTTCTGGGTTGGTGAAATCAGTAGATCCTAAGTCTACTTTGAAGTCTACACTAGAATTAATCACAAATGTGGCAGTGTAGGTGTCCCCAGAAAGATCTGCCAGCCCATCATTGTAATCAGTCAAAGACGCTACCGTGAAGCTGATATTAGCTCCGTTAGTCACAGTTAGGTCTATAGAAGAAGAAAAAGCAGCTGAGATATTGATCTCATCTGATTGGGCTTGTACAGATACAGTAAATAAACAAGCTAGGGCAGCAACAAATAACGTTTTGAACAATTTCATTCAGATAACTTAATTAGACGTTAAACATCACCGCTAAACTATTCCCTTTAGTCTGTATTATTATTTTAAACGGCTACTAGATATTTCATTTATTAGAATACAGGGGAGTATGGTTATCTTTTTGGGCTATTATTAATGGTTTTATATTCATCTATCTGGCTTGTTTATAGTCAAATTGTAAATATAACTCATTGCTTGTCAGTTTTCTATCTGGTAGTTATCTCTCTTTCTATCCTCACATCTTTCTTTGTGAATTATTACCCTTTATACTGTATAAGAATCCCCGCTTGAAGACAAAGAATTTAGCGGTAGACAGTTGTTTTTTTTAAATATCAGCTAATTTTTTACAACCATTTTCGAATAATTTAATTAATGTATAGTTTTGGTGGTGAATATAAAATCGTCT
>JBCCLI010000095.1:0-18017 GCA_039026975.1 Bacteroidota bacterium | reverse complement strand
TTTCTGCTATCACCTCTGTTTCATCCAGCAGGGTAGCCACTCTATCCTTATCCTCTTTAGCCATATAAAGCCCTGCCAATCCATACTTGGCCAAGGCCAGATCATAGAGCTCTTTGTCTGTAAGCGTCCTACTGCGCTGGTAAGTATCCCACAGCTGGAGTCCATTCTCCCACTGGGAAGGGTCTCCATCCAGATAGGCCTGATAGACTGTCTGCTGGGCATTAGCTAGCTGTGCTTGAAGGGGTATACTCGTAGTAAGTATACTAACTGCCATTGACAGTATTAGCACTGGCATGAGCAGCTTCCTATCCTGTACAGTTCTCATAAGCTCTTACTTAAAAAACTTTTCCACTCTATGCACTGCAGAAGGAAGGGTGAATACCACTACTCTATCACCTAACATGATTTGGGTATCTCCCCCGGGAATCATACTGTTTTCTCCTCTTGTAATGCCTGCAATCACAGCCTCTCTAGGGAATCCCAGCTTTTTAATAGGTGACTCGGCAATTTTACTATTTTCATGAACCACGAACTCCAACACTTCAGATTCCACTCCATGTAGGCTTGTCAGGGCTTCTACCTGCCCTTCCCTCACATACTTAAAGATGTTATTGATAGCTATCATCTTTTTATTGATAAGTGTATCAATGCCTATGTCTTGAGATAAACTGATATAGTCAATGTTTTCCACTAAGGCTATGGTCCTTCCTACCCCATGATGCCGGGCCACCAGACAGGAAATAATATTGGTTTCCGAATCACCTGTAACAGCTATAAAAGCATCCATATCTTCTATCCCCTCCTCTTCCAGCAGGTCTACATCTCGCCCATCGCCATGGATGATCATAGTCTGAAATAGTTCATCTGCCAATTCAAAACACTTTTCCTTCCGCTTATCAATGAGCTTTACTTTATAGTCCTGCTGGACTTTCTTTGCAAACAACCTACCGATTAAACTCCCCCCCAGTATCATAATGTTTTTTATCTGCACATCAGACTTACCGGTTAGGTGGAGAATATCTGAAATACACTCAGGTTTGCTGATAAAATATACGTGATCAAAGACCTTAAAGGTAGTATCTCCCCTGGGAATAATGGTTTTTCCCTTTCGCTGGACGGCCACTACTGTAAACGCTATATTAGCTGCCATCTTAGCTACCTCTATGAGCGAACGATTAATAATAGGAGCCTCATCATCTACTACAAAGCCTGTAAGCGTCAGCTTCCCATCCCCAAATTCAAAATTGTCCGTTACAGCAGATTGCTTCACTAAGCGGTGAATTTCATTAGAAGCCAGATCTTCCGGAAAAACCATGGCGTCTATCCCCAAGTCAGAAAGGTTTAACTTGCCTCGTTTATGTTGAAATTCAGGATTGGAAATTCTGGCTATAGTCCGCTTTGCCCCCAGTTTCTTGCCTATGATAGCTGTGGTGATATTAGTTTCTTCTGAAGAGGTAGCCGCTATCAGCAAATCAGCATTACTTATACCCGCATCTTCCAGCTTCTCTATAGAAAGGGCGTTCCCTTTCAGGACACTTACATCTATGTGAGACTCTACATAGGCAAGTCTACTCTCTTCCTTATCTATCAGGATAATATCATGATCCTCGTGAGAAAGCATTTTGGCCACGTGAAAGCCTACTTCACCTGCCCCAGCTATGATGATTCTCATGTAATGTATTCTTCAATGATCACTCTTTAGCGTTGCAGTAGTTTTATCCCTATTTCTCTTCCCATCCCCTCATCAAAGGCCAGCTTAATCATAAGGGCAGCCAAAGGCTCTAATAACCTGGCTGTTTTAAGGTCTCCCGCATCTACTGCCTCAAATCCACAAGCCTCAATTAATCTGGACACAGCCTCCTTAGCAGCTGCATCATCCCCACAATAAAACATGCTGGCATCATTAGGGCCAAAATAGGGAGAACCTATATGCTCTGCAAAACCTGCATTAAAGGCTTTCACCACACGTACATCAGGGAGCAGTTTAGCTATTTCTTCTGCCGCAGAGGTAGTATGCCCCAGGGCCAGGGAGGTACTGCTTTCACTAGTTAGGGGATTAGTGCAGTCTACCAGGATTTTTCCCTTGTAATTATCAGACTGTCGGAGGACCGCCTCAGCCTCTTTATAAGGAATAGCCAATACAAGAATTTCTCCATAATGTATGGTATGCGCTACGGTCCCCCCAGAGGCATAATGCTCCATTTCTCCAGCTAGTTCCTTAGCTCGGCTGGTGTCCGAAGAGCCTATCATGATGTTATACCCCTTATGGGTAAGGGCTTTCCCCAGGTATTTGGCCACATTTCCTGTGCCTATGATCCCTATTTTCATATGTGGAAAAGTCGTCGGTCTAGAATCAATTATAGTGATCAGGCGAATTTAGGAGAATATCCTTATTAATCCTGATTTTATGCAAAGATTCCTTAAGGCCCTTGCAGGGCCCTTTATGTAGTATAATAAAGGTGAGGTAGATATAGTATTTTACACACTCTCAACCTCAAAAACAGGACGTAGGTCTACGTGTTCCTTAAATAAAGAAACTGCCTTAGTTACCTTCCAGGGGGTTTTTGTGTTAATCTTTACTTCTATATTACTGATCTTAATGACAGACTCATAGGTATCCATCATGGATTTAATGACGGGAATTTTATGTTCTTGAAAATAAGACACTATCCCTTCATGTAAATCTGTTTTTCCCGTGAGAATAACACCAGCTAGTGGGTTCTTTTTACTTCCCTCAGGCCCAAGCCTTCTGTTGACGGCATCCAGCTTCTTTAAGGCATCATCTAATCTGTTTACACTCACTACCAACAAGAGATTTTTGGAGTTTTTAATGACATCCAGGTCTATCAGAGAGCCTGCTAACATACCCTCTACCCTGTTAGTCATAAACTCCTTATTATAGAGGACTTCTCCATTAATGGCCTGACATACTGTCCCCATAAGAGGTAAGCCAAGCTCCTCCTCGTAGGGCATAATGCCCAGTAACCTTATCCCTCTTTCTTCAAGTTTCCTCCCCACATAATGCCTTACATCCTCTATTTTACTCCTGATAGCTTTATTGATGATCACTCCTATGATGGGAATTTTCTTCTGTTCAAAGACAGACAAATTTAAATCCAGGGAATCTATGGTGCTACCTATACCGGCTTCTACCACCATGATGAGCCCCGCCCCTAGTAATTCAGCCACCTTGGCATTAGATAGGTTAACTACACTTCCTACACCTGGATGTCCAGTCCCCTCATAGACCACGATATCATGCCGCTGTTGGAGGATCTTAGAGGCTTTCACTATTTTATTTGCATAGGGATACTGCCCAGGATTATCCAGGTAGGCTTTGGTAGCTCCTTTTCCAAGAATAACAGGACTATGAAGATCTGGCTGAGCTTCGAACTTCATAAAGTCTGCAAAAAGAATGGCATCTTTATCCGCAAAATAATCTCCAAATCTCAGGGCTTTCTGTCCTACAGGTTTACAGTATCCTACATTTAAGCCTCTCTGTCTGAGGGCGTGTACAAGTCCAAGGGTAGAAGTAGTCTTACCAACATGCTGGCTGGTAGCAGCTACATAAATACGGTTAAACTTCATATGTTACCGAGCTTCAGCTCATAATCTAAGATAAATTTAGGAAATAGGTAATTCACATGAGAGCCTTGACAGGCCGCTTTATAAGTTAGCAGGGCGTCCAGTAAGTAATTTTGGACAGTTTCCCATTCTTTAGCTCTATTTCAAGTCCTTCATCACAAGCAGAATCTGGTATGAATACCCTACTAATTCCGTTTTCAAAAGGGGTTATCTGAATTTCCTTTCCAAAGATAGCTAACAACTTATCCGCCTTAGTGTTCTCGTCCAGGGTAAACTCACCATATGTTAATACATATTCTTTATTCCCACCAAACCTGATTTCCTCAATTACATACCCCCATGATTTATTACCAGTGAAGGTAATATCCTCATAAACCAACGAAAAAATAGGCTGAGCTTGCCATTCAGCAGATAATCCCCCACACTCATAATTAGGCTCGTACACCTTGATAGGAGTCCCCAATAGCTCTTGAATTTCCGCGCTAGAAGAAACCAGAGTCAGTCCCTCAAACTGTATCATTCTTAGGTTTATGTCTTGCCCATGGGCCATCAATATACTTCCTGTAAGCAGAAAGAATACCCATGCTGCCTTCAGGAAATATCTACTTTTCATATTCATCCAATTACCTAGCTGATACAAATACCTTCAAAATTTAGGCTAAATTTTGTGCCCATTCATGACAATTCTACCTTGGCAAACGTTCAGACAAAAAGAACTTTCGGCCTAATCCACTTGAACCTATCCCTAATCTTATGAATAGAAGGTCTTTTCATCAGTATGCTGGCAAGGCAATGTTACTGCCCTTCCTTCCCATTTCTACCGTCTGGGGAAGATCTTCTCCCTCAGACAAGAAGCCTATTTCTCTATGGATAAATACCAGTCAGCGCAAGTATAATCAGTTTACAGCGGAGGACTGGAAGAAGCATCTGGCTAACCTACAAGAGCTGGGGATTACTACTTTTCACGTTCGATCTGAAGAAAAAGCCTTGGAGGACATACTCAAGATCAAGGCGGAATTAGGCATTACCATAAATAGGTGGCTATGGATCATGAACCAGCCGGAAGCCACCTTTCTCCATCAGACCAGACCTGAATTTTTCATGGTTAACAGGCAAGGAAAATCCTGCCTTAGTGATCCCCCTTATGTGAGCTATTATAAATGGCTATGTCCTTCCAGATCTGAAGTCCTGGAGTACCTGGGAGAATATGTAGGGGAGTCTTTGGCCCTTTCAGAGTTGGATGGAATTCATCTGGATTATATGCGCTATCCTGAGGTCATTCTCCCTAAAGGACTATGGGAGCAGTATAATGTCATCCAGGTAGAAGAATTACCAAAATTTGATTACTGTTACTGTGAGGTTTGTCGGAAAGGATTCCAGGAAGCTGGAGGAGATGATCCGCTAGGGATGGAGGCACCCGATGAGAATATGGGGTGGAGGCATTACCGCTGGGATGCCATCACTAATATAGTCCAGAATTTGTATACACAAGCTCAGGCTGCTGATAAAAAAGTGTCTGCTTCCGTTTTCCCTACTCCTTACTACGGCCGGAAAATGGTAAGACAAGACTGGCTGAATTGGAAGGTAGATAAACTCTATCCCATGATGTACCATAACTTTTACCATGGGGATATCAGATGGTTAGAAGATGTCATGAAAGACTGCCTTTCCCAAAAAAAGGAGGTGATGAAGCTACATGCTTCTCTCTATCTTCCTTCCATTTTGAAAGAAGATTTTCCCATATTTTTATCAGCCGTAAAAGAGGCTGATGGGATAGCTCTTTTTTCTGAAGCGTCACTTTCAAGGGATTACCGGAAAATGTTGAAGGAATTTCAACAAAATGAACCCTGAGCTAGCTCGTTATATATACATGAGAAGATTCCCTGCTTTACCGATTCTGTTTTTGCTCGTTGTTCCATCTATCTTTACCTTTTCCCAACCCTTAGATGAAGAAGACCACCGCATAGTAAGTAGCGTAGAAACCTTCTTCAGAAGCATAGAGACTGCTGATGCCAATATGGCCTCAAGTGTGCTTTCTCCACAACTCATTTCTATTTCCAGAACTAAGGGTGAGGTTAATTTCAGCATGTATGACCAGACGCTCAGCACCATCTCCAAGGCTAATAACTGGAAGGAGATAGCCCTAGGATATCAGGTGACCAAAAGCCTAGATTTTGCCGTGGTCAAAACTCCGTATAATTTTTACATTGACGGTGTTCTTTCCCATTGCGGAATAGACACCTTTGATATGGTCAAGTCACCCCAAACAGGATGGCAGATCAAACAAATCAAATACGACCGTAAAACGGCTGACTGTATGGACACATCTGAGGAGCCTCTCTTAAAAGTGGGATTAATAGCAGACGTTCAATACTGCGACTGCCCAAATACCAGAACCAGATATTACAAAAACTCGCTGGAAAAGCTGGCCAATTGCCTAGCAGACTTAAATGCGTCTTCTCCGGACTTCTACTTAGACTTGGGAGATCTGATAGACAAGGAATGGAAAAGCTATGAGGAGATTCTTTCCGTATATGAAAAGGCGGCAGCCCCTGTCTACAGAGTGATTGGAAACCACGACTATGATGTGGAAGAAGCCCGTAAACCCCAGGTAAAAAAGGTGCTGGATCTTCCTGCTACCTATTACCATTTTGTGAAGAGAGGATGGCGTTTCATCATGCTAGACGGAAATGAAGTAAGCACTTACGCACCTGGCCCGCATAAAGCCAGAGCTAAGGCTACCTTACTCCAACTAGAACAGTCAGGTGCAGAGCATGCCAAACCTTTTAATGGTGGCATGAGTCAAGAGCAGCTAAGCTGGTTAAAAAAGCAGCTGACTGAAGCTAAAGCAGCAGGTGAGAAAGTTATCATCTGCAACCATTTCCCTATCTATCCTGCTACCAGACATACCCTATGGAATAAGGAAGAGCTGATGGATATACTTTCCGATGCTCAGGAAGTAGTGGTAGCCTACCTCGCAGGTCATAATCATGCTGGCAACTATGGGTACCTGAATGGCGTACATTATGTGACCCTTAAAGGTATGGTAGACACTCCTGATGAAACAGCCTATGGCCTACTGGAGATTTATAAAGATAAGCTCCTCATCAAGGGAACAGGTAGGGAACCTAGCCGTATCTTACAATTTTAAGGGTAAAGAGTTGGATTTCTGGCCTTATGGTCGTAAGCTACAGGATAGCTAACCTTCCCAGAAAGCAAAATATTAGTTTCACTTAGAAAATTGTATGCAAGCAACAGCGCTTTTAGTTAGAACCGTAGGTATTCTCCTTTTATCCAGCGGATACCTACTCTCAGCTGATCCCCTCCCAGGAGATTCTACTGAATCAACACCGCCACAAAACTGGCACCACATGGATAAAGCTTCCCAAAATTATTTGGGAATCAGCTTGAATAAGGCCTATCAGGATATTCTCAAGAATAAAACCTCCAAAACAGTCATCGTAGGAGTAATTGATAGCGGGATAGACATAGAACATGAAGATTTAAAAGATGTCATTTGGGTAAACGAGAAGGAGATTGCCGGAAACGGAATTGATGATGATGGCAATGGGTATATAGATGATATCCATGGATGGAATTTCATCGGTGGTCCAGATGGACAGCATGTAGATGATGAGACTTTAGAACTCACCCGGCTCTACAGAGAATATGAGGCCAAGTATGGGGATAAAGATGTAGCCAACTTATCAGGAAAAGCCAAGAAGGAATATTCTACCTACCTCAAGTTAGAAGATGCTTATGAAGCTGAATTACTGGAAAATCAGCAGATGCTCCAGCAGTATGAGCAAATCTATGGTGCTTTCCAGATGTTTAAGCCCATGCTGGAGGCTGAACTAGATGGAGCAGAACTTACAGAGGAGAATCTTGCTGAGATTACCTCCACAGATGACCGAATTAGCCAAGCTAAAGGGTATATGGAGTACCTGTTTTCTATAGGACTTACTGAAGAGGGAGCTAAAGAAGGACTGGATTATTTCTCTGAGCAGGTCAACTATAACCTGAATCTGGAATTTGATCCAAGAGACATAGTAGGTGATGATCCCAATAATCCCAAGGAACGCTATTATGGTAATAATGATGTAAAGGGGCCGGACTCTGACCATGGAACGCACGTAGCAGGCATTATAGGAGCTGTGCGTGGAAATGAATTAGGCGCTATGGGCGTAGCGGATAATGTAAAAATTATGGTTCTGCGGGCTGTCCCTAATGGAGATGAAAGAGATAAAGACATAGCTAATGCTATTTACTATGCCGTGAATAATGGCGCCCAGGTCATTAACATGAGCTTTGGAAAAGGATATTCTCCTAATAAAAAAATAGTAGATAAGGCCGTAAAATATGCCCAGAAGAAGGGGGTTCTCCTCATACATGCAGCCGGAAATGATGGAGAAGACATAGATGAAGTAGATAACTTCCCTACCAAAGACCTAAAGAAAGCTCACTCAGGAAAGACAGTCAAAAACTGGGTAGAAGTAGGTGCTACTAACTGGGGAAATAAAGAAGAGTTCGTAGCTTCTTTCTCTAATTTCGGAGATAAGTCCGTAGACATATTTGCGCCGGGCGTAGATATTTACTCTACCTACCCTGAAAATGAATACCAGAATCAGCAAGGTACCTCCATGGCTGCCCCTGTGGTTACCGGAGTAGCTGCCCTGCTTATGTCTTATTTCCCAGCTCTTTCTTACGCACAGGTAAAAGATATACTCCTGAAGTCTTCTTCAAAGTTTCAAAATGAGGAAGTTAATCAACCAGGATCAGGGGAGTTAGTATCCTTCGGTTCACTTTCCACTACCGGTGGAGTGGTAAATGCTTTTAATGCCGTGAAAATGGCAAGTGAAATGAATTAGTTTTCTTCCCTACGAAAAGCCCTCAGTCCCTTTTCACTAAGAGAAAAGGGACTCTTTTTATGGCACATCCTACATTTAGGGACACTCACTCCTATCCCCTATTTGTTTTGATGAAAAACAGCCCTTTCTTTGTTTTTTCTAATACGGGCCTAACATATTCCCGTATTGGAAACGTTAGCAACTTATCGGGAACCCTTTCACATTTCCGTGCTGACACTATTAGGATAGGGAAAAGCAAACATGCATAACGAGGAGCGCTTTTATGCTTTATTTAATAGTTCGCCAGAGGCCATTTTGGTTATCAGCGCTGATGGGCAAATCCTCGATGCTAACCCCGCTGTCTCTTCCATATGGGGATATGAAAAGGAAGAACTGATAGGCAGGCCTGTTTTCACCTTTGCCTCAGATGCTCATCAGGAACAGTTTTTCCAAAAGTTTCACCTCCTCATGCATGGGAGCATGGATAGCCTAGAGACTTTTTCCCTCCATAAAGAAGGTCACAGCATTCCCATAGAAATAAGAGTTACCCAACTCAGCCAAAACGGTCAGCAGCAGTTTCTCCTGTACATCAATAGCTTAGAAGATAAAAAAGAAACAGAGGAAGCTCTTCATATAAGTGAGCTTAGGTATAAAAGCCTGGTAGATAAAATGAATGAAGGGCTCATGATCACAGATGAAGAGGAGAAAACCCTCTTTGTGAATGAGCGTCTCTCCCAAATCATAGGCATTTCCAGAGAAAGTATCATAGGTAAAAAAAGCTATGAGTTTCTGCAAGTTGCCCATGCAGACTATCAGGAGTTAATCAAGCACAAATCTTCTCTCAGAAAAGAAGGTGTTGCTGATGAGTATGAGATAGAATTAGTGAAGCCAGATGGAGAGCGCATATGGGTACTGGTGGGTGGCGCCCCCAATACAGATCAGTTTGGGCATATTAACGGGACCATAGCCATCATTACTGATATTACAGACCGGAAAAAAGCTGAGCTTCAACTCAAAAAAACCAATAATGAGCTGGATGCCTTTGTCTACAAAGCTTCTCATGACTTAAAGGGACCTCTGGCCTCCATCATAGGAGTAACCAACATAGCCCGCGATGAGGTAGCTGACCCTAAAGCCCATGACTACTTTCAGCTCATAGCGCAGAGTGCAACCCGCCTGGACAGAATATTGATGGATCTCATAGATGTCACCCGCATCAACAAGGGAGAAATCATCCTGGAAGAAGTAGATCTAAAGGAACTTACTCAGGATATCATTAACAGCCTGGAGCATCAGCCGGAAGTGGAGAACGTACAGTTTAACATCCAAAATAGGCTTTCCAAGACAGTGATTACGGACCAGAAGCTCATAGCTTCCGTCCTTCAAAACCTGATCACCAATGGCATTAATTATAGAGATCCACAAAAACCTCAATCCTGGATACAAATAAGTCTTTCTTGTACGGAGAATTCTGCTTCTGTAAGTGTTACTGATAACGGTAAGGGCATCCCAGAGAGAAGAATCCAAAAAGTATTCGATATGTTCTACCGGGGAGATAAAACCTCTAAGGGTTCAGGCCTGGGCCTGTATATAGTCAAGAATGCCCTGGAGAAGCTGTGCGGAACCTACCAGCTGGAAAGTCAAGAAGGCCAGGGTACTTCTTTTACCTTTACTCTCCCCCTAAATCCTGACCTGGAAGAATAGAGCTGCTTCCATTTTTCTTCATTTAATCATATCTTTCAGTAGGCCGGACAACCTGGGCCTTTACGGACAGCTACATGAAGAGTACCTGGCACTTTAGCCAGTCCAAGAAAAAAGGACTTTGGATACTCTTTCTCATTCTTGCCTTAATCATAAGCGGTAGATGGTGGATACTTGTAGAGCATCCTACCAAAGCGCCTCTCCCTCTCCCCCCTGAACATTTGTTGAGAGCAACTACCCTTAGGTTAGATACCTTGGATATTAATACAGCCTCAGCTGCGGACCTTACCCAGTTCAGAGGCATAGGGCCTGTACTCTCCAAGCGTATAATAAAGTTCAGAGAAGCCAGCGGAGGCTTTCGGCATATAGCTGATATCACTAAGGTCTATGGCCTGGAAAAGACTACCGTGGAATATATGCTCCCCTACCTTTATCTGAGCCCTCCTATCCAGGAGACTCCCAGGCTCAAACAGCATCCTTATTCTTCCAGAAAGAAGAAAATACCCGCTGTGGCAATTGATATAAACTCAGCTGATAGTACCTCATGGGCTTCTCTTCCAGGTATAGGTCCAGTGCTAAGCCAGCGTATTATTAAATACAGAAAGCTGACAGGAGGCTTTAGTAATAAAGAAGAGCTCAGGAAGGTATATGGACTTTCTCCAAAAGTCTATGAATCTCTTCTTCCCTATTTACGCCTGAGTGATAGCCTACCTCCCAAAAATCCTTTACCTCTTGCTATGGTTTCTGAGGAAAGCCCCCAAAGGACATTCTCCAAACAGCAGGGTACTTCCAGAGGCTTGGATAAAGGCCTAATCCCCATAGACATTAACCTGGCAGATTCTACCCAACTAGAGGCCCTTCCAGGCATAGGGCCCACTCTGGCAAGAAGGATTATTGCGTACAGAAATATTATAGGGTTCTATGGTCAACTCAGCTTCTTAAAGAAAGTGTATGGCTTACGGGATCACCACTACAGGCCCGCTATTCCCTTCCTGTACATAGACCGTCTCCCTCCTCCCAGGGAAGACCTTAATACCATCTCACTCGACAAGCTTAGGTACTTCCCTTTTATAGGAGAAGAGCTGCTCGACAGATTTAGCCAAGAGAGAAAGGAAATCGGCCGATTTCTTGATTGGCAGGAGTTCCAGGAAGTGATGAACCTCTCTGAAGAAGAACTAGGCTGTTGGAAGCAGTATTTCCTGATCTGAAGGATTTGGAACTCCTGACAAGAGCCTATACCTTCGCAGCAGCTTGTCATGAGGCTGTAACAATAGATGCTAAGCCCTCAGGGTTATAGTTAGAGCCAATTAATAGACATGACAACGCTGGCGATCTATCCGGAATGAGAAGAATTGTTTGTTTTGGCCCTGGGCCACAGTTTAAAGGAGGAATATCCAATTACAATACTGCTCTTGCCAAAAGTCTGGCAGCCCAGCCAGATACGGAGGTCCACATAGTCTCCTGGACCCAGCAGTATCCGGCTATCATTCCCAGAGACTTTGTTGACAGAAGTAGCCAGAAAAGCCTTCTGGAAGGGACTGATATACAGGTTCACTATCTCACCAACTATAATCTGCCAGGGAGTTGGAAGAAAACAGTGGACCTTATCCTTACCTTAGAAGCTGATGTAGTTATCTTCCAATGGGCTATAGCCTTACAGGGCTTACCTATGGGATGGATAGCCCGAAAGCTCCAAAAAAAGAGCCAGGCAGAAATCATTTTTGATGTACATGTACTGGTCCAAAAAGAAGGAAGTAAGCTGGATAAGTGGTTTACTTCCTATGGCCTGAAAGCTGTGGATACCTATATAGCCCATGCCTACCAGACTGCCAATGAAATTAAGGCGCTTTTCCCCTCTGTAGATTTTAGCCTAAATGAGGATGGTAAGCGAGGCCCAAAAGGGAATAAGCATATCATTAAATTGTATCATCCCGTCTACAATCTGTATACCCCTGACCCAACCTTTAACTTAGTAGAAGAAAAGAAGGCCTTAGACTTAGCAACACATGTCTTTCTCTTTTTCGGGTTTATCAGAAAGTATAAAGGACTACATAATGTCATTCGAGCCTTTAAGCTCGTAGCAGACCAGCGAGATGATGTATCTCTACTCATAGTAGGAGAATCATTCTGGAAGACGCTAGATCAGAAAAAGCTGGGAACTAAGCTAAAAAATATACTCTTTGGAGCTGCTAAAGCCCTATTCTTACATAAAAAGGATAACGAGCAAAACTACCGACCACTAGAACTAGTAAAAGAGCTTAACCTGGTAGACCGTTGCACTGTAGTGAATAGGTTCGTGGCTAATGAAGAGGTAAACAGGTACTTTCAAGTCAGTGACTGCATAGTTACCTACTACCTGACAGCTACTCCTTCCGGGGTGGAGTCCCTGGCCTATAATTTTTCCCTTCCTGTATTAGCTACCCGCGTGGGTCATTTTCCTGAGACCATCCAGGAGGGATTTAATGGCTACCTGGCGGAGGCAGAGGATATAAATTCTATGGCAGAAGTTATGAGGACATTCCTTGAAAAGCCTATCCCCTCCCATCAGGTGGATGAAGCTGCTAAACACATGAGCTGGGCTAATTATGCAGCAGCTATTCTTACCCCTTATTCCTGAGGGGAGACTTTCTACTTATTGACAAGCTAGTTTACCCTCCCAGCCTTGATCTTTACAATTAGGGATTAGGTTCTCCTCTACCATTTCATACCCAGGGGAAAACCCCTGCGCCTGTAATCTTCATAATTCTACAACCGTTTAAAATTATCCTTTGCACAAGGCTTTATAATATCACAAAAAGTTGTATTATTGAACTATAGTTACAACATAGACTCCCTAACAATGCCGCTAAAGTAGAACCTCATTCTCACTTTACCCAGGGAGCTATGGTAACAATGCTAGTAGACGGCAGCCCTCATACACATGAGCTATTTTCTAATTTATGTCAGGAATGTCCTGATGTACAGCTTTTTATGTCTACTCAAACAGTAGAAGAAGGACTCTCTCTGCTAGCCACCCACCGGCCTCAGCTTGTATTCCTGGGAAATAATATGACAGACGGAAACGCTGAGGAATTGATCAGGAGGACCTCCGTCCCATTTGAAAAGGTGCTACTATTCGAACAAAATACCTTTTCTGGTCTTCCTTATCGCTCAGAAATACTGGCTTATATGCTGGCTCCTTTTGAGAAAGAAGCGTTCCAAGCAGTGGTAAAAAAAGCCATTAGAAAGCTCCGAAGAACGAGTCAGCTAGCCCAAACGGTAGATGATTTATCCCTAAGACTAGAAAAGCTAGAAGCAGCACACCTCCCTACCCTCTTCTCTATTTCCAACACAGAGGGAATTCTATTTAGGAAGATCAACGACATCATCTGCCTAAAGGCCCAGAAAAACTATACAGAGTTTGTCATGGCCAATACAGATTCTCCCCTCATAGCCTCCACCAACCTGGGGGCTTTTGAGAATATGTTTGCCATGTATCCACATATAAAAAAAATACATAGGTCTCATATGGTTAACCTTAAACATGTAAATGCCTACCTGAGAAAAGGCGGAGGTTACCTGATCATGAGAAAAGGAATGAAATTAAAGGTATCCAAGCATTATAAACAGGACATGCTGGATACCTTAAAGCAATTATAAAAGAATACCCTAACGATAGTTGATAGAAACTTTAATTCATTAACTAATGCACACACAACCCGGCTCAGCTAATGAGCCACAAGAAGACTTGCAGTGGTATTCTGCCACCAAAAAAGGGGGCAAGGCCTGTGTTTTTATCAAAAAGGGATTTAGGTGGCGGAGAATCTACATAGAAGATATAGTCTATATAGAGTCCGATAAAGAATTTGCCCATCTACATGTAGGCGAGGTAAAGTTTACCGTCAGGAAAAGCTTAAAAGAGTTAAGCGAACTCCTGCCCCAATCCAATTTTATCAGGATACATAAATCTTACCTGATCTCTCAGGATTTTGTTGTTGCCTTTTATGGCAATACGGTGGAGCTAGAGCTAGAGGGTCAGGTAAGGCCGTTTCCCATCAGTAGAACCTATAAAGCCTCTTTCAGGGAAAGATTTCTCTGTTTATGAGCATCTAGCTACCCAAGGAAGTATGTAAATAGCTAAATATTTCCGAATTTAGTTTCTATAAAAAGGGGGCATCATTTAGATGGCCCTAACAGATTAAACCAGACAACTATGAACCTAAGCAAGATGCTGAGGTACAGTCTATTGCTGTGTCTCACTTTCATGAGTGTATGCTTATTTGCCCAAAAGAAAAAAGCCAAAGAAGAGGAGAAAAAGGAGAAAACTGCCTTGGAGAAACTTTCTGTCTCTGGCCTCAAATTCAGATCTGTAGGTCCTGCCCTCACCTCGGGAAGGATTTCTGACTTTGCCGTTAATCCAGAAAAACCACATGAGTATTATGTAGCCACCTCTTCAGGAGGCGTGTGGAAGACCATTAATTCTGGCATCACTTATCAGCCCATTTTTGATAGACAGGGCTCTTACTCCATAGGATGCGTAAGCCTGGACCCTAATAATAGTGATGTAGTATGGGTAGGTACAGGCGAAAATAATAACCAGCGTTCCGTGGCCTATGGAGATGGCATCTACAAGTCCAGTGATGGAGGAAAAAGCTGGAAGCATATGGGCCTGAAAGAATCAGAACATATAGGAAGTATCATTGTCCATCCAGATAATTCTGACAAAGTATTTGTAGCAGCTATAGGCCCTCTATGGAAAGAGGGGGGTGAGCGAGGCGTATTCATGAGCCAGGATGGAGGAGAAAATTGGGAGAATGTCCTTCCCATTGATGCTCATACAGGCATTAATGAAATGGTGATGGACCCCTCCAATCCCGATATCATGTATGCTTCCGCCTTCCAAAGAAGAAGACATGTATTTACCTACCTGGGAGGAGGCCCTAACTCAGGTATTTACAAAAGTACGGATGGGGGAATGACATGGGAGAAAGCGAATAAGGGCCTTCCAGGCGTAGATAAGGGGAGAATAGGCTTATCTATTTCTCCTGCTAATCCTGATATTTTATATGCCATAGTAGAAGCTGCCCAGGGAAAGAGTGGTTTCTATAAGTCTGTGGATGGAGCCGCTAGCTGGCAAAAGCAAAGCAGCTTTGTTACCAGTGGAAACTACTACCAGGAAATCATTGCTGATCCGGTAGATGCCCATACCGTCTATGCCATGGATACCTGGATGAAGATCAGCACAGATGGTGGAAAATCTTTTAAAAATGTAGGGGAAGACTTCAAGCACGTGGATAATCACTGCATTTGGATAGACCCTACTTATAACCAGCACATCCTGGTAGGCTGTGATGGAGGTATTTATGAAAGTTGGGATAGAGGGAAAGCGTGGGACTTTAAGGCTAATCTGCCTATCACCCAGTTTTACAAGGTAGCGCTAGATAATGATGAACCCTTCTACCACATATATGGAGGTACACAAGATAACTTTAGCCTGGGTGGCCCTTCCAGAGTGATTACTGATCATGGTATCAGAAATGAAGAATGGTTTATTACCCATGGAGGAGACGGATTTGAGTCTCAGGTAGATCCTGAAAATCCGGATATCGTTTATGCCCAGTCCCAGTATGGGGTATTAGTAAGATATGACCGTAAAAGTGGGGAAGAAGTAGGTATACAGCCCAAAGAAAGAAAAGGGGAAAATGCCTACAGATGGAATTGGGATGCCCCCCTACAGGTAAGTGCCCACAAAAGCGGGAGGCTGTATTTCTCCGCTAATAAAGTTTTTAAGAGTGATGACTACGGAAATAGCTGGGAAGTCTTGAGTGATGACCTAAGTAGACAGGTAAATAGGAATGAGCTAGAAGTGATGGACAGGGTATGGAGCTTTGAGGCAGTGGCTAAGAATAGATCTACCTCACCCTACGGCACCATAGTGGCATTCTGTGAATCACCAGTGGATGAAAACTTGTTGGTAGCAGGAACAGATGATGGATTAATCCATATCACTGCTGATGGTGGAAAAAGCTGGAGAAAGGTAGATAATATTCCGGGAGTACCTGCCAGAACTTATGTTAATAATGTGTACGCCTCTCAGCATGATAAGAACGTTATATATGCTGCCTTTAACCATCATAAGTATGGAGACTTCAAACCCTATATGTATAAGTCTACTGACCTGGGAAATAGCTGGACTTCTATCAGTAATAACCTCCCAGAAAGAGGAAGTGTGTACGCTATAGAAGAAGACCATGTGGCAGAAGGACTTATCTTTTGTGGAACTGAGTTTGGCGTATTCTTTTCGCCTGATGGAGGGGAGGAATGGAAGCAGCTAAAAGCCGGCGTTCCTGTTATAGCGGTAAGAGATCTAGCCATCCAAAGAAGAGAAAACGACCTGGTCTTGGGCACTTTCGGAAGAGGGTTTTATGTATTAGATGACTACTCTCCCTTAAGATCCATCAGTGAAGAGATGATGGAAAAAGAGGGTATGTTACTTGCCACAAGAGATGCACTCATGTTTGAAAAGAGTACACCCTTAGGGCTGCCCGGTAAGGCCTTTCAGGGAGACAGTTACTACACAGGGGAGAATCTGGGACCCGAAGCCATATTCACCTACTACCTAAGGGAAAAGGTAAGCACCTCAAAGGATGAAAGAAGGAAGAAAGAGAAGGAAGAGGCCAAAGATGGCGGAAGTAATGCCTACCCTACTTATGATGAACTACTGGCAGAAACGGATGAAATAAGCCCTAAAGTGGTCTTTACCATTAAAGATGGAGAGGGGAAAGTGGTCAAAAAGCTCAGCAAAAGCCCCGCTAAAGGGGTACAGCGTATTCACTGGGACCTTAGGTATGCCTCCAAAGCGCCTATTAGGCTATCTAGTGGAGGATTCTATAATCCATTCTCTGGAAAAAGAGAAGGGTCTCTGGTAAGTCCTGGAACCTACACAGTAGCCATGAGCCTCTACAAAGAGGGTGAAATGAGCTCTATGGGAGAACCTGTCAGTTTCCAGGTAAAAGCACTTAACAATACCGTGCTACCAGCAGAAGATAGAATGGCCAAAGTAGCCTTCCAACGTAAGGTAACTGAGCTTTCCAGGTCTATATCCGGTGCTCAACTCCTGATTAGGGAAATGGAGAATAAACTGAAGCACATACAGCTTGCCATCCAGGAGGTGGAGGAGCCTATGGGTGATCTGGTAGCAGAAGCTAACGGGATCTCTACCAAGATTACTTCCCTCAAGCGTCAGCTTAATGGGAACAGGGTGAAATCACGCCTGGACATAGAAGAGCCGCCTACGCCTGCAGGTAGAATAGGATGGATCAGCTATGAGCAGAAGTACTCTACCTCCAGTCCTACTAAAACGCATATGGATAGTTTTGCCATAGCAGAGGAGGAGTTCCAGCCCATCCTTATAGCGTTGAAAAAACTGGCAAATGAGGACATGGAAGCCCTGGAGAAAAAACTGGAAGATGCTGATGCCCCCTACACCCCCGGAAGGGCTATCAAGATGATGCAAGGAAATTAATCTCAGCTACCATAACTGTATGCACCATTCTCATCAAGGGATGGTGCATGCTCTTTTTACATCCCCCCCTTTAAAGAGAATTCCCCCTTCACTAGCCCAGGTAAAATGAGAATACTTTTTCTCCTAGGAATAAACCTTAACAAACTGTTGTCTAAAGGAAGTAATCAAAATACTCAATTATGAACGTACAGATATTAGTTAAGAATTTATTTAGCCTCGCTGTGGTAGTGGTGATGATCCGGTAGTACTATAATTTTCTGGTTATTATCCATGAAATGAAGTATTTAATTATCCTTGTCTTAGGATGAGCTGTTAGGTTCAGATCATGATCTGAACCGACAATCTTTGATGCAAGGAAATGGCTTACAGCAAGAAAAATG
>JBCCLI010000094.1:0-18305 GCA_039026975.1 Bacteroidota bacterium | reverse complement strand
GATCATGTGGGATGTGGCGGCCGTCCTGGCAATCGCAAATCCCGATCTGGCGACAGCATCACCTTTCAAGACACCCCATGACAATCTGGATCGTCAGATTGACGTCTTTACGAAGATTAATGTGGAAGGGATGAAGAAGCGGTATTGGGAGTTGTTTGACGGGTATCAAACCCGTCGTTAATGATAGGATATATTCTCAATGGAGACAGGCATCAATCTGCCCCATATTGGCATAAGGAGGTCAAGAACAAAGGCAGCTAACACCCACTTATATTCTTAATTTTATAGGATTCTATTTGAACATTGTTAAAGCTATCCAGAGTAATCTTTTGGGATACCTATTATGAGCTAATAGACTGACCAAGAAAAGCGGTTTTTGATCTGCTGGCGGATGCTACTGGATAGGAGAACAGCTCCCGCTATACCCATAGACTCTACTCGGCTAGCTATGTCCACTCTATTTCCATAGGTCTGAAGAAGATTCCCCCCATGGGATTGTATGCGTGCTTTAAGGACGGCCTCATATCCCTTTACTGCTGCCATAGTCTCCGCCTGATTACGCTGCATCATAGCCGTATACCCGATTCCGATGTATCGGAATAAACATGATGGCAGCAAGGCGGGGGGTAGACATGTGAAACTGGAATAATTTTTTAGCTAAGGAAGATAATTAATTTACATAGGTTTCTACTTCGTCTCATTGAAATAAAACAACTTCAATTTATGCTATACCTTGAAAATTCCCCATCAAATAGTTAGTTTTTAAGGATGATATCCCGATCAATTACCTCCTCCATTCTAGAGAATTTGACCTACTTCCCAATTATCGGCATCATTGGGCCCAGGCAAGTAGGTAAAACTACGCTGGCCAAAAGTATCCGGGAACAGCTTTCAATATCGACTATTTATTTGGATCTGGAATTAGATTCAGATCTACGTAAACTAGAAAATGCAGAAACCTATTTAACTCTTCATCAAGACAAATGTGTCATTGTTGACGAGATTCAGCGTATGCCTGAATTATTTGCGTTACTAAGGGCCTTAGTGGATCAGGATAGACGACCTGCCCGATTTATCATTTTGGGATCTGCATCTCCTGGCCTGATCAGACAAAGTTCTGAAACATTAGCTGGAAGAATCGCCTATGCGGAACTAAGTCCGTTTTCTCTGCTGGAAGTCTCCAGGGAAGTAAATTTAAGGACGCACTGGCTAAGAGGCGGGTTCCCTAATGCTATCCTGGCGCCCAAAGTGGAGTTTACCTGGACATGGTTGGGTAATTTTATTAGAACCTTTCTGGAAAGAGATCTGCGTGAGTTAGGGTATAATATCCCTTCCGTGGCCTTAAGACGCCTGATTTTCATGTTAGCACATGTAAATGGAAACCTCTTAAACATAAGTCAACTTGCCAGATCCTTGGGCTTAAGTGCCAGCACCATTAGTCGCTACCTTGACCTATTGGAAGGGAGCTTTATTATTCATCGTCTTCAACCTTTTCATATTAATGTTGGAAAGAGGCTGGTCAAATCACCCAAACTATACATCAGAGATACAGGTATCCTACACTACCTTCTTCAGATTCAAAATACAGAACAATTATTAGGTCATATTGCTTACGGAGCTTCATGGGAAGCCTATGTAGTAGAACAAATCAAACGCTCTCTTCCAGAAAGAAGCGAAATGTATTTTTATCGCACACATGCCGGGGCGGAGACGGACTTACTTATCTTGCTTCCTACTGGAAAAAGAATTGCTGTAGAGATTAAAACGTCTAATGCACCCAAAATAACCAAAGGCTTCTATCAAAGCATGGAAGATGTAAAAGCAGATAAAGGGTACGTCATCATCCCCGAAGGAGAATCTTATTCTAAAAGTGAAGAGCTTAAGGTTATAAATATTTCTGATTTTTTAATGAAGGAGCTACCTGAAGTTAACCTGGATATATGATAAAGGCTTATTGACTTTCATCTCTATAGGTCTGAAGAAGTTTTCCTCTATGTGCCTGTATGCGTGCTTTAAGGACGGCCTCATATCCCTTTACTAATGCCATGGCCTCCGCCTGATTACGCTGCATCATAGCCGTATACACGATTCCGATGTATCGGAATAAACATGATAGCAGCGAGGCGGGTGGTAGGCATAATAATAGATATTCAGAAATTACAAAGAAGTTAATATTTCTATCTATGCTAAAGACGAATAAGAGGAACCTCCTAAGAAATGAAGTCTAAGTAATTTTGTTCATGTATGACCTCAAAGGTAGCAGCTGGATAGGCGTTTCGCCATGCTACTGGCGCCTTCTTATTTCGAGGCTTCAGCTTAAATTCATAGGCAGATAACCTACCCCCATATTCTTCCAGGTAGTCCAGTTCTTGCTGATCATAAGTACGCCAGAAGTATTTATTGGAAGCAGATAAGGTATATGCCTGATATTTAAGGCGCTCCACCATAAGGAAGTTCTCCCAAAGCTGGCCCATATCCCCTCTGTAATTGGGAAGATTAAAATTCTCAATCAAGGTGTTCCGAACTCCTAGATCATAAAAATAATACTTACTCATTTTCGAAACCTCTTTTCTAAGATTTCGGCTAAATCCACGTAACTTGAAAATGACAAAGGACTTTTCCAGTAAATCCAGATATGTCTCTACTGTTTCCTTTGCTAATCCTAACTGTTTTCCTAGCTCTGTCAGCGATACTTGTGAGCCAATCTGGAAAGCTAGTAATCGTAATAAATCTCCTAGTTTCTCGGAATGCTTAATATTTGTCAGTTCCAAAATATCCTTGTAAAGGTAGGCGCCTACAAGTTCCCTTAAATAGCGGATTTTAGTCTCTCGGTTCTGCTGTTGTAGGATATCTGGGTACATCCCGAAGATGAGAAACTCTTCCAGTCTCTGATGAAGATCGAATGGGCTGAGAACTTGTTTTAGTTCTTGAACTGCCACCGGAAATAGCTGATAAGTGAGGGTACGACCTGTTAAAGCTTCCCTAGTTTGGTTGGCTAACTCAAGAGATGAGGAGCCTGTAATCAAAATCCTCAGACCTGGAAACTGGTCAAATAGAATTTTAAGATTGATCCCTATATCAGGAATACGTTGGACCTCGTCTATAAATAGCAAATCATAGCCTTCCACTAATCCCCCTAGTCTCCTTATGTCTCTTGACTTCAACACCTCACTGTATTGAAGAATATCTGCATTGATTTCAAGTGTCTTTCCCTTAAAATCAGCTAGAATTTTTCTGGCTAATGTAGTTTTACCCACCTGGCGTGGGCCAAACAGCATCAGGATCTTATGGCTATTTGCTAAATCTGATTTGATGGTCTGCTCGTAACTTCTAGGTATGTATTTTACTAAATTCATTCTTCCAATTTAGTTAAATTTAGAGAATTAGTTATCTGAAGTTACATGAATACATAAAATACTTCAGATTGAAGATCAATAACATGAGTACAGAAGGAAGCTAAAAGATTCCTTATCACGTATGATGCCTATTCACGAAAAGTGGCTAAACTGTGGACATAGGATAAAAACCCTAGTTCGAAAGTGTAAACCTGATCTGAACTCCACCACTGGCGAAGGAGGTATCAAAGGACTGTGAGGTGTAAGGCCTGTTGATGTTCTGCTCGTAGAAGAGTTTTAGGTTTAGCCTGGTGTTGACCACATAGTCTATGGAGGGAGAAATGATCCAGTTGAGTGTACCACGAGTATACTGTGGGTCCAGGGCTTCATCCGGATTAGATGGATCAAAGACAATACTCCTATTGAACTCACGTGTGTCTCTCATAGTCAACCTAAGCTGGGCATTCATACTGTTCTGCAAGTCAAAATCACGCCCCATAAATGAGAACTGCCAGTCCAGCTTATCCTTTCTATATCCTATCATGACTGCCAGATCTTGATTATGAAGCTCAGAAAGCTGCATGGTTCCTACACTCAGGTTTAACATTCTGCCGCGCTTATAGTCTATGCTGGCAGTAACACCATTTTTCATGGTCATGTTAATTCCTATTAGGGGAGAAAAGTCTTCCCTAATGGATACGGAGGCTATATTATCTTCTGTCTGGAAGTTTTCCAGGGGTTGTCCGTTAGCGTCTTCTCTAAATACCAGTGTGTTGGCAGGGAATCCATTGGCTAGCTCAGCATTGATATTATTATTAAAACTACCGATGGAGTAACTGGCCCTGTATGTATGTTTAAGCGTAATGGAATTAAAGACCTCCTTGAGGAAGGGGAGATTAGTCAGGCCATTATAGTTTATGCTCCAGTTAGGTAATGGAATTAAGGGGAAGGTTTTCAGCGTAATTTTTTGAGGGCCTATAATCCCGTATGCTGATAGGAAAGCGGGAAGAAGTACGTCCTGGTTATTTCCTAAATACCCATTTTGATAGCCTCCTTCTACTTCTCCTTGTCTACTGAGGGCATTCAAATTAGGGGTAAGACCCGCACGCCTGGCTGAAATAATTTGCCTGTTAGTAGAGAATTCTTCGAAAGCAGCCGAATTAGCGATGGCATCAAAGGTGATGCTGTCCCTTGTTACCCGCTCTGTCAACTTTTCAAATGCCGTATTGGCAAAGATGTAGGACATATTAAAATTACCGGTAGACAGAGGATCTATCTCCTGATAGCTTCCCCCCTCTGGCAGCGTAGGATCAGTTACCCATCTGTAGAAGGAACTGTTATTACGGGTTTGACTTCTATTCATGGACAGCTCAATGCGGAAACCTCTAAAGGGCTCTATGGCTGTCCGAGCCGTAAACTGTGTACTTTTATTATTTAAGAACAGATTAGATAAGGTTGTATCTCGTGTAATCCATCCATTTTCGGCCGCTATCCCTCTAATATCTTTTTGGCTGCCAAGGATAAATCCAGTGGTGGGTGGAAGTAATGGAGAGGTTCTATTAGCGAAGGTATCCTGATACCCAAAATCAAGCCCAAAATTATCCGTCCTGGGCAAGTAGCCAGGTAGTACCGTATTACTATTTTGAGTAAAATTAGCATCTATATTTTCGAGGCTCATCCCTATTCGAAGCACCTCATTAAGGGCCAGCTTCAAGAAACGGAAAGGGTCAGGCCCTCTAGTAGTATCCTTAGGGACAGCAGGTGGTTTACTCGGAATTTGCCGTTGCTCCTCTCGCTGGGCAGGGTTACGCTGCTGTTTCTGCCTACCCTTTCTATCATACTCATCCTGGATGTTTTTCAAGAATCCAAACTTGGAGTATAGGCCTTTCAGGTTCACCCTGCCAGAGGCTTGAATATTTTGGGTATTAGAAATGGTAGCTCCTAAATTTTTGTTGATTTCAGGTGCTTGTTGCCAGGTAAAATTAGCTGCATAGGTAACATTTCCAGATAACCAATCAAGCCACTTAAATTGAGCAAAGGGAAGCTGATAAGTCAGGTTAATATTATGGGTATAGCCAGTGGTACGGCCCATATTGATGAGATTCTCTCTCCTTCTGATGAATCTTTTAGTGACCCCATCAACCTCTGAGAAAACAGTGTCTACTCCCCTTCCAAAGCTCAGTAAGTTATCTCGTAGGGTTCCTATAGAATCCCTCTCAAACTGATCTGCCGTTTCAAAGTACCCTCGTACTTCATCTACCCGAGAATTATTGACTGCATTAAAATTCAACTGGAGGTTCTTGGTGAAGTTCCATACCAGATTATAATTCCTGGTAATCATGAAATTCTTAGTGAAAGTAGGCTCCACTAATCCTCCAAACTGATTTGCAGGTCTTAGCCTCCTTTCCTCAAACTGCCTATTTCCAATAACTGAAACTGATACAGAGGAAGGGACTGGAGAAAAGTTAATCAGCTTAAGTGGATTGTTTTCTTTGACATTTTTGAAAGGCTCTATACTTACCGGTTTAAAAGCGTAGCGGTAATTAATAGCCCCTCTATGAATGGTGGAGAACCTTCTTTCTATGACAGAACTAGTAGCTAATTCCTCATTATATGCATAGGTAAAGTCAAAATTTTCTATGTCCCAAAAGTTCTTTTTGGGGTTTTCCCCAGTTTTAAGCTTCCGCCAATTATTCATGGCTATACTGCGGGATCTTCTAAAATCCCTTATTTGCTTAAGCTCTGAGGCTGACTCTATATTTTCCACTTGCACATCTGCTTCCCGTGGATCAAATTCCGGTTCTATGATTTGTTCTCCGTAAGTAGCATAGACCGGCATCTGTAGCCCCCATTTCTTAGGGGTGAGCTTATGGAGATTAAAGTTCACTGCTATGTCATAGCGGGTAGACTCTTCCAGCGGTCTATCAGAAACCCGCTGTTCCAAGGGACCAAACCCAGCGGTACGTCTAGAGAAACTCGCATTTACATTAGCCACATCAGCTAGCTTTAAGTCCATACTAGCCCTGGCCGCCCAGCCGCTAGACTTATCAAAATCCGTCAGCCTGAGCTCATTGACCCACACCTCTATACATATGGGCTGGGCATTTGGGTCTTTGGGGTTTCGTACCCCTATCATGATATTCCTGATATCAGAAAGCTTGGGCGTACCCTTTATGTAAATCTTATGTCCTTCCTCTAATCCGGCCCCATTAAGGTTATCAAAGAGGTAGCGCTCATTTACAGGGAATGTCTCTCCATTTCGTTGAAGCTTACCTAGAGATAGCTTTTCTAACTGAAAGTTAAACTCATTTGCCCACACAGCCTCTCTACTTACCCCCCCTGGGGGTGAGGGAGCGAGCGGAATTTCATATTCATAGTAGTTGAAATCATTATCTAATCCCAGTCTAATAAAGGCTACAGCGTCTCCCTCCGTATTGAAGTTGCTAGCTACCAGAGCGTCTTCAATGGGTTCTGCGTGCACCCACATGCGAAGGCTATCATACTGGCGGAAGTCTCTGTTCTGCTGGTTATACTTAAAGATAGCTCGTGCATCTCCATCATCCAGGTTACAGATACGCATCTGTAGGGAGCGTTCATTTTGGAGAAAGCCCGCTTGGGTATTTCCGTTGATAGACTGCTGAACTACGCCCGGGGCCAGCACATAGGGAAAAGGCGTCTTTTGGGAGTTTTCTTCCAAACTTAGGGTCCCTACTTCAAACTCTGCGAAAGGCGGCTCCGGAGGATTTAACGCTACTTGTCCTTCCCTAAGAGACTCTCTATATCTCAGCCATTGGGTGGAGACTAGTTGGAACTCCGTCATACGCATAATCACCTCTTCCTGCCAGCCCGCCATGTACATACGCATGAAGTTGATGGACTTGAAGTTGTTTATTCCGTTTACTGACTTACCAGCCGCTATGGGGATTCGGAACTGGTACCAGGTAACATCTACTGTATTTCCGGCGGTACCTACCTGGAAGTCTTCCCTTCTGATGGAGTCCACAATGAAATTAGAACCGGGGATCAGATCTTGGGGCCTCACCCGAATTTTATATTCCCAGTATTGCTCATTTCTATTGAGGCTCCCATTTTCATTCAAGTCCTCTGTATCTGGCACCTGGGTGCTCTGGGTAGTAAAATTCTGGTTATTATTTCCTTCTGGAGAATTGCCATGTGGGCCGTTGAACTCACTATATCTTTCCAAAATAGGCGCTGCTCTATCCTCATATATCCCATCCCTAAAGTGGCGGAAATTATCTGAGCTAGGATCATTTCGAGCTTCCTCTAAGGCATTTACACCCAGCCCTGCCAGCACTAGCTGGTCCAGGTAATCCTGGAAGAAACTTTGCTCCGCAGCATCACTCATCCCATCAAATCCCACATCCTGATTCTGCCTTGCCCCCGCATTATTACTAAAAGCCGCTACTGGATTAGCCCCTAAAGGCGTGAATGCCCAAGCTGTAGTATCCAGGTTAGCTGAAGCGCCTCCTCCTTCTGGTAAAGCATTCTCTCTACTTAAGGCTCCATCAGGGAGAATATCCTCACTAATCAATCCCAGGTTAATGTAGAAATCTCCCCCTTCACTGGTAGGATTATCAAGAAAGGGATCCATCATCCAAAACTCCAGGAATTCCACATTAGTGGCTTCAAAGTCATTATTAATATCTATTTCTCGCATGATCCCCGCCCAGTTCTCTTCCGGAAGAGCGAAGGTTCCATTAGGATTTACCCTGGTGGGATTAGCTTGATAGTTATAAGGCCCTCTGACCGCAGGCTGGTACCTCAGGTCAAAGGTAAACTGGATGTTAGTCCCAAAAGCCCTCCTCGCTGTAGGAAATATCTCATTAGGGTCTATTCTACGGGTATAGTTATCCAGCAGGTCATCTTCTTCTGTATCTATCAAGCCCTGATAAAACCCCTGGTCTATCTGATACCAGTTTAGCTTAGCACGGGTATATCCCAGGGACAGTTCATCATTCCCATTAGGTAGCCTATTAATACCTCTTAGCACATCTCCATCTTCTCCTTGCGGTACAGACGCCAGGCTCCAGCGCTGGAATCCTTGCAGGCTAAAAGGAGTTTTGGCAGCTTCAAAGTCATCCAGAAATACGATTCCTCTGTCCTGCTCATTTTGTACTACCCTGGGCTGGCCGGGAATGAACTGTGCAAATTCACCTGCCATATTGATACTAGAAGTTTCTTTGGTACTAATGAGCGGAAGTTTATCTACCAGCTTCGTAATCAGGTCAGACTCCTTCCTCAGACCAGCATCTAATCCCCATAGGGTGTTATTGATGGGCTCATCTCCCAGCGTAGTCTTTTGGTTAAAGGGTTGCTCACGCAAGTTGAGGATAGTAGCCCCTAGGGTAAAATCTTCACTCTTGCTAAATTCAGCTCTGGCCCCCAATAGGGTTTTAGTTTGGATGTTGTAGAGGGAAGAACTCTCGTAGTTTACTTGTATGTCTTGATTGGTGTTTTGTAGGGCGGGGTTGATGATTCTCACTTTACCCCCAAACTCATCTACTTCATAGTCCACCCCAGGAGTCAGAAGACGTCCCCCTGCTGTTACCGTGACACTTTCCTTGTTGATGTTAAAGGCATTCAGGGGTATCTCTCTTACCCCTCCACCGCCGCCAGCGCTAGAGGTAGACTGATAGTAGCCCTCCATGGTGAAGCGGTTCAAATGGGGAAACAGCTGAGCAGCACCTATGGGGGTATCATCATATAAGGCTTGGAATACATAGTTAGCAGAATCATTCTCATTCCCCAAGCGCTTGGCGAGGTGGCCTCCAAAGGGTTCCAGAACAGGGAAGATGAGTAGCCCTTTATCAGAAACTATGGTGATCCCTTCCACAAAGTCAAACCGGAAGTCAGCTCCGGGAGCCGTATGGTTAGTCAGCTTATCCACATTCATCACCTGGATCAGGGGCTTATTTTTCAGGGTTCCATCTGGAAGAAAATTGATCTTACCCGCTGAGGTTCCTGACTCATAGTAGATGTCCATAAAAAAGCCATCACGCTTAATCCCGTAACCAATGTTATAGATATTTTTCATCATCAGATCCCATGGGGGATAGGCGATTACGCTACCAGTGGCTGGGGATTGGGTAGTAGGTCTTAGGACAGAAGATTTCAGTAACTTTAGAAATAGCACATTGGAGTTAAGTCCATCTGCGTTTACATCCTGTGAGAATTCTCCCACCTGGAAGGTTTGCCCATTCAGGGAGTATTCAAAGGCTACAAAGAGTACCTGATCAGTAGGGATGGGAGAATTCAAAGAGACATATCCGAGCTGAGAGTTAACGCTAAACTCATTAGGCTGGAGCTTACGCATATTCCCCGCAATCTCAAAGTCCAGGGTATTGCCAAACCCTAAGCCTTCAAGTGCTAAAGCTGCTGAATTCAGTTCTCTTACGCTTGGATTCGCTGTGACCTGGCTGTAGAGATCATTGGCATCATTATCTGGAAAGGGAGACACTCCTAAATCCTGGATAAGCGGAGGGTTAAATAAAGTTCCTCCCTCACGACTATTGTTGGGGGGTGGGCCTGTAACACTAAAATTAGTTTCTCCCAGGTCTGTAAAACCTATGGCATTACGCGTGTCTCTGGTAGCTCCTCCTCTTTCTATCCAAACTTCCACTCTATTGATTCTCACATTAGAGGTAACCAAAGGAAAATTGGTAGCTATAGCCGTTTCATAACGGGACCTAAAATAATGGGAAAGGAAAAAGTGCCTATTTAGGTCATAGTCTATGGCTTCTTTTTCAAAGGGCGTTTCTACAGCTCCATCTCCCCCACCGCGTACGTTGACAGTTTCCACCTGCCCTCGCTCTGTGGAGGCTATTCCCGTAACTCTTACAGGGCCAAATTTTAATTCTGCTTTCACCCCAAAGAGGTTTTGACGGCCCTGCATCAGTGAGTTCCCCAATTGCATACTTACGTTTCCTGCCTCTACACTTTGAAGAATCTGATCTTCAGTACCTGTATAAGCTAACTTTAATTCATTCTCAAAGTCAAAGGTAGCCTGGGTATCAAAATTGGCATTTAGCCGCATAAGATTCCCAATTTCCCCTATAACGCCGAGCTGTATCTGCTGGTCAAAATTAAAGGTGGTTACCCGCTGCTGCCGTATGTTTAGGGCTGGATTTTTAGTGATATTTCTATCTATGGAGAAGTCTAAAGTGGCATAACCGGTAGGCCTCACTGATATGGTCCCTCCTCCGAAGATATCTGATATTTCTCCCAGGTCAAAGGTAGGAATCAGGCCTTTGCGCACTTCTTCTTCTGAAGTAACAGCCATTTCCCTGAAGTACTCAGACATCCCCTGCTCTCTCCTGTATTTTATGTAGTCTTCAAAGGAAATGTAGGAAGATCTCCTAATGTCTGTTTCTCCAATTTTTTCTCGAATGTTATAGCCCCACCTATCTTCATCCAGCTCAAATTCGATTTTATAGTTATTGGGGTTTTTAAGATACAGGGGGGATACATATTCCTGCCGAGTGGCATCCCCTACCCTTTGATTAGGATTCTTTTTCTTTTTGGAAGTATCTTCATAAACAACAGCATTAGGTATATCGAGTCCACTATCATCAAAGGTGATTATAACAGGCTCGCCAGAAACGCCATTGTTTTCAGCAAGAGGATCAACACCAAATATGGCCGTCAGCGTCAATACCAACAGCGTAACACTTAAGTTAGACAAAACCCTCCGTTTTTAATTCTAAAACACTTGGACTGCATATGCGCATGCAAACCGCAAGACCTATCTACCGTCCTCAAGGACACTAGAGATATTTCGCAGCAATCCAACATTTACAAGTAGAGCTTTGATCATAGGCATAATTGGTGTTGAAAGGGTAAAAGTAGTAAATAAATCAGATGAGAAAAGTGTAAAATTCATAACCTTCTGACAGGTTCTGCAATAAGGGGAGAGAATTTCGGGTTTTTACAAGATTTCAAATGAGGTAATTTTCTATAAAATAAGGTATTAGAGAAAAGATGTATTAATTAATGAAACGAAAAATTCAGCTTTTTCTTACTGTGGGTTTTTCAAGGCTAGCTTAATTATATCTTCTACCCTTATTTGACTTCCGTGCTCTTTCAAGATCGTACTTATTCTTTTTTCCATAGCAGCTTTAGGTAAACCCAGGTTAGTGAGGGCTGTCAGCGCCTCTTGTTTCTTCATTACATCAGGATTTATCCCATGACCACTGGCACTGCCCTGGCTGACAAAGGTATCTGCCAATTTATCTTTTAATTCTAATACTATCCTGGCTGCTGACTTAGCTCCTATCCCCTTTATCCGTTTTAAGGTAAGGGTATCTTCTGTACTTATGGCCTGAAGAAGCTCTTCAGTGGATAATCCGGATAACATCATTAAGGCTGTATTTCCACCTACGCCTGAGACGCCTATCAGTTTCTCAAATAACCACTTCTCTTGCTTGTCATCAAACCCATATAAAATTTGGGCATCTTCTCTTACCTGAAAAAAGGTATGGAGCTTTACAGTCTGTAGATCCTTAATTCTATTATAGCACTGCAAGGAGATTTTCACCTCATATCCTATCCCGTTACAGTCTATAATGGCATGTGTAGCTTCAGTTTCTACTAGCTTACCGTAAATAAATGCAATCAATGTCTCTGAAAATTAAAATGGTAAGTATTTATTGGCCTAGCGTATATGTTACTCCTAATCCTAATCCCAGGCTAAGGGGATGTGTAGAAGCGGTCCTGGTTTCTCCCCTAAACCATGGCCAGAACAACTGCTCTTGTGTCTCCCCATTTTCTAATATGGTAAAACTTTCTTCCTTATCCTCCACATCAGTAAACAGATAGTCCATTCTCACATAGATATTCATACTTAGCTCATAAGTAAGCTTGACATCTACCCCTATTTGGCCCACTCCCCTTAGCCCCACTGGTTCAAACGCTTCTCTCGTGGTAGGGAAATTCAAATAGTTTTCAGGGATAGGTGCCTCATATTCTGTGTTATCATTGTATCTGTAAGCCCTGAGAAGGTAATCTAACTGTACCCCAGCTCCTACAAAGGCGTTCCACTTGCGGTCAAGCTTAGTGGGAGAAAACCCTATAATAAGGGGAACTTTTAGGTATTCCAGGCGGGTAGTCTGGTCAAAGGCTTCTCCTGTGTTATTTTCAAGAGAATATCTTCCTCCTTCCTGAGAATACAAAAGTCCCGTTTCTATGCTCATTTTCCCCCTTCTATACCCACCTCTGAAACCGGTAGCCACTCCCCATAAATTTTCCTGCTCATACTGAGCTGCCGGTAAGTCAGCATCATCCTGGTTATGCAACCAGCTTAGCTGAGGGATAACTTGAGCACCCACAAAGAATTCCTGTGCTGGGAGCGAGCTTATCCATAATATGCTAATACAAAAAGTAAATAGGTTCTTCATACTTATGTGTTAAGGTAAGGCTTATTACCAGGCATTCCCTACCAAAGCCCCCATTTTTTGCGTTCAAAACAAACCTGCAGGTGCTGGCCCTCCACCCTGGTAGCATAGGTATCCAGAAAAAATCCTCCCTTTTCACACTGCCCGGACTCTATATCAAAGGCATACCTATGCCATGGGCATACTATTTTTCCTTCTTCATTTATCCGCCCTGCCTCCAAAGGCCCTCCTTCATGGGGGCATCTTTGTTGAATAGCATGCCATTTCCTCTCTCTGTATATCAATACAATTTTTCTCTTTTCTACCCTTACTGCTTGAATGTAGGGCTCCCTATCTGGCACTACTTTTACCACCGGTACGTTCACCCAATATTGTGCTGGTTTGGCCATTTTCAAGCAGTGGTTACATTCTTCCTTAAGAAATAATTAACGTTTACACGCATGGCTCTTTCCTGTAAAGGGTGCCTATACTTACCGATTAAATGCATAAATTTATCAGTTCAAATTTATTATTAATCGGCTTGAAACCTAAAATAGTCAAAGGTATCATTATAGCTACAGCCATTACCACATGGCTGGTGGTAGTCCTCTACCACATCCTTCAGTTTGGTGCCCTAACTATTTTTGAGCCTTCAGATAATGGTATCTATCCCACCCTTCCCGGCTACCGAATAGCCTTTGCACTATTTTTACTCAGTAACTCTTTTTTCATAGCTAGAAGCTTCCAGAAAATAGAGAAGCTGGATGTCATTACCTTATTATGGAAGCTATTTATGATTGGGATGGGGGGTATCACCCTTATTCTGCTTACCATTATTCTCCATAATACGACTCAAAGCTACACCCTCGCGCGTTACTTAGATCCCATATTTTTTTCTGTAGGGCTTTACGCTTTCCTACTGTACTTCCTCTCAGCCATATTTATCTTTAGGCGCTTCGTGCTTTATCAGCGGACTAAAAGAAGGGTTAGGGGCTGGACTGTTTATCTGGGATTATCAGGTATAGCTTTACTGGCAGGCGTTTTCCCCATACCTTCTTCTTTCACTCCCCTCTATTACTTTTTTACAGGAATTTATATCCTTCTCATTCTCCTTTTATCTGCTAATGTTAGGTGGATAGCCTATTTAAACTTTAATCAAAAGCTCAGGGCACTTGGATTATTCTCCCTGGTAGTGGTAGTAGGGATAACTTACTTGATAGCCTCATTCCGTTTCCCCCTACAGCTAGATATTCCTCTGGGTATTTTACCAGGGCTTTTCTTTCTGGAAATCATCATTATTTTCCCTTTTATCTATAGTGTATTCGCTATTCTGGTCTTGTTTTTCAATCTGCCTACCTCTTCCATATTTGAACTAAATAGTCTGGAAATAGCCTCCTACAGCAAGATTAACCAGGCCATCCAGTCCAACCTGGATTTTACAGAAATCATGAACAGCTTATTAGATGCCAGCGTCTTAGCGGGAAATGCGAGAGCGGGCTGGCTAGAAATGATATCTGAGAAGAATGGGCAGTCGGAGCTTTTTATTAGAAAGCGAATAGACTTAGCAGATATAAAAGAAATTAAGCAGGACCAAGCATTGACAGAAAAGGTACTGAAGGAACAAAAATATTTTCTGGTTAAAAATATGCGTAAGCATAAGCTTTTTCGAAATAATGCTTCCCGCTATAAGTGTATGTTGGTAGTTCCTATCATGTCTAGCAGCCAGACGTATGGGGCTATTTATATTGTGAATGAGCTTCCTAACTCATTTGAAGATGTGACCATACAGTCTATCAGCAATTTTGCTGAGCAGGCGGGTATAGCGCTGGAGAATGCCAAGCTAGTGAAACGCTCCATAGAAATGGAACGTTACCAGGAGCAGCTAAAAATAGCCAAAGACGTTCAGCAGCAATTACTCCCAAATACGCTCCCCACTACCAGGGCCATTTCTTTCAATGCCCAAAGTGAAAATGCCTCCGAGGTGGGAGGGGACTACTTTGATGTGCTGGAGTCTAACCCAGGCCGTTTTAAAGTAGCTATAGGAGATGTCTCTGGAAAAGGCACCACTGCCGCCTTCTACATGGCTGAAATCAAAGGTATTTTTCATGCGCTCTCCCGAACGGATATGGACCCTATTTCCTTTATGAATACCTCTAATCAGGCATTAGTAGCTTGCATGCAAAAGGGGTTTTTTGTTACGCTCACCTACTTAGATATAGATACGAGTAAAAAGGAAGTAAAAATGGTTAGGGCAGGCCACTGCCCCGCATTTTACTACAGCTCAGTAGAAGATAAGATTTGCATGATGCGGGAAGGTACCCTGGGCTTGGGAATAGTAAATGGGAGCATCTTTAAAAGCTATAACCAAGACCCTCAGGTCATTCATTACCAGCCAGGGGATATGATGCTTCTTTATACTGATGGAATCATAGAAGCACGTAATGAAGAGGGAGAAGAGTTTGGGTATCACAGGCTGAAAAATATATTTACTGCTCATAGAAACCAGGAAAGTGAAGAGCTAACGACTTCTATAGTAAATGGGGTAAAAGATTTTACACATAGTGATTTAGAAGATGATTATACCGTACTGGCGATCAAGTTTATGTAACAATTAGGGCTGAATATTTCACGCTTCAAACTTTTAGTTCGCCCTGAATTAAACATTCGCTATGTGCTGTCGTAATAGAAATTAAACATGGAAATAAACGAAATCCAGGAATCTGAATTTGTGACATTGAAGCCTGTGGGAGATCTGGACGCAAATTCTTCTATAGAGCTAGACATACATATTAGACGATTGTTAGATGCAGGCCAGATAAACCTGCTTATAGACTGTGCAGGAGTTCCCTATATGTCAAGTGCCGGTTTGGGCGTTTTTGTGTCATACCTGGATGAATTTAAGGACCAAAAAGGAAAACTGGTGCTTTCCAACCTTACGCCAAATGTAGCTGAAGTGTTTGATTTGTTAGGACTGAGTAAACTCGTTACCATCATCAATTCAAAGGAAGAGGTCGCCAACTTTTTTAAGGGATGAAAGCTCACATAAAGGTAGCTTGTAGTAAGCAGAATCTGGCTCTCATAAGAGATTTTGTTAAATCCAGGTTGAAGGATATGAAGATTTCTACCAAGGAGTCTGACCAGATAGTCCTGGCTACTGATGAAGCATGTGCTAACTGTATCATTCACCACCATCAGTGTGATCACACCACCTCCATAGAGGTTTCTCTGTATAAACAGAAAGATATAGTCTACATAGAGATTAAAGATAAAGGCCACGCCTTCCCCATCCATAATTATGAGCCCAATAACCTAGAAGATATAGTGAAGAAACGAGCCAAAGGCGGGCTTGGAATTATGCTCATCAATAAGCTCATGGATGAGGTTCAAATAGAAGAGCATCTGGATCACTTCATTTACAAGCTAGGCAAGTACATTTCTACCTCCCCTGATCGGTAAGCCCCTCTCTACTTTTATCTACCCAAGCCAGATAAGCCAGCGTCAAAAAGCCCGTCATACAAAGGGTAAATCCTACTATCTCTTTCCATCCTCCTTCCCAGAAAGTATACCTTACAAGTTCTTCCAGTAGGCCCATAGGTCTGGTAAATACATCCCAGCTATTCCATCTCAGGTACCTCCCCAGATACACGCCTATGCTAGAGATAAAGAGAACCCCAAAGGTCAATATTCTGGCAGGTACTACCCCCAGTAGTTGGATGAGGTACTGTTGAAACTTTCTCAGAGAGAAAAATCCCCATAGTACGCCCGCCCATGCACAGCTGAGGAGCATAAACAGATCATACCAGCCCGGAACATGGGTATGTAACTTGAGGTGAAAAAGGTCTGTGAGAATGTAGAATGAATTAGGAAGGAATAGTAACCACACCATCCAACTTCCCCATCTTATGGGCTTAATATTAGATTGAGCTATCTGAGCAAATACCCAGGGAAGCCAGGCCAGGAACAGATTCCAAAATAAAAATCTAAATTGGTAAGAATGCGTGTAATACATTCTGGTGAACACCAGACCTATACTCAATAGAGACATGGTAATGGCGATCCAATCTTTAGGAATCCTCTGATAGACAGCAGAAAGACTTTTCATGGATAGTGTGTATTTCTTTCCATTTATATGAGTCTTCCTACAAAAGGTTCAGGAAAATCCCTGAAATCTCATACATCCTGTATGATCGGGAAGAATCTGGACCTTTATAATTGCTTTCTGATGAAAAGACCGGGATTTGTATCCCTTAAGCTATAAGGTCTACCAGTAGCTCTGAAGTTCACTGCCATCCCAAACTGGTACCCACTCCTATCTAGTCCCAGTCTAATCCTCTGTACACTTACCGCATGCCCTTCTTCTCTAAAAGCTGAGAATAGTTCCAGGCTGGAATAGACCTTCCATTTCTCACTCAGTTCAGGTGTATACCTTAAGATGGAAAACCAGGAGTAGGATAATTCTGACTGTAAGCTGATGGATGCCAGGGCAAATAGGGTAATATCTTTCGTTTGCTTAAAGAAATGTGGGCCGGTATCTACTCCCGCATCCGTAGTGGATAATCTACCGACCACGGAACCGCCAAAGCCTGACTTGCTCGTGTAGTTGAGATATAAGCCGGAGAAGAAATCTCTATTCTCATCCTCATAGTCTACTGTAGTCCGGGTTCTGCTAAAAATGGTCCATTGATACTCAACTCCGAGGGGTTTTAGCCATTGCACGTCCGCAAATATGCGTTCAGTACCCGGCATAAGCTCTACACTTTGGGTATAGGTGTGGGAGGCTACTCTCAGGAGAGTCAAGATAAGAAGTAGACCCGTCTTTATATACTGGCCTCCCTGTGAGAAAAAGTCTTTCTCTTTTCCTACCAGCATGCTAACTCGAAAGTAATTCAAGCACCATTCTGGCAGCTGCTGCTCCTGAATTTTGTTGCTGACCTGTTACCAGATTTCCATCTCTAATAGCATAGGAAGAGAAAGGGATAGCTACCTTAAAAGTAGTATTGGATAACTTACGTGCCTCATCTTCAATTCTGTAGGGTTGAATTTGTACCCCAGCAGCCTGATCAGCATAGTCTTCTTCAGCGTTAGCAAATCCGGTCCAAGTTTTTCCCTCCACCAGGAGTTCACCCGTGGTTTTCCTTGCTTCTAACAAAAGGGTAGTAGCGTGACAGACTGCGCAGGAGGGCTTTCCGGCTTCATAAAAAGCAGCAAACATCTCTTCCAGGATCTTATTACCGCGGAAAGTATACATTGGGCCTTGACCACCTACCAAAAAGATAGCATCATACTGCTGAACATCTATCTGACTAATGGCTTGGGTCTGGGCCAGCATTTCCTGAAACCACTCTTGCTGCATATACCCAAGTGAGATGACATCATGGGCAGAATAACCGCTTTCATCTAGTGGATTTGAGTACCCATCCATTTCTAATTTCCCCCCCTCTGTAGAAGCCAATTCTACCTCATATCCTCCCTCCTGAAATACGAATAAGGGATGGGTTAGCTCTGAAGCCCAGAATCCAATAGGCCAACCCGTTTTTTTAGATACTGAGGGGCTGCTGGCTACCATGAGAATTTTTCCTCT
>JBCCLI010000093.1:0-18310 GCA_039026975.1 Bacteroidota bacterium | reverse complement strand
TGCCCCCGGGTAACATTTGCCACGTCTCGCCTGTCATAAGTAATTTTTACATCTGACTCTGGGAGAAAGTGGATCTTCTGGTTCTTATCGAACACAAATTTACCTGCATATCCGCCCACATTAAAGGTAAATATGTCTGGTTCTGCATCTATGTATCCCTTAGCTACTTCTTGACGTTGGAAAGCGCCTTCTCTGTAAGGAGAGGGGAGGTCTTCAATTCCCCCTATATTTTGAAAGAAGGGCATAGGATATAAAGCCCCTGCATCCATGATGTCCTTTCCCTTATTTAAATAACCAGCGGATATATCATCTGGTAAACCCTGAACGCTGCGAGAGATGACACCCCCTGCATCCAGGCTCCACCCTAATCCTACCCATGAGGCTAACTCTGCCACCCTGATACCAGAAGCATGGTAATTCAGGCTGATGGGAAGTTGTAAAGGTCCTTGCTGCAAGCTGTAAATCGGAATAGATACGGATGGAACTCCCGTAAAATATCCTACCGGATAATCAGCATATTTTCCTAAGGCAGCAGCGTTAGGAGCAGGTAAGCCCACCTCTTGTAACAGCTCACTATCTGCCTGAGCATAAGTTATATAAGGTGAGAATAAACTAAGGAGAATGAATATATAAATGGTAGTTTTCATGTATTAAGAATAAGATGAATAGTGAATGCTTGAAGATTACTGAATGATGAGTTGGGTACTTCTCATGCTGCCATTGAAGCTAAGATGGAGTACATACATACCAGCCGGCCACTTTTCACAGGATATCCTGTATTCTCCATTCTCTGTCAGGCTTGCTGATTCAGCTTCATACATGAGCGCCCCTACGGAGGAATACACCTTGATGTCCAGGGATATATTCTGCATACGGATGAGCCTCAAGGTAAATACTGTGTTAGCTGGATTGGGGAATACCTGAAAGTCATATTCATCCTCCTTGACCAGGGGAGAGGTCGCTTCATCATCTACTTGTAGATATGGGAGACAACTGCTAGCCCCATCCCTGATGAGTGTTTCTCTTGCTCCTCCTTCCTGGAATAAGGCGTGTACCCGCTTCTTTTGGCCAAGGGTAAACATATTCATGCAGATATCATCCGTATTATCCATGAAATTGTGGGTCATTTCCAGTTGATAGCCTTGGCAGGTGGAGACATGCTTATAAAGCGGACACCCATAGTTGGGACCATTATGGATGGGGGTATCCCCTACTTTATCATCTGAGCAGCCTACGCTTGCACCCCATAAATCGTGCAAATTCAAATAATTGCCCATCAGGTGGGTAAGCGTTTTTCCCTCACTGTAGGAAGGGTGAACATGATCTCCATAGCCAAAAAACTGGTAGTCAATGACGATCCCATCTGTGGCTGGAGATCCCCCCGGCATCTGAGCAAATCCACTGCTTTCTCCTTCCAGATCCACCACCCATACATTTATCAGTTGGGCAGGCTTCCATGGAGAAATACCTCCTAGCTCAGCTGTTTGGACGCTATGATCAGCAGGCCAAAAGTATTGCTCTGTTTCCACTACATGGATTCCACTTAATGGTAAGGGAAACAGCTCAGGGCCAGGTGTACAAAAAGAAATATCTAGGCCTGCTCTTAGTTCCGTGAAGGCTGCTTCTACTGGAAAAATCGTATCACTAGCTACCTCAGCTATCCCGAAGTCCCTATTTAAGGCAGCTAGTTGGAAGTGGACATCTTCCTCAGAAACTAGCGGTTGCCCGGAAGGGGAAGGGAAAACATGAAATACAATGGGAAGCGTCAAATGGCGGAACTCCAAATGGGGCGCAACAGAATCTGAGAATTGCGCTATTTGGGCCCGTTTATCAGCTACTGCAGGATCTGCTCTTTCTGCTAAGAATTGGACCTCCTGAGTAATGATTTTACGGTAAGCTCTTTCCTGAGAAAAAAGTACTGAGCTAACAAAAAAAGAAAAGAAAAGTAAACAGCAAGGAAGTCTGAACATAGGGTAATGGGCAAGAAGTATACTTCTTAGCCCTTGTGAGAAAGACCAACAAGTTCTCATAAGTTGTGAATAACTATATGTGTCATAAATTTGTCATACAGCATCCAACCCATCTCTTATGGGATTCCATAAGTTGGGAAGAAGAACCAGCACACTGCAAAGGGTAGTACCAGCAGGTATGCAGGCTGCGCATGAGTGGAATAGATAAATAGCCATTAGGCCATTTTGTATTCCTTCACCATATGAAAAGACTTGTTAGTGGGGATATGAGCTTTGGGGTTTTTGCTCATTTCTATTGCAATATAGAAAAATTATTATTGAATAAATATTTTTGAGGAAAAATATAAAAATTCATGAGAAAGAAAGACAGCTCCCTAGAGAAATGGAGAACTACTTACCCTCTCCATAAAGTTGACAGACCCTAAGAAACATATTCCTAGGGCCTGCCTGTGTTAGTGTGTGTATCTTAAGCTTAAATATCAATTTCTCCAGTCAATCTAATATCTCTTGAAGAAGCACCTATATGAATCTGATAACTCCCGTTTTCTACTGTCCATTTACTGCTTTCCTCATCCCAGTAAGCTAAGTCTGAGGTAGGGAGTTGAATAGAGATAGCCTCTGTAGCTCCTGCTTCCAGGGTTTTTGTCTTGGTAAAGGCTCTTAGTTCTTGCCTGGGCCGATCCACAGTGGAACTCACTTTTTCTGCATAGAGCTGAATGATCTCTTTGCCTGGATAAGTACCTGTATTCTTAACAGTTAGGGACAGATTGAGCGTATCATTGGCTACTGATACTTGCAGGTCTTCATACTCAAAGTTAGTGTAGGAAAGCCCATAGCCAAAGGGGTAGGATACATCTATCTCATTCTTATCAAAGTGTCTATATCCCACATATATGCCCTCATCATAATGTGTGAAGTCTCTATTTCTGATCTGCTCACTTTCAGGTTTGTCTTCTGGTGGGAACATAAGGCCCCAGAGCATGTTAGTGATGGATAGCTCTCCACCCCCTGTAGGGAAGTTAGCATGAGAAGCATGATCCGCTAACCTAAGAGGGAAGGTCATAGGTAGCTTCCCACTGGGAGTAACCTTTCCCGTGAGCACATCAGCTGCTGAATTTCCCCCTTCCTGTCCTCCCTGCCAAGTCAGTAAAATAGCATCTGGCTTAGCTTTCCAGGAGTCTGTTTCTACTACACCTCCCACATTTAATACTACTATCAGTTTTTTACCTACTGATTGGAAGGCCTCAGTGGTGCTGGAAATGACTTCCAGTTCTATTTCACTTAGGAGAAAGTCATCTTTTTCCACCCTGTCTCCTCCTTCTCCTGCATTTCTCCCAATGGTGAGTATGCCTATATCTGTACTTCCCACAATTTCTTCCAGTTGGGCTGGGGTATAGCTCATCTCGGGTGGGAGTACAGAATTAAAAGCTGCCTCCATAGCACTCTTTTCTTTAAAAGCTTCAGGATTAGCAAGCTTATGCGTTTCAAAAAGGTTTTTGGCCGCCTCATTGATGTCAAAGCCGGCATTCTCTAGCCCCTGCTCCAGAGAAATAGTATACGCTTCATTAACATCTCCTGAGCCAGTACCGCCAGTAATAAACTGGTAGGAAGTAGTTCCTAATAAGGCGATATTCTTGATATTTTGTAGGGGAAGGCTGCCATCATTTTTAAGGAGTACCATGCCTTCAGCAGCAGATTGGCGGGTAATTTCTGCATGGGCTTTCAGGTCAGGATTATTCGCATATGCATAGTTTTGCATCTTCCTGCTTTTGAATACTAAACTAAGAATACGACTAGCCGCCAGGTCTATGTCTTCTATGGGAAGATCACCATTTTCTGCGGCTTCAGTTAACGCTTTCCACTGCCTATTGGTTCCTGGTTCCAGCAGGTCATTACCAGCGCTGATTTGTGCAGCCGGATTTTTGCCCCCAAACCAGTCTGTCATCACTAATCCTTCAAACCCCCAATCATCTCGTAATACCTCTGTCAAGAGAAACTTATCCTCAGAAGCGTAAGTCCCATTCACTTTATTGTAAGAAGACATAATAGACCAGGGTTGGGACTTTTTCACAACCAGTTCAAATCCTTTCAAATAGATTTCTCTAAGGGCCCTTTCAGAAATGTTAACATCATTCAGGAAACGGTCTGTTTCCTGGTTATTGGCCACGTAATGTTTTACTGAGGTGCCTACTGTATTAGATTCTATTCCATTCACTATGGCGGCTCCCATGTATCCGGTCAGTAAGGGATCCTCTGAATAGTATTCGAAGTTTCTGCCACATAAGGGATGGCGGTGAATGTTAGCACCTGGGCCCAGAATGACATCTATTCCATATTCTTTGGCTTCATTCCCCATAGCTTCTCCTATATTCTCTACCAGTTCTTCATTCCAGGTAGAAGCGAGTAAAGTAGCTATGGGAAAGGCGGTACAGTAATAGGTCTTTTCTTCCCCTTCACGGGTAGGGAGTATCCGTAAGCCAGCAGGTCCGTCAGACAGATAGACAGTAGGAATCCCTAATCGGGGGGTAGGGACTATGGTACCTACTGCTCCAGGAATACCCGTGCCAGGGTCTCCTCCTCCTAGGGCTGAAGCAAATCCAGACCCTTTGAGTAGGTGGATTTTCTCTTCCAGTGTCATTTGAGCCAATACATCTGCTACACGTTCAGCTGTAGATGCTCGAGAATCCTCATAGACATCTAGTGCACCATTAGCATTTCTGTCCAGAAAGCTGTAGCCATCTACCGTTATCTCTTCTATCTCCACCTGCTCTGCATATTCTCCTTCAAAATCTAAGAAGGTGGAAGTAAAATTTTTCCATAGCATAAAAGCACCTACCCCTAATACCAGGATAAGTACCCCTATACTTATGAAGAATACTTTCAGTTTTTTATTCATTTTGCTATTAATTGTGACCGTTCGCCACAAAAATAGCAAATTTTCATTTGTGTCAAATAGTCACAATTAATATTTTCGCTTTTATGGAAATGGAAGAAATTCTGAATCATGGGAAGAAGTATTTTTTACCTAATCTTTCCGTCAACCTTGTGATCATAGGCTATGAAAACCATGAATTAAAGTGCCAGCTACTGAAACTCGCGGATAGATGGGCACTTCCTGGTGGGTATGTGGGGATAGATGAATCGGTTGATGAAGCAGTAGAAAGAATCCTGAAATCTCATAACTCCATGGAGAATCCCCAGATAGAGTTCCTGGCAGTTTTTGGGGATAAAGACAGAAATTTTAGAGGAACCTTTAGGCAGTATTTTCTCCAGCAGGGAATGCCATGGAAAGAAGAGTATTGGATAAATGAGCGTTTCGTGACCCTGGCATATTATTCCCTGGTGGATATTGCCCATACACAGTTAGAACCTGGAGAATTACATGAGGCTGCCGACTGGTTTCATTTTGAGGATTTACCTGATATGTGGCTAGACCACAGAGCCATTGTGGATGCAGCCAGGCACCAACTAAGAAATGATTGTAAACGTCCTCCTTTTATCCATAGCCTCTTGCCTGCGGAATTTACCATGCCTGAACTTCATAGATTACATCAAACCATTTTGAAGGAAAATGTAGATCGTTCCCGCTTCCAGAAAAAGGTTCTGGCCTCTGGTATGTTTGAACGATTACCCAAATTAGTTACGGAATCTCGTGGTTCTAACCCCTATAAGTATAGATTGAGAGTAGAAGAGTAAGCTGTCTGTGTACTCAGTAATTCTCGATTTGAAGAATCGTTAGGTTTCTTTCTGACACTTAATTCTTTATATGTTAAAAATGGACTTAGGGAAATAGGTAACTCCCACTGAAGGCGACGAAGCAGGGGCATTTGATCATCAGTAGGGTAAGCCATTAAACATAACTCCTGATCTGAACTAGGCATTGCTATGGTGTACCTCGTGTTCTCTGCTCCACACATGAGTGCTAACACAATAAGAATAATTTCTCCTACCAAGAAGCATATCAGGCTGTTCTATTCGTCCCTATATCTTACCCAGGCAAGTAGTAGAGAAGATAAGAGCAGATATACAATTTCCTTGTTGGGACGAGCAGGACGAAGTAGTTACTTTTACAGCCTAAGCTAATCATTATATGCGTTTTCTGATCTTTTTTGGCACCTTACTATTAATCCTAACCCTGGTAAAAATATATGTCATTCGAGGCGTGTATCAGGCTTTCCTATCTGATAAATGGATGTGGATATACGCGGGTCTGTCCATCAGTTTGACTGTCATAGGGCTGATTACCATGTTTACTTCCTACTCAGGAGGCCTGATGAATTTAACTCCCTTTAGAAATTTCCTCATAGGCCTAGGGGCTTCTATATTTATTTGTGAGTTTTTACTAGCGGGGGTCTTTCTAGTAGATGATGTGCTGATGGGAGGGGAATGGCTATACGGGCTCACCCAAAAAAGTAATGAGGCAGTCCCAAATCCTGAACCCAGGAGGAGGTTTCTCAAGACAGTAGGGCTAGGATTGATGAGTATTCCTTTTGGTGCTTACTTGTATGGAATCACCAAAGGGAAATATGATTTCAGGATCATCGAGCAGGAATTAGCTTTCAAGGATCTACCGGAAGCCTTTGATGGATTCCGCATTTTACAGTTTTCTGATATGCATTCAGGGAGCTTTGATACAGTGGAAGAGGTGGAGCGAGGGATATCCCTGATGCAAAAACAGCAAGCTGATCTGATTCTCTTTACTGGTGATCTGGTCAATAGTTTACAGCAAGAAATCATTCCCTATAAATCCTTTCTGAAGTCACTTCAAGCACCCTTTGGGAAGTATTCCGTTTTGGGAAATCACGATTATCCTTCCTCCAGGGACCTAGCTAACCCTGACTCAGCAGGCTATAAAAACTTCATGGCTATTCAGCAGCACCATGCAGAGGTAGATTTCTCCCTCATGAATAACACCAATGTGAAAATTGAGAAAGAGGACGCTTTTATCAGATTAATAGGCGTAGAAAACTGGGGGAGTAGCTTCATCAAAGCAGGCGATTTTGATAAGGCCATAGCAGGTACAGGTGAAAGAGAATTTAATATTCTCATGTCTCATGACCCTTCTCACTGGGAAGAGAAAATCATTAACCATCCTAAGCATGTCCACCTCACCTTATCCGGTCATACCCATGGTATGCAAATGGGCGTAGAAGTAGCCGGCATTAAATGGAGTCCGGTCAAATACCGCTATAAAAGATGGGCTGGCCTATATGAGGAACTCAACCAGTACCTATATGTAAACAGAGGCTTCGGTTTCATAGCCTTTCCCGGCAGGGTAGGGATGCCACCGGAGATTACGGTCTTCACCTTGAAGAAGGCTTAGGAGCATCCCGTGATGATTTTTCGTAGTGTATAACGCACCCTCTACAGCTAGCCAGCGGTTGAGTTTCGTTAGCAAAAAATCCTAGGTGATCAAGCAAACTAACTTAGGTTTCAATCATTCTCACTGATAATTAAATATTTAGGAATTGGAGGAGTTTGTTTGCAGCAAATCCCGGTTTGGATTAAGGAGGTAATCTTCTGATAATCAGTAACTAGTGCTTTGTCGCTTGCAGCCTGCCCTACCTTTTTCCGTAGTAAAAAAGTAGGTAAAAAGGTATTGGCGGGACAAAGCGTGTTGGAGTGAATGCTAAAATGGAATCCTGCGGAAGCCGACCTAACACTGGAAATAAGCATAGGCTTAGCCAAAATTGACGTTGACTTATTTCAGTAGTTTCATGTGGCATATTGCGGCACCCTTTACAGCCATCCCCCTTTACCTTCTACCCTCCCACGATTCCCTAGTACCCTTTACCTCCTTCCCATCACCCTATCCATCAGGGTCATTCATTAGTTTTTGGGTATATTCCTTTATATAACACAACCCTATGAGTACCATCAAGAATGTGAAGGGCTATCGCTCTGATTTTTTGGGAACCCACCTTCGCGTACCTCTCCCTACCTTATCTCCTAAGCTTCTACAGGCGACTGCCAAAGTAAAGCGAGCGAGAAAACCAGTCTTGAAGTATGAGCATTATAGCCTTATTCAGCATGCTGAGAGAAAGTTCCCCATCCTTACTGCTTCTAATATTCACGGTAGGTATTTCCAGGATATCAAAAGAAAAGACCTATTTCCTTCTGGAAGAGATCATTGGGCCAGAGATCCCCGAATAGCGGAAGATCAGCAGTTCGGGATGGAGCTATACAGAGCAGATAAGAGCGACTTTGATAGAGGGCATATGGTTAAAAGAGAGGATGTTCAATGGGGAAGAGAGACGGAAAAAGCGGCCAAGGCGGCCCGACTTACTTTTTTCTTTACTAATGCGGTTCCACAACATAAAAATCTGAACCAAAAAGCCTGGAAATACCTTGAGAACTATATTCTCAAAGAAGAAACCATGGGACACGGCCTGAAGATCAATCTGTTTACAGGCCCTGTACTAGATGAACTAGACCCCCTATTTGTTACAGAAGTAAAAGGAGAATGGGTACAAATCCCTACACTTTTTTGGAAGGTGGTCTATTTCTGTAACCCTCAAAAGCAACTTACCCGAATAGGCTTCCTTATGGGACAAGAGAAAGTCCTCTTAAGAGAAAAGATCATTCAAGAGGCCAGCAAGAAAGAGGGAAGAACCAGGATGTTTGATGACTTTGAGGACGGTGATACCTACCAGGTGAGGGTTTCCCTGATTGAGTCCCTTACTGGCATAACCTTCCCAGAGGCAGAAGATCCCTATGAAGATGAAAGGCCCAACAAACTTATTCTTCAACAAGTACAGGTCAGAAGCCTACGGTCTACTGAGGATACCCCTTCTTCCTCTATAAAGGGGTTAGTGTGGTAAGGGGTTAAAATCTAATGGCATCTTCCTTCTCTGCATAGAGAACCATAGCTATGTTCTGAGGCCTGTAGGCTTCAGCCTCCTTATGTTGGCTGTAATTTTTTGCGAGTAAGCATCCTGTACCTAATACAAGAGAAGCGAGGAGAATTATCAGGGTAACCTTTTTCATGACGTAAGATATTAGCTCGTTTGCTTGTTTATAGGTGCGGTATAGCATAAGTTCCTTCCCCCTGAGTAGGTGGGTAGCTAGCCTGGGTAATGGGCGCCTATCAAGTGGTAAGTGGCTAGTTTTTCCCTTATACCTGTATTAATGCAGTCTGTCAGGATGAGCGATGTATTTAATAAGGATACCCGTTTTTAGGGCATGATCCAGAGAATCAGTCGGAAATGGGCTATTCAAACTAGCTTTGGTGGGCACTATTTCTGGCCCTTGAGAATATTCCTCGTAGGAAGACATGCATTCCACACAAATGCTTAGCAGGACATAGGCTACAATTCTAAAAAAGGTCTTCATGGCGCTTATTTTCCAGTAAATAGACTTTTTAGCCCATGTGGTTACTGCCCCTCTGGTAGGAGAACATCTTCAGGTAGGAATGGGCCTGGTGAAGCTGGTAAGTGGAAAATAAAGCCTCTGCTACCAGGTTCTATTCTTCATAAAAGCATCGAGTTCTGATCTGGACATGGGAAGCTTATTAGGATTAGCATCCAGCCACCCCAGGAAGTCCTGCTTAATCTCATCTGTCCAGCGTGTATCTATTTGTCCTGGCGTATACTTCCCTTCTCTCAGTCGGCTAATGCCAAACTGATCTCTCAGCATGATAAATTCAGCATTGATGGCTACCTCTTCTGCTAAGTGGGAAGGAATGAAGATAACGCCCTCTTTTTTGGCCAGTACTACATCACCTGGGAATACAGTAGCTTCTCCCATACGTATGGGAGTATTGATGCCTGTTACCATGGACTCCATCAGGTAGGTAGGGTCCCATCCCTTCACCCAGGCATTAAAGCCTTCTATACGCTCCAGGCCTTCCAGATCCCGGGAGCTGGCATTAAATACTACGCCATTTTTGGATTTTGCATAGATAGAATTGCCCAGATTATCTCCTATGAGGGTTCCATTTTTAATTTTGCCATAGCCATCAGCTACATATACATCCCCTTCTACCAGCATATCTATGGGCCATGAGTTCATAGCACCTACTCGTCCATTCTCATGTCCTTTTTGTAAGGCCCTTTCCGCATACTCTGGCCGTTTTGGCATGTACTGAACGGTTAGGGCCCTTCCCACCATTACCTGGTCAGCATGGAGAATGATCCATTCCCCTGCAAACTGATTATGATAGCCCTTCCCCCTGAGAACGCCCCAGGCTTCTTCTATAGAGACCTTTTTAAGCCGCTCCAGAACAGCATCAGCTACTTTGGGCCTGCCGTCTTCAAATCTTTCTCCAGTCCATTCTTCCGTAAAAAATAGCATCTCCTCCTTATCAGGTGTCTGAGCCTGAATGGGAAGCAGCATAGCAGCTAAGCTGAAAAGGATAAGTAATTGTTTCATGAGGAGGTTATAGGTTGAGGTTCTTCAGAAATAGGTTGTCCTCTCCACCACATGGCCAGGGAGGAACCGGTAATATTCATCATAGGACCAAAAATGGCGGGTGCCAGTCCCACTGTGGCTATTTTTCCCATTTCTACCGCTATACCAGAAGCCAGTCCACCGTTTTGCATACCCACTTCCAAGGCAATGGTTCGGCAGTCCCGTTCAGGCATACCTACCAGCCTACAGCCCCAGTATCCTAGTACAAAGCCAGCCAGGTTATGGATTAAACATACGACTACCAGCGCTAGGCCTACCGTTAGCAGACTGTCCCTGCCGTTAGCAGTAATGATGGTGATGATGAGGCCTATGGAGACCATGGATACATAAGGCATAGCCTTATCTAACCAGGGAAGTTTCCCATGGAAAAAGTGGTTAAAGACTAGCCCAAGTGCTATGGGAATAATGACAATTTTGATAATACTCCACATCATGCCCAGGAGATCAACAGGAACCAGAGTGCCGGCCAGACTTTCCATCAGGAATGGGGTAAGGAAAGGGGCTAACAAGGTAGCTACTGCAGTTAGGGTAACAGACAGGGCCAGATTTCCCTTGGAGAGGTAAGCCATGACATTAGAAGCTAGTCCTGAAGGAGAAGCCCCTACCAGGATAATGCCAGCGGCTATTTCTGGAGGAAAGAGCCCCGTTCCCTTTGCCAGGGCGTAGCCTATAAAAGGCATAATGGTAAACTGGCAAACAATCCCTACCAACACCCCCTTAGGCATGCGAATGACTCCCGCAAAGTCCTGGATACTCATAGCAGTTCCCATCCCGAACATAATCACTTGCAGCAGCGGAACGATCAGGACTTTAGTCTGAAAGCCACCCCAGGCTACAAAGGGTGCAGGGAAGATCATGGCTATGCCCACGGCTACCATAATCATCAGGCTATAAGCAATCTTGTTTAACATGCTTGTGGATAGTATTGGCTAAAAAGCGCATTCTCTTTATGAAGAGAATACATTAGAAAACCTCTACATAAGAGCATGAGAAACTCATAAGCTACTAGCAAATACACCCATATACCCACAAAACCAGACTCATGAAAAAAGAAATACCCGCAGGACGTAGATCATTCTTGAAAAAGGCAGCTGTAGGAGGCCTTTCCCTGGGCGCCCTTATACATGCCTCGGCTGAGGAAAGTGTGGCCTATGCTACCCAGAAAGTCTCTCGCCTTTCTAATCCCTCTGATCTGAAGATAACTGATATGCGCTTCGCCGAAGTAAGTGGAGCGCCCATGCGCTGTCCCATCATCAGGATAGATACTAACCAGGGTATTTATGGCTTGGGGGAGGTGCGTGATGGCGCTAGTTGGCGGTATGCCCTTTTCCTTAAAAGTAGAATACTGGGAATGAATCCCTGTAATGTGGAAATGATATTTAAGCGCATCAAACAGTTTGGGTACCATGGTCGTCAGGCAGGAGGGGTATGCGGCGTGGAAATGGCCCTCTGGGACCTGGCAGGAAAAGCTTACGGGGTGCCTGCTTACCAATTATTAGGAGGGAAGTATAGAGATAAGATTCGCCTTTATTGTGATACTACCCGTTCTAATGATCCTGGGACCTATGCCCAGCGGATGAAAGAACGAGTAGATAGAGGCTTTACTTTCCTGAAGATGGACTTTGGGATAGAAATGCTGAAGGGAAAGAAAGGAACGGTAGTCAATGCTAATTTCTGGGATATTGGTAGGCAGTGGAGTGGAGAACCCATGTCCTACGGGGCCACTGAGCACCCCTTTACGCGGGTGCAGATCACTCCCAAGGGCTTAGATATACTCGCAGAATATGTAGCGGCTGTACGGGAAACGGTAGGCTATGAAATTCCATTGGCAGCTGACCATTTTGGACACTTTGGGGTGAATGACTGTATCCGCTTAGGTAAAGCGTTGGAACCCTATCAGCTGGCATGGTTGGAAGATATGATCCCATGGAAGTACACAGATATGTGGCGAGAAATTACCACCTCCATAGATGTGCCTACGCTCACAGGGGAAGATATTTACCTCAAAGAAGAATTTATTAAGCTGTGCGATACCCGTGCAGTAGATATGATCCAACCAGATCTGGCTTCTTCGGGCGGACTACTGGAGACTAAAAAGATCGGAGATTATGCTGAGGAGAAAGGAGTAGCCATGGCTATGCATTTTGCTGGAACTCCCGTTTCCTTTATGGCTAATGTCCACTGTGCGGCAGCTACCCAAAACTTTGTATCCTTGGAGCACCATTCCGTGGATATAGCGTGGTGGGAAGACTTGGTGAAAGGAATAGATAAGCCTATAGTGGAGAACGGATTTGCGAAAGTCCCTGAAACCCCTGGCTTAGGCGTAGAACTCAATGAGGAGGTAGTTCAGAAACACCTCACAGAAGGAACTAAATACTTTGCTCCCACACCTGACTGGGATAACATTAGAAGCTGGGATAGATTATGGAGTTAAGTTTTGGATAAGTCTCACTGATAATTAATTATTTAGGGATTTGCTGATTTGTTTGCAGCAATTCCCGGTTTAGCAAATGGTTTGATATAGTATTCATAATCAAATAGTTACCTCTAAAAATCTCAGCTTGAATGAGGAGGAATTATGATGTATGTAGGCGAGCAGGCCGTTCCCCCACGGGTTGTGGGCGGCATGTAGAGTTGCATTGTAGGGAGAAAGCTTGTTGGGGCGAATGCCAAAATAGCCTCCACAGGGTTGATATGGAAGGTACAGGGCTGAAATGGATTGCCGACGGAAGGCGAGGTAACACTGGAAGTAAGCATAGGCTTAACCAAAATTGAAGTTATGAATAGATTCATTGTCTACAAAGGAGGGTTTCTATTAGGAGTCCTCCTCCTAGTTTCATGTAGCCAACCTAAGCTAGCAGATGATCCCCTAAAAAGGATTGACCAAGAAATGGCCTTTACCCTGGAAGAAGAAATGATTCCTGCCTGGTATCCTCGTGTCCTAGATACAATAGAAGGGGGCTACCTCAGTGATTTTGATGCTGATTGGAAGCAGATGGGGCAGCAAAGGAAAATGATCGTTACCCAGGCGAGACATGTATGGACAGCTGCTAAATTAGCGGAGGCTTATCCGGAGAATGACCTATTTATACGGGTAGCTGCCCATGGGATACCCTATCTGGCAGAAAGCATGTGGGATAATGAAAATGGGGGCTTTTATACCCTGCTGTCCAGGGAAGGAGATATGCTGGACTTTGATGGAAGAGGGAAGATCTTAAAGCATGCCTATGGGAATGCATTTGCCATTTACGGACTGGCCGCCTATGTTAAGGTGAGTGGGGATACTTCAGCTTTACACATGGCTCAGGATTGCTTCCACTGGCTGGAAGACCACAGCCATGATGCTGGCTATAAGGGATACTTTCAGTTTCTGGAACCGGACGGGACTCCATTAAGAGAAGGCTTTAATGGCGTACCTCCTAAAGACCAGAATAGCTCTATTCACCTGCTGGAAGCCTTTACAGAACTCTACCATGTTTGGCCGGACAGTCTGCTAAAGGTAAGGCTGGAAGAGATGCTGGTATTGATTAGAGATACCATTGCCCATCCCAAAGGCTACTTGCGTTTATTCTCCTATGAAGACTGGACCCATCTTAGCTATGAGGATTCTAGTAGACAGTTTATAGAGAGAATGGCTAATCTAGACCATGTATCCTTTGGGCATGATATAGAAACTGCTTATCTACTGATGGAAGCGGCAGAAGTCCTCTATGGAGAGGTAGATGAACGCACCCTTGAGCGAGCTAAAATCATGACAGATCACAGCCTCAGATTTGGATATGATGAGACTGTCGGGGGCCTGTATGATGAAGGCTATTATTTTCAGGGGCAGGCAGAACCAGAAATCATTAAGGACACTAAAAATTGGTGGGCTCAGTCTGAGACCCTAAACACTTTACAGATCATGGCAGAACTATATCCTGATGACCCCATGAGGTATGAGGAAAAGTTTATTCAACAGTGGGCCTATATCCAAACTTATTTGGTGGATCATACGCACGGAGGATGGTACATAGAAGGAATTGATAAGAAGCCTGGCTCCAGGAAATCCATTAAAAGCGGTATCTGGAAAGGCGCCTACCATACCGTAAGATCATTATTGAATTGTCTAGATAGAGGGGAGAATAACCATGAATAGATCTGCCTGCTACCTGATCGGATGGCTATGCTTGCTGATAGGAAGTTCGTGTGAGATTACTCCTAGTCCTAGCCTACAAATACAATCTGAAGAACAGCTCCATCAACACCTCCTTCAAGGATGGAATACCTGGAATAATCCCTCTGTGCTTTCTCATGTGCTGATGCCTTATGGGCTGAATGTTCAGCTTCTATTACGCAAGACACGTAGGGGCCCTTACTGGCTGGAAGATGCCTATTTTTCCAATAAAAGAAGGGCCTTCCCTGAAAAGCTGACGCCTAACGGCCATGCTTATGATGGGAGCTATACCTCATTGAATATGGAGTGGGAAGGTCAGGCCGCTACGGTTCAAACCGCTTCAGAAGGGGAGGAATTTGTCCTGTATTACGCACCCCTTGATAGCTTGAGTGCCCGACATATTCTCCTTATAGAAGTGGGCTTTTTATGGAATAAAGAAGGAGGAATAGAAAAAATAGCTGATGGGGCTACTATTAGACTAGCCGGTAAAAACATACAACTCTACCACACTGGAGAAGAAAGCGGATTGAAACTACCTCGGAAAACGTCTTACCTAAGCTTCTGGTCTGATGAAGAAGTGATGATTTCTGTGGGTAAAAACAGAAGTAAAGAGGAAATTCTCAACTTTATTGCTGAGAAGAAGGAAGCCTATGACTCTCAGTCTACCTCTTACGGTCAGCTTTCTGAGGCCTATGAAGCTATTCAGATTCTACATGCCTGGAATACCATCTATGATGCGAATAATGACCGCTTGATTACGCCTGTAAGCCGGGTATGGAATGAAGCCTGGGGTGGATACATTCTCTTTGATTGGGATACTTACTTTACGGCCCTCATGCTGTCCCTGGATCAGAAGGAAATGGCTTACAGTAATGCCATTGCTATCACCCATGCTATTTCTGATAGTGGTTTCGTGCCTAATGTGGAGACCTACTACTTAAAATCAGAAGATAGGTCTCAGCCTCCGGTAGGGGCTATGGTTTGTAAACTGATCTATGATAGGTATCAGGAGGAGTGGTTTTTGGAAGCCGTCTATGATAAGCTGTTAGGATGGAACCGCTGGTGGGATAAACACCGGAATAACCAGGGCTTTCTTTCCTGGGGATCAGATCCACACCCACGCGGATTGGATGGCCATAGTAAACAAGGTGCCAAGTGGGAATCTGGCCTGGATAACTCCCCTCTCTTTGATGAAGCGGAATTTAATGAGGAAACTCATATGCTGGAACTGGCGTCTGCTGGACTGATGGGTCTATACGTAGCAGACTGCCAATATCTCTCAGAAATGGCTAGCATTCTTGGCAAAGAAACTGAGGCAGAAGAGCTGCTCGAAAGAAAAGAACGCTATGCTGAGAAATTGGAGGAACTATGGGACGAGGAAAGCGGTATCTACCGGGATAAATATGTGAATACTGGAGAATTTAGCGCCCATCTAGCCCCTACCAATTTTTATCCCCTCATAGGCAAAGTTCCCACCCAAGTACAGGCAGAACGCATGATAGCGGAACACTTTATGAATCCGGAAGAATTTTACGGAGAATGGATGCTTCCTTCTATTGCCAGGAATGATCCGGGGTACCTAGATAATTCTTACTGGAGAGGAAGAGTATGGGCACCTATGAACTTTCTGGTTTATATGGGGCTGAGAAACTATCAGTTGCCAGAGGCCCAGGGGGTATTAGCAGAAAGGTCTCTTGCCCTCATCATGAAAAGCTGGCGAGCAGAACGTTCAGTCTATGAGAATTATAATAGCAGTACCGGAGAAGGGGGAGATGTGAGAAATAGTAGTAGCTTCTATTCCTGGGGTGGCTTGCTAGCCTTCATAGCTATGATGGAGAATGGCTACTTCCCCACAGAGGATAAAGGGAGTGAATAGGATAGGAGACATAGGCTAAATGGTTTGGTAATTATAATGAGATAAAATATAACACTGTTAATGATTTGAGAAAGATATGTTGAAGCTCATAAAAGCGCATACTCGGCTAACTATGTGGGGTAGGGAAAGTAAAGGAAAGAATGGCCACATAGCCTCTTTAAGGAGTGTCCTCTTCCTAGGTTTTGTAATTGTTTTGGGAGGGTTTCCATACTTGCAGGCCCAATCTCCCATTCAACTCCATCCTGATAATTCTCGCTACTTACAGTATAAAGGAGAACCTATTCTCCTCATCACTTCAGCAGAGCATTATGGGGGAGTATTAAACCTGGACTTTGACTATGAGACCTATCTGAATACGCTCCACAGAGAAGGGATGAACTACACCCGTCTGTTTACGGGAAGTTATGTGGAAGTCCCTGGAAGCTTTGGGATAGGAAATAACACCTTAGCTCCGGCAGTGGATAGATTCATCACCCCTTGGCTCCGAACGGAGGAAGAAGGGGTATTCCAGGGGGAGAAAAAGGTTGATCTGGATAGCTGGAATCCTGCCTACTTTGACAGATTTCATAGCTTCATGAAGCTGGCAGAGTCCCTGGAGATAATCGTAGAGGTTACCTTCTTCTCTTCTAACTACCAGGACATGAACTGGGAGCGGAATCCCTTCAATGATGCCAACAACATTAATGGCCTGCCTAAAAGTCTAGACAGGAAGAAGGCCAATACGCCGGATAATGGTAAACTCCTGGCATATCAGAAAAAGATGGTAGCTAAAATAGTAGAAGAGCTAAATCCATACCCTAACCTCATTTATGAGCTCCAAAATGAGCCATGGTCTGACAATGGAGAGAAAGTGTACCGCTTGGTCAGGACCATAGATCCTGGTCAGAAGGGTTGGTACAAGTGGGCTGATGCAGCAAATGTAGCTTCCATGGCATGGCAGAAGACCATAGCCCAAACCATAGTAGATACAGAAGCTGCCCTTCCCAACAAACACCTGATAGCCCAGAACTATACTAATTTTGCGTATGCCATACCTGAAGTAGACCCTAATATCTCCATCCTGAATTTCCACTATGCATGGCCGGATGCAGTCTGGAAAAACTACGGATGGAACCTCCCCATTAATTTTGATGAATCTGGCTTCTACGGAGACTCAGACACCACCTATCTACGTCAGGCTTGGCAGTTTATGTTAGCAGGAGGTGCCATCTTTAATAACCTGGATTACTCCTTCTTTGTAGGGGCAGAAAAAGGAAATGGAAAGAACGAGGCACCCGGAGGAGGCAGTACCACCTTTAGGAAGCAGCTTACTTACTTGCAGGGCTTCTTGTCCTCCATGGACTTTATTCGGATGCAGCCAGACCATACGGTCGTCTACCATGCGCCCGGCTTAGATGTGCAGGCCCTTTCAGAAGAGGGAAAGCAATACGCTCTTGCCCTTCATGGACATAGCCAGGGTTGGGTAAAACTCCAACTACCTGAAGGAGAATACAGCTGGACGGCTACCTCGCCTTTCACGGGAGAAGAAGTAGGTCAGGGGAGCTTTCAACTTAGTACGGAAGGTATCCATAAATTAGATCTTCCAGCCTTCTCCGAGATGATGGGCCTTAAGGTGCTGGCCAAGTAGAATCGAAACTTTATTTAATTACTTGTGGAAGAGTTCTTTGGTTAAAAAGAGTACTAATGGACAGGCTGCTTTAGCTGCCTATCAGCAGATACTGACCAGGGCTTCTTTCAGCTACTACAGTCCCCGGCCCGTATTTACCAGCTTACTTATGCCTTAGTTATTTTACCAATCAGTCTGCTGGATGGAAGCATTGGTCTAGTCATTAAAACAATTGGTACAGTATCCTACTGATTCCCTCCTTATGACAAAAGATACAGATGAAAAACCTTTGG
>JBCCLI010000092.1:0-18353 GCA_039026975.1 Bacteroidota bacterium | reverse complement strand
TATCAAGCTTATGTTCAACTATCGAGGTATTAGGTACAGTAACTACCCATTCTAAATCTCCTTCGTCCCAACACATATAAACTTCATCTCCCAAGTCCTTAACTTTACCGATATCCAGTTTTACATAATTGGAGTCTGGGGGATAATGAGAAATTCTTCCATTTACAACAAATCGATAATCCGATTCCAGATTGTCTATCACGGTAAATGCATATTTCCTTTCAGGTGAGAAGAAATAGATTCTACGCGGTTGATATCTTAAAACTGAATCACAGGCAACTAAAGAAAAAGCGGCAAGAAGAACGGAGATGTATATGAAATTTTTCACGATTCTTGTCATTTCAGCCCCAAAACAAAAAAAGCTGCCAGTTTCCTGACAGCTTTGGAGCGAGAGACGAGATTCGAACTCGCGACCCCAACCTTGGCAAGGTTGTGCTCTACCAACTGAGCTACTCTCGCGTAAAAAGTGATCACAAAGGAATAGAATTTCACCTAATCACGCAAATTTTTTTTCTTTTCCCGTTTTGTAAACTGGCTGACATAGAATGGGCTAAAACAGTTAGAAATTAGAAGTATATATTGATGGTCAAACATCAATACCTTAGCGAAACCTATTAGAAATTCCCCTGATCGTAGCTGGCTATTAACACCTCACAGCAAGAAGCTTTTATGATCAGAATTTGCATATTATTGACTATTTTGTGGGGCTTTGCAAGCCTACCTCTCTGGGGGCAATGCTGCTCAGGAGGCGTCCCTATAGCCAGTAACCTGGGGCTGACAGCCAAGCCGGGAGGCACCTTACAACTCCAAGCTACCTACGACTATAATAACCTCACAGATTTCTTCACCGGTACAGAGGAATTAGATGATGACACCCGAATCAGAATTACCCATTCCTGGCTTTTAGAAGCTAACTATGACTTTTCTTCCGCTTTTGCTATCAATACTCTCTTCTCCTATGTGAGGCAGGAAAGGAGAATTAAACTTCAGTTAGGGGGAATAGATGAAACTGTTAATACCGGGGTGGGGGATGCTATTATTCTCTTTAAGTATAATGTCTTCCATAAGAATCCTCAGAGCAAAACCCAGCTGACCATAGGCGTAGGGCCTAAACTTCCGCTAGGGAGAATAGACTTCCTGGATAATAATGGAATCTTACTACCAGCAGATCTACAGCCGGGGACAGGTGCCTGGGATGCGCTCTTCTGGACTAATTTCAATCAGTTTGACATCCTACGGCCTACTACGCTCTTTACGGCTATAGCCTCTTTCCGAGCTACTTCTACCGCCCTAAGAAATAATGAGATTCAGGACTATAAGTTTGGGAATGAATTTCAGATTCAGGCTGGCATTAGTGACAGGTTTCTCCTGGGGAATAAGTATTCCATAGATCCTTCTATCCTATTTAGATTCAGAACAGTAGAAAAAGATTTAATAGATGGAGTAGCTTTTGAGAGTACTGGCGGAACTTACTTTTTTTGGGTACCCAGTATATCCCTTAACTTTTCTCCAACCCTCTCAGTGAGAGCATTCGGAAATATTCCCCTTTACCGAGAAGTAGGAGGTGGGCAGGTGACTACCAGCTATAAGCTCGGATTTTCAGTCTATTATTCTCTCAACACAAGAAAAAATACATTCCTCAACATTCCCAATTAACACTTTGGATATGAACATCTCAGTTAAACCGATAATCCTATTGCTAGCCTGTTTCGTGTGGCTACCATCCTGTAATGATGATACTAACCCAGGTCCTACTTCAGGGCAGGGAGGTGTGCCCACTAATAACTCATGGTTAATTCCACAAGAGCTCGTCTTTGATGGGGGGCCCGGAAAGGATGGGATTCCTTCTATAGATAATCCTGCTTTCATCTCAGTAAATGAAGTAGATTTTCTGGATGATAATGACTTGATCATTGGTTTTAGAGAAGGGGATGTGGTTAGGGGATATCCACATCCTATTTTAGACTGGCATGAAATAGTCAATGATGAAGTAGGGAATACTAAGATAGCTTTGACTTATTGTCCGCTGACAGGAACGGCCTCTGGTTGGAACCGTGTCATCAATGGGACTGAGACTACCTTTGGCGTTTCTGGCCTCTTGTATAACACAAACCTCATCCCATATGATAGGAATACTGATAGTAACTGGTCTCAAATGCGGTTGGACTGTGTACAGGGAACCCTTAGGGGAACGGCCGTAGACCTGTTGCCTGTGATAGAAACGAGCTGGAGTACCTGGAAAAAATTGTATCCTACCGCAGAGGTCCTTTCCACCAATACCGGATTTTCCAGAAACTATAGCAGATACCCTTATGGAGATTACCGGACCAATGACAATAACCTCATTTTCCCTGTAACGAATGAGGATGGGAGGTTAGGGAGAAAAGAAAGGGTGTTAGGGGTTCAGGTGGGGACATTCACTAAGGCCTATCACATAGCTTCTTTTAACACTACCTTAGGGGTAGAAATCCGGCAGGAAGCCCTGGGAGGAGAACAAATAGTGGTGGCGGGAAGCTCCACTGATAATTTGGCTGTAGCCTTCCTCAGCACCCTGAATGGGGAGCAGCTGAGCTTTGAAGCAGGGGATTTAGCTACTGGAGTATTAATGACAGATCAGAATGGGAATGCCTATGATATGTTTGGGCGCGCTATTTCCGGCCCTAATCAGGGGCAGCAACTAGAGAATGTGAGGTCTTTTATTGGCTTCTGGTTTGCCTGGGCTGCCTTTTTCCCTAATCTGAGTTTATGATACACTATCTGACCTGTTGAGGGTCTTCAGTTTCCGCATGCTGTACCTACAGTATGCGGTTTTCTATGCCAGATGTTTTCCTCTCTGAGTCCTCTTCAAGTCCTGTATGGTAGCCTTAGGGTCTTTTGCATTAAATACAAAACTCCCTGCTACCAGCACGTCAGCACCCGCCTCTAAAAGTAGGCCTGCGTTGGTATTATTCACCCCACCATCTATTTCTATGAGGGTGTGGCTCCCAACTTCGCCTATCATCTGCTTGAGTTTGCGGATCTTATCATAGGTGTAGGGTAGAAAGGACTGTCCGCCAAAGCCTGGATTTACTGACATTAGGCATACAAGGTCTACCTGTGGGAGAACATGGATCAGTCCATCTACGGGAGTGGCAGGATTTAAGGCTACACCGGCTTTCATACCTTGTTCCTTAATGGCCTGTAGGCTCCTGTCCAGGTGGGTACTGGCTTCCAGGTGCACGGTAAGATGATCTGCGCCTACTTTAGCAAATGCCTCAATATACCTTTCTGGCTTCTCTATCATTAAATGCACATCCAGTGGCTTCTGAGCTATACTTTTGGCTGCTTCCAGTATGGGAAATCCAAAGGAAATATTAGGGACAAACATCCCATCCATTACGTCTACGTGTATCCAGTCAGCAGCACTTTGGTTAAGCATATGGATGGCTTGGCCCAGTTCCAGGAAATTAGCTGAGAGAATGGAGGGAGCTACTTTATGAGTTAGAACTGACATATTCTTTTCTATTCCAGTAGAGACTTCTGACTTGTGGAAGTAAGAGGTAGATAAATGAACCTACGCTCATGCCTACAAAGGAGGAGTTAATGACAAATGACTCCCAATAAGGAGAGGAAAAAATAGATTCTCCATTCTGGCTAATCCGTTGATAATCTGACTGTAATTCTTCAAACATAAACTGGCCAATCATACCAAAAAATAGGCCCATGAAAAATAAGATCAGTAAGCAGTTAAGCCATGCCAGTCGAGTGTAAAGTCGCAGACTTCCGCCTATAATCAGGAGAGATAATGGCATAACTACGGATAGCATATCGGACTTAAAGTAGGTTCTTCTCCCAAAAAGAGAAATCAACTCATACCTACAGTATCCCCAATTAAAAACAATGCAACTTAGACTTAGCAAGACCGCTATAGCCCCTACTGCCATGAGAACAGTGGAGAAGAAATTGATAAAAGACCTATCAGAGGAGAAGATGTCTTTGGAGCTCGCTTCCATGGGGAGAGATGTGCGACTGCGTTCCAGATGCTACCAGCGCATCATTTACCGTTATACTTTTTGAATTTAGTTTGTTGTTGCTCCTTCATGTACTTTCCATGATCAGGATGATTACAGTTTTTTCTAGGATCACCTTGAAACACCCTTTGAAAACCATTTTTAAGGCCTTTACAAGAGGTGAATGTACCAGCTAGACAGGAGCTCAGGAAGATAATCAGAACAACACGCTTGAGCATAGTTTAAGAAATGTTCAACTTTTTTCAGCTGATAAGTAACCAATTAATTGAGAAAAAGCAAGTTACTATATAGCTAACTACTAAAATGACAAGTTATTTTTTTCTGCGTTGCTGCCTGTTTTTAGCTTGTGCTTTTTTCTGGTTTTTAGTTAGGGTCTGTTGTTTCTTTTGCTGTGCTTCCGCCCATTTTTCTAAGCGAGACTTAGGCCTATTCTTATTTTTCCCTTTTCCTTTCCCCTTGCGTGCCTTTTTATTTTCTCGCATCTGAGCTAGCAGTTTCTCATCATCCATAAAGGCTCTAATAAGAGTAGTCTGAGAGATAGTGATTACGTTTGAACACAGATAATAGAGACTCAAGCCTGAGGCGTAATTATTCAAGAAGACTAATAAGAATACGGGCATAATATAGGCAATCACTTTCATCTGGCTATTAGCACCTGTGGCAGGTTGGGATTTTTGCTGGTACCAGGTATAGATAAAGGTAGAAATAGCCATTAGCAGCGTGAATAAGCTTACGTGATCCCCATAGCCTGGAATATTAAAGGGAAGGTCTAAGATATTATCATAGGTAGATAAGTCATTAGCCCATAGGAAGGACTGCTGTCTCAGTTCCACAGACTGAGGAAAGAAGAAGAAGAGTGCAATCAGGAAAGGGTAGGAGGCTAACATAGGTAAACAGCCACCAAACATATTTACCCCCATATCTTTGTACACCCCCATTTTGGCCATCTGTAACTTTTGAGGTTCATCTTTATGCTTAGCATCTAGTTCCTTCATCTCCGGGGTCTGGTTAATGACCCGCATTTTAGCCATAGAGGTGTGGCTTTTATACGTAAGGGGGAACACAGCCATCCTGAAAATAAAGGCTAGGATGATGATAATGATACCGTAATTACTGAAGAATTTCTCTAGGTAATTAAAAATATAAACTGTCCCTATGTTTATATAACCTACAATCCACCAACCCAGATCCATCAGTTCCTGGTATCCATTGTCATAGGAGCGGAGAGTATTGTATTCATTAGGGCCCAGGTAGAATCGGAATTGGTTACTGATAAGAGAGGAGGCAGAGGCGTCTACTGTAAAATTGGCTACCATCTTTCTGTTGATCTCCTCATCTTCAGGGGTGGTCATGCTGAGGTCTACCGTCTTGAATCCTCTTTCCTGCTCAGCATCTAGTATACTGGAGAAGAACTGACTTTTGAAGGCTACCCAGTTAATGAATCCGTTTCTTAGCTTTTCCTCTTCCTTATTATCAGATATAGATAGGCTGCTGTAATCTTCAGACTGGTGATAGAATATGGTGGATTTCCTCCGCATATTCTCTACGGAAAGCTCTGTCTTAGGAAGTACAGAAGTCCAGGCCAGGTTATAATAGCTACTGGCCCAGTCATCTTGAAATCCATGAAATGAGATGCGGTAGCCTAAGTCATACCTATCTCCGTATATGGTATAGATTTGATCTATGTATTTATCTTCTGAGAGGGCTGCCCTGAAGGTAATAGTAGCAGAATCAGCGCCACTGATGGTCTGTGGAAGGGAAGCCCCTACGGGACTAAAAAAGATATCAGCCGAATTAATGACTCTTCTCCTGTTCTGATAGGTAAAATTAAATGAGAAAGAATTATCAGGATGCTCAGAAATAATAGGTAAGGCTAAAGAGTCAAAGGTCTTGTACTCATTCAGGTAAGCAGAAGCAATGTATCCCCCACGGTGATTAATGGTGAGGGTGAGTTTATCAGTAGTGAGGGGGGTACTACCTTCTTCCCCTTCCAGCAGGGGAAAGAAATCTCCATACAAATCTTCGTAAGTCTGTCTTTGGAGGGAGTCCTCTTGAATGCGTTGCTGGATGGGAACCTCCACCTCTTCTTCCGGTGTAGCCTCAGCTATCTCACTCTGCTCAGTAGGGGGCTTAGGTTCTGGCGTGGGAGGTTTAGGGGCAAAAAACTGGAAGTACACCAGCATTAATATAGTAATCAGGATTAAGCCCGTAAGCGCGTTTCTGTCCATCTAACTCAATTCAGTTTCTTTAGCTTATACTATTAGGTCGCAAAGGTAATAAAGAATTATGACTTAGTAGACCCTCTTGATAGGATCTAGGGTATCATCCGTATTGATTAGCTCTTGCTATTCCCACTATCTATTACGTGTGGAACATTACTGAGTTTACTAGCATGTGCCGCCTGTACTAAAGAAATGAAAACGGGATGTGGATTTTCTACCGTACTACTGTATTCAGGATGGAACTGAACCCCCAGAAAAAAGGGATGGGTAGGTAACTCCACAATTTCTATCAATTCCGTTTCTGGATTCATCCCACTCATAACCATACCATGTTGCTCATATAATGCCTTCATCTCGTTATTAAACTCATATCTATGGCGGTGCCTTTCACTTACTTTTTCCATTCCATACACTTTATGTGCCAAGGTTCCTTTTTCTATTTGGCATCTGTAAGCCCCCAGCCGCATAGTACCTCCCAGCTGTTTTACCTTTTTTTGTTCCTCCATCATAGATATGGCTGGAAAGCTAGTTTCCTCATCAAATTCTGTACTGTTGGCCTCTGTCTTCCCTATCACGTTTTTCCCAAATTCTATCACTGCCACCTGCATACCTAAACAAATACCTAAGAAGGGAATCTTACCCTCTCGGGCGTACTTAACAGCCACTATTTTTCCCTCTACTCCTCTTAGCCCAAATCCTGGCGCTACCAGGATTCCGTCCAGGTGTCCTAATAGTCTATCTACGTTTTCCTTGGTGACGTCTTCTGAATGAATCCAGTCAATCTTGACATCCAGCTCACACTCTGAGCCGGCAATTTTCAGTGATTCCGAGATGGATAAATAGGCATCATGTAATTCCACGTATTTACCCACCAGGCCTATTCTCACTTCATCTACAGGGTTTTTGAGCTTGGTAAGGAAGGATTTCCAAATCTGAAAATTGGGCTCTTTTCCTTGCTCAAGTCCCAGCTTACGGAGAACTACAGAATCGAGATTTTCTTTTCTAAGGAGAAAGGGAACGTCGTATATGGTGGGCGCATTAATATTCTCAATGACTGAGTCAATGTTTACGTTACAGAACCTGGCTACCTTTTCACGGACTTCTGCCGTAAGTTTTACCTCAGACCTACAAACTAGTATATCAGGTTGTACCCCCGACTCCAGAAGTAGCTTCACAGAGTGCTGAGTGGGCTTCGTTTTTAGTTCACCTACAGCCTTTAGGTAAGGCACCAGGGTAAGGTGGATCACCAGACAATTTTCAGGCCCATAGTCATACCTGAATTGCCGGAGAGCTTCTACATAAGGCAGAGACTCTATATCCCCTACAGTTCCACCTATTTCTGTGATGATGATATCATGGCTGATATTTGCATTGAGCAACTTAAACCTACTTTTAATCTCATCTGTAATATGGGGGATAACCTGTACTGTTTTACCTCCGTATTCTCCCATTCTTTCCTTCCTAATCACCGTCTCATAGATTCTTCCGGTAGTGACATTGTTAGCTTGGGAGGTACTTATGTTTAAAAATCGCTCATAGTGTCCCAGGTCTAAATCTGTTTCTGCACCATCTTCCGTCACAAAACACTCTCCATGCTCATATGGATTTAGGGTACCAGGATCTATGTTGATGTAGGGATCAAACTTCTGAATTGTGGCTGTGTATCCTCTGAGCTGTAGGAGTTTAGCTAGTGAAGATGCTAATATTCCCTTTCCTAGTGAGGACGTAACTCCTCCTGTTACAAATATGTATTTGGTGATGTTAGACATGTATGTTTACTGGGTTAAGCTACAAAGGTATAATCCTATTCCAACAAATAATAACCTACCCAAGGGATAATTATTGTACGAGAGAGTCAAAAAAAAATAATCTAATTTCAAAACTTGAATAGTATTACTGTAATAATGTTTATAGTTGGGACTTTCCTGGATCCCCATATATCAATACCTTTATCATGCTTTGTAATTCATCATACAGGAACGTTTGTTGTATATGCATATATTATTAAAATTTATTTTAGTAGCCTCACTTCTGTATACTATTCTTTTCTCACCTGCTAAATCCCAGAACATACTTTTTATTCCTTTTGGTCAAGATTTAGAGGAAGTCAGGGGATTTGTAGATGAGAATACCATTCTTTCTGAGTTAACTGTCCACGAGAAGGAGAAACAAATTCTCATAACAGATTCTCTACGCTCTATGAATTACGAATTTCACGAGAAGGGACTTTACCGCATCACAGATACCCGGGTGTATGAAGACCGGGAGCAGGCAAAGCTAGTAGTAAAGGCCTGCCTGGATTATATGAAGCTCTTTAATAGGGATATTGCCAGACCTAAAAAGGGCGAAAAAATAGACCACTACATAGTAATAGGTGATAATAAGATAGTGGAAGTGAGCATAACAGGGTACACCCAGACAAATAAATCTACAGAGGCCATTACTATTCAGCTTACCTCTACAGGACTGGACTATGCACCCAAAGAAGAAATTAACTATTTGACAGGCTTATTTAATTATTGAGAGGTAGATGACTGTCTTATGGCTACCTGTGCAAGACCATATCCTATAAAACCTGCGCATATCCCCACAATGCCACCTACTAGCACATCTCCTGGAAAATGAACGCCTAAATATACCCTGCTGTAGGCTACCAGAGCAGCAACCCCAAAAAACCCCCAACTTAACCTACTTTTTTGGAATACTTGACTCATAAGAGTAGCCAGAGCAAAGAAATTAGCAGCATGGGAGGAGGCAAATCCATACTTGCCCCCACATTTATTATTAACCAAGTGCACCAGGTAATCCCAATTATTCTCAGGTCTACAGGGCCTGAAACGCTCAAAGAAAGGCTTCATAAAGCTGGAGGTAAATTGATCAGCTATGGTGATGGCTATGGCTACTCCTACTAGCAGCCAAAGAGTAGGGACTAGTCCTTTCTGTTTATACATGAACCATAGGAGAATGGCATAAGCGGGAATCCAGAAGGTCTTGGTACTTACCAGATACATGAGGGTATCCACCCATGGATGATGGGCAGAATTGATCAGGATAAAAAGTTGCTTGTCTATATCCAGTAGGGTTTCCAGCATATCAGCCTTGATAAAATTCTGTATACAGCCTTATGATGTCTCCAATGAATAAGACCCCCATGAGACCTACCAGGATGATAATGGTACGTCTTTCTCTTTGAGGAGACTGCCTTTTGAGTCGGTTAGAGATGGGAGGTAATATCACAGAGATGGTTAGTATGAAAACCCCTACCCCTATCAAGCTACCCACCAAAATATCTGCTGGAAAATGAACGCCTATATAGGTGCGCGAGTAACACACGAGTATGCCCACTGCTGCCCACAGAATCTGGGGCCATACCTTTGGGGTAGCTATCCAGGCTAACCAGGTGCATACTACTGCCGCCGCAGCACTATGCCCGGAAGGAAAGCTATTAAACTTAAGGGCTTTCAATCCTATGAAGTAAAAAAAAGGACCATCCTTAAAAACAGTCAAAGGGCGTTCCCAGTCAGGAAATACCTGCCCCTTTAGCAAGGCGATGGTGATGGAAACCAGCACTAAGCTAATCAGAATCCCAATCCCTATCTCAGGCCGCTTACGTGCTAATACCAAGGCCGTGAAAGACCCTAATAATACGCCATCTCCCAAGTGGGTAATATGAGGCATACTCACATCTAACCAGCTAGTCCTGAAACTATTTAACCATAAAAAGCTATCATAGTATCCCATGGAAATCACTATGGCAAGAAGAAATACCCAGAACAGGGTAAATAGGAGAAGAAAAATAGGGATGCGTGTGAGCGTATGCTTCAAGTATGTGGGATAAGATGATGCCGTAAATAACAAAGGAGGAAATAAGGAAACAAGTTAGCAGAGAGACAGTGCCCTTAAAAGTCAGAATCGTCAAACCAGAAATAGGCCTTCCAGGCTGTACCTACGGCTTGCCTCCTCAGCCTAAACCTGGCCCTACCAGCTCCTGTAAAGGTATTCTGCTCATCCTGGGTGATGGTCAGGTTAAAGTTCCTAATGACAAAAGCCTCTGTTTCAGTGGTGTCTAACTGGGTGTAGAAGTTCCAATCTAGATTAATCTGCTGAACAGACTGAAATAAATTGAAAGAGATATTTAGCTCGGTAGCCCTGTCCCAGCTGATTTCCTGGCCCTGTTCAAAGTCGAAGTAGGCAAATTCAAAGTCGCGGTCGAAGAGCTGACCATACAGAGTAGTATCTCTCAATTCATAAGAATTCCGGAAAAGTTTGAAGAAGCCTTCTATGGAGGAAGGATTGCCGAGTAGGTCCACATCTGCTAGCCCATCTTCATCGAATGCCGGGGCAAAAGGATTACAGGACCCTAAGGCTACCACAAGCACAACTAGTACAAAAATACCTGGCTTTCTCATTTCCTTTACTGGATGTAGGTGAGCTTTAGTAAGCTCCAGCTAGAGTCTGGGACAGTCTCTATATCTTCCCACCTGTGTATGGCCCACTCATTAAACTCATTACGCTTGATCACATAAGACAGTTGTCCCCTGAACTCATTAGTGATGGTGGTATCTGCATGTCTTACCTGGTAAATATAGTTTCCTACGTAGCGCAGGGAGTCTGCACTTACATCTTGCAGGTCCACCTCTGTAAGGGTTAGTAAGCCCCCATTCACCCCTGTAAGGTTTGCAAATAAGTTATTGATGTAGGTTTGCTCATCTTCTATAGACCAGTTTGACCATATACTGGGGTTGGCATTCAGTAAGGCTGCCGCAGGCGTAAACCTTAGCTGATCTCGCTCAAAGCATCTTATATAGTTCTGTGTATTTCTCTGGGTGATGGCAGTGCTTAGGTTACTTAGGAGAATTTGATAATCTGTAGGGCTTATCCAGTCTGAGGCAGTGCTAGAGGGGGTTTCTACCTGTCTCGTTTCAAAACAGCCCAGGAAAAAGAGTAGGCTGATACCCGCTACTAATAAAGATCCCTTATAACGGTGGTAGTCCATATCCTACATTAAAATGTGATACCAAAACTTATCCCCGGCTGAAAATTAGAGGAAAAGGCACTCGGTAAAGGATTAGAAACTGCGGGCCTACTAAAAAAAGCTAAATCATTATCCGTATTAAAATCTTTTAGGTTCGCATCTACATAAGCTTCAATGATCTGAAGCACATGCACGCCCACAGACAGGATAATAGCGTAATCTCTGCCCCTACGTGCCCTGTCTCTGGCATCTCTTAAGCCTTGGGTAGAAATGGTGTCAGGAAACTCAGTGTCTTCTGTGTCTGGGTCATCATCTACTCGTGCAAGATAGGCGGTTCGGAATCGGTTATACTGATCATTATTGTACACTATGACGGCTCCCATACCTATGTAGGCCCCATACACCAGCGGAACTTTCCAGTAGCCTTTATTGTAAATTTGTCCCCATCCTGGGAAAATAGCACTTCTTTGCCAGGCAATATCTGCGTCATAAGGAGGTCGCTTCCCAGCAAATAGCAGTCGCAAAATATAGGGGCGCTTGGAGGTACCGGAACTATCTGCCAAAAGCGCTACAGAATCTTCCTCTATTACTATACTGATGGCTTTTTTCTTCTCATTTCCACCTTGCTCATAGGGAGTAGTGGGGGCCAGGAGACTGTCTGGAATGATAAGGGAAGGCTGCTTCTGCGTACTATCCTGTATTTCCTGAGCAGAGAGGCTATACATGGAAAGCAGTAGCACACAAAGACTGCTGGCCGTCCATTTCCACGATTTCATACATTTCTTGGTCCACATATGCTTGTAAAGTGGGCTTCTCCCCAACTCAGGTTGTATTACAAATCAAATATTTCCAGAATTCTATTCATGTCTTTAGTAGAGTTAAAAGAAATGCTAATATCTCCTCTCCCTTGCTGATTCTGTTTGATTTTTACCTTATTTCCAAACTTCTCTTCTAGCTGCCGTTCTACTTTTTGGAGCTGAATCTGCTCACTGCTTAAGGGCTTAGCTAATTCTTTTTGGGGGCCTGGACCGGCAGATTCCTGTTCTTTTAGGGTCTTGATCAACTCTTCCGTTCTCCTAACAGAATAGTTATTTTCTACAATTTCATCATATACTTTTAGGAGTAGCCCTACATCCTCTACACCCTTGATGGCTTTTGCATGTCCGGTGGAGATCTCTCCGTCTCTAAGACCTTTCTTGATCTTTGGTGGAAGTTTAAGAAGCGCGAGGAAATTGGTTACGCTAGAACGACTCTTCCCTACTTTTCTCCCAAGGTCTTCCTGCCTCAGGCCTATCTCATCTATCATCCGCTGGTATGAGTTAGCTATTTCAATGGGATTCAGGTCTTCTCGCTGGATGTTTTCTATCAGGGCCATTTCTAGCATTTGCTCATCATTGGCGGTTCTGATGAATACGGGTACTTCCGCAAGTCCCACGAGCCGAGCAGCTCGAAATCTTCTTTCTCCTGCTATAAGCTGGTACTTATCATCTTGGAGCTTTCTGACGGTAAGGGGTTGAATGATTCCATGCTCCCTAATGGAGTCAGCTAGCTCCTCTAAAGCTTCTTCTTTAAAATCCTGCCTGGGTTGGAAGTCATTGACCATTTCTATCTGGGAAAGGGGAATGCTTCCTGTATTAGTAAGTTCCTGTACTTCCTTATCTGGGAGAATATCATTTAGGCCTATATCACCTAACCCTCTTCCCAACCCTCCTCTGGGTTTTTTCTTTGCCATGTAATTGTGCTTTATGCTAGAACAAATAAAATTACATATTAAGACCAGAGGAAACAATTAGGCCATCTTTGAAATCCTCAAAGATGGCCTACATTCACAAACTAATTTTTTACTTACCCCACTTTACAAGCGTCAGCTTGATCAAATGGAATCCCATTGACGGAGATGATATCATCTAGCCTGATAGTGGAGCTATCACTTTCCAATACCATACATTCAGCTTTATTTATCTGAGTAAGATCCTTGATTCTATCTGTAGTAGTGATTGGACCTGAGGTAGTAATATAGGTGATGGTAACATCGTTTTTCCGCATGGCCCATAGCTCTAGCTGATCATACAGTCCACAGGCAATAGGTTTATATATCTTATCCATACTCATGAAAATTTTCACCTTAACTACTTACTCTTTCTTCCTTTTTATATACGCATGTGGTTAGGAAAGTTCCTTGCTCATGGCACTTACCCCTTGGCTAAGGGCCACCTCATAAATAGGGAGTTCCAGCTTGTATTTTTCCATATAGGCTTGCTGCATTCGGGTTTTGAATTCACTCACTCCTTCAGTAGCTACCAGATTTAGGGTACACCCTCCAAATCCACCTCCCATCATTCTGGCTCCCAAGACGTTAAAATCTTCCAGGGTAGTTTCTACCAGAAAATCTATTTCTGAGCAGCTAACCTCATATAAATGCTGTAAACCGGAATGCGACTGGTATAGTAATTCTCCAAGAGAAATAAGGTCTTCCATGGCTATGGCGTCTGAGGCTGCTTGAACACGTAGGTTTTCCAGAACTACGTACAGACAGCGGTTCAGGACTATCGGGTCCATCTTCAGCTCAAACTCCTTGAGCATTTCCATATTTACATCCCTAAGCGAGCCTACATTAGGGTAGGAGGTTTTGATCATCCTCACCCCTTCTTCACATTCCTGCCTACGTTTATTATAAGCTGAATCTGCTAAGGAGTGCTTCACTTTGCTATCACAGAGTAAGAGAGTATATCCTTCCAGCTTTAAGGGTATCATCTCATGGGTCAAGCTTCTACAGTCCAGCATCATAGCCTGGTGAATAGCCCCAAACAGACTGGCATAAGGGTCCATAATCCCACACTGTAGGCCTACAAACTCATTTTCTACCCGCTGGGAGAGTAGGGCTAAATCCAGACGGGAAAGATTCCATCCCTTCAGTTCATTCAGGGCATAGGCAAAACCTGCTTCCAAAGCTGCTGAAGAAGAGAGACCCGCCCCTAGCGGAATGTCCCCCCCAAATACTACCTGAAAAGCTGGTACTTCAAATCCCAGTCTCCTATACTGATCTGCTACCCCCATCAGATAATTGGCCCATACTTTTTCTTCTACTGGCGCATACTCCTCTAGGGAGAAGCTAAAACTTTCTCCTATATCCATAGCTACTAAGGAACAGGTCTTCTCAGAGGCTTTCAGTAGTCGGATGGCAAATACCATTTCCTTATCTATGGCAGCTGGAAACACAAAGCCATCATTATAGTCAGTATGCTCTCCTATAAGGTTGATTCTGCCTGGAGCCCGAAAGAGTAAGGGTTCTGCCTGAAAATGCTGCTTGAAAGTAGCGTATACTTTTTCCTGTAAGTTGGTCATAGATTCACTAAGGTAATGCTTTTGACACCTTTTCAGATACTTTTTCCTTATCCAGATTCAAAGGACTTATCCTGAAGGAGAAATTATACTTCTTATCCGTTAGCTGGTACTCTGCATGGGTTCTTGGGTTCCAGCTATCATCTCCCCCGATGCCTGCTAACTGGTAGTCTACTGTTAAGGTGACAAACTCCTGTTTTTGTAACTCGTAGGGGTGTTGGGCCTCAGTCATATTCTCTATGGTATACATGCTGGGATTCATATTTAGGGGCATATCATCTGCCTGGCTGATCAGTAAGCCCACTTTCTCATGGTCGGTGAGGCTCATCCAACGTACATCTGTTTTATTCCCATGCTCCTGCGGGATGGAATAATTTACATACTGGTCAGCCACTGTGCCAGAAAATAGTCCGAGCCTGGCTCCATCTTTCCTATCCCAGTAACTTTCATGCGGGCCCCTTCCGTACCAACTCAGCTTATCATAGGTAGCAGGAACTTCCATTTTAAGCCCTACTCTGGGAAGAGGTAGTGGATCTTGAAGCACATAAAAACCCGGGAAGTTCACGAAGCTGTAGTCTTTTATTACCTCAGGCAGAGGTATATTCTCCGGTACCTCTAGCTGATAGCTTAGGTGAATGTCTCCCGAGGGGTATACCTTAATTTCCTGGGTAAAGGAAAGCCTAGCCCCCGTGATAGGTATGTTTCCTGTAAGAATTCCCTTCATGTGAGAACCTTCCTCTGTCCACTGCGCCTCATCATAGGTAGGACTGGCCTTATCCAGCCCAAAGGCTTCCCACCTGAATTTATAGCTTCTATCTTCTCCTCCTCTGTCATTATCTATGGGGGCTCTCCAAATATTAGGGGTGGGAAACTTACTGACAAGTACTTCTTCTCCGTAAGAAATAGCTAGGGGGACTAACTGCTCAGACAGGGCTAGACTGACCTGATCATTAGCTAATGTCTTTTTCTCCTTATCTAGTACAAGGGGGGTATATCCCTCTTGGGAAACAGACTCCCGTTTAAGTACCATCTCGGCATCTCCTTGTAACTCAAACTGCTCCCAGGCAAGTTCATGGCCTTTTTCTGCCCACGGTAATTCTTCTCGGGTGAGGAAGCTGACGGTCAACTGGTACTCCTCATTACCTCCTATCATAGGTAAGGCATATCCAAGCGTAAGTTCTGCTTCTTCTCCAGGGAGGATATTGGGTAAGTCCATATTCCCTTCTTGTACCATTTCTCCTGCTCTCAGGAGCTGCCACTGTAGGGAAAGGAAGTTAAGATCTATAAACGCATAGGTATTTTTAACGCTTATGCTCCCTGTTTCCAGATTGAGGGCCTTCACTTTAATAAACTGATGAACTTTTTTGACCTCCTCTAAGGCGGGCTGCTTACTTCTGTCAGGAAAGACCAGCCCATTCATGCAAAAGTTATTGTCATTAGGAGTATCTCCAAAATCTCCCCCGTATGCCCAGAAAGGAATTCCATCCTCTGTTTCCTTGTATAAGCCCTGGTCCACCCAATCCCAGATAAAGCCTCCCTGCATAGTGGGGTAAGCCTCAAAGGTATCCCAATACTGCTTCAGGTTTCCATTACTATTCCCCATGGCATGTGTATACTCACATAGAATGATAGGCCGGGAAGGATCTTGCTCTGCGAAATGCTTGATGTCCTCAATGGAGGCATACATATTAGAAATGATGTCATAGCCTGAAGCAGGTCTTACTGCGGCTGTCTCACGAGGTTCATAGTGGATAGGGCGGGAAGTATCCAGTGATCTCATAGCCTCTGCCATAGCATCAAAGTTAGGACCTATGCCAGCCTCATTCCCCATGGACCATATGATAATGGAAGGATGGTTTTTATCTCTGGCGACTACGGCTTCTCCTCTGGCCACGATTGCTTCTTGCCAGCTATCTACCCTTCCTAAGTGTGTACCTTCACTCCACAGCTGATGGCTTTCCACATTAGCTTCATCTATCACATACAGGCCATACTCATCACATAACTCATACCACCTGGGGTCATTAGGATAATGAGAGGTTCTCACGGCATTTATGTTATGCTGTTTCATGAGAAAGATGTCTTTCAACATGCTTTCTTCACTTACGACCCTTCCTTCATAAGGATCAAATTCATGTCTATTTACGCCCTTGAGGTAAATAGCCTTCCCATTTACCAGTAGTTGGCCATTTACTATCTCCACTTTCCTAAACCCTATTTTGGTGCTGACTGCATCTACGATTTCATACTTTTTATTGACTAGCTGTATGCTGAGCTGATAGAGGGTGGGGGACTCTGCGCTCCACAGCTTGGGGCTGCTAACTGCTTCCGAGAACTGTATATAGCTGTGAGCATCTGGTGCCAATTTATCAGCGGGAAAAGAGGCGCCCTGAACTACCTTGTTGCCATCAGCATCATATAGGTTCACCAGAATTCTGTATTTATTTGCAGCCTTCCTGCTATAGTTTTGAACTTTGACGCTTATGTCTAGATTCCCATTTTTGAAGTCCTTGGCTAATCCTGGCTGCACATGGAAATCTCGGATGGCTACCTTGGGACTGCTGTAAAGGAATACATCCCGGAAAATACCTGACAATCTCCAGAAGTCCTGGTCTTCCAAGTAGCTGCCATCAGACCAGCGGATGACTTCCACTGCCAGGTGATTACTGCCTTCTTGTAAGTAGTCAGTTATTCTGAATTCTCCTGGTGTCATGCTATCCTGGCTATAGCCTACCTTTTGGCCATTTACCCATAGGTAGAAAGCCGACTGTACCCCAGCGAAATGGAGAAAAATTTCTCTATCCTTCCAGGAAGAAGGTAGTTCAAAGGTAGTTTTATAGGCCCCCGTTTCGTTGGCATCTGTAGGTACCAAGGGTGGGTTTGCCTTGAAGGGGTGTTTGATGTTGGTGTAGATAGGCTGTCCGTACCCTTTCAGTTGCCAGTTGGAAGGAACCGGAATACTGTCCCAGCCAGAAACATCAAAGCTGGGCTGAAAGAAATTCTCTTCCACAGAGGAAGGGTTAGGATAGAACTTAAAGGCCCATTGCCCATTGAGCGACTGGTAAAAAGGGGACTGATTTTTATCGAAACTCAAAGAGGTACTTTCTCCCGGATAAGGGATAAAGGTGGCATGCGGAGGCTCAGTATTCTGAGCAAAAATGGTTTCATCCAACCATTCTGGGCTTTGTGCCATACTTAGGGTAACTGAGAATAAACAGACGAGTATGCTTAGATAACGGCTAGTAGTAATCATTTCAAGAGATGAATGTGTGTAATCCTAAGGATGAATCTAAGCAGGAAATCTGAGAGATTCCAGAATAAGAGAGGTTTAGGAAGGGGACCTTTGATCTAACATGATATGTTTTACGTATAGTGAGATATAGCTTAAATTAGCATAATGAGTACTAACATTATCACTATATCACCTGATATCCAAAGTGGCAATCCGGTTTTTACTGGGTCCAGGGTTCCGATAAAGAATTTAATAGACTACTTGCGTGGTGGAGATAGCATAGAAGCGTTTTTACATGATTTCCCTCCGTAAAGAAGCTTGTTGGAAAAGAAGCTTGTTGGAACTCATGGAACAGATCATCACCCTTAGTCCGTCTACTACCAATGAAAAAAGTGCTGCTTGATGAAAATCTTCCATCGCTACTGAGAAATTGAAAAGATTAGCTCTTTTAATAAGGCTGCTAGCAGGAAAAAATATTTTAGATGAATTCTATTGAGCTATTTGGGGAGATTCATGAATTATTGGTTAATGAGGAAAACGGTCTATTGACAAAAATCCGAATGGTAGAATTT
>JBCCLI010000091.1:0-18495 GCA_039026975.1 Bacteroidota bacterium | reverse complement strand
GTTACTTTAAAGTCCAGGGTAAAGGCATTACGTTTTTCCTGTCCCACTTTCCATTCCTTCCCACCAAGCACATTAAGGACATACTGATTATTGAAGGCCGTATTTCTGGCGATTTCATCACTACCTTCATATTCTGAGTCATAAACAGAGGCGGTTAGGAGTCCATAGTATCCTCTGCTGAAGAATTTTTCTAAGGTTAGCTCTACCCCATAGTTCCTGCCTGTCCCTTCATTTATTAAGGAGCCTCTGTCAGGAAATACGAAGTCAGATCCTGAGTTAAGAACAGAGAAGCTGCTTGGGAAAGCTTCTATAGGCACTTGATCCAGCATCTGATAGTAGGCTTCAGCTTTTACCCTCCACTCACCTCCCGGGCGGTAATCATACCCAAATACAAAGTGGTTAGCTCTGGTGAAATCAAGGTCCTCATTGGTATTTCTAAAAAGGCCAGGTTCCACTTCTTCTCTGAACAGTAATACAGGATAGGGCTGTGTCTGATGGTGGAGTCCGTAAGCTAGGCTGAAAGTATGCTGAGGAAGAAAATCCCAGTTGATAGCTATCCTGGGTTCCAGGGCAAAAGACTCATTGAAGTCTAGAAACTGACTGTGCAGTCCCAGGTTGACAGTTACTTTCTCATTAATTTTATACTTCATTTGGGCATATGCCTGATAAAGTGTCAGAGTTTCTTCCAGGTCTCTCACTTGTACCCAGTCAGGAATTCCATCCCCATCCAGGTCAGGTCTATTGTCTCTGTCTCGAACATCCGTATCTACAGCATTACTTTCTATGAGAATACCTGCTCTTAAGGTGGTTCTCGCATTGAATTTCTGGTTTAGGTAGGAAGAAAGAGTCAGTGTATTTACCACATCACTGGATTCTGTTGATCTGAGTTTTTCGCCATTATCCAGGAAGTTATCCTGCGTAAAATCGTTTTGAGAAGTGGAGGCAGAAACTACCGTTCTCAAGTAAGCATTTTGGTTTAGGAGAATGTTATGTCTAACCCCTATAACACCAAATCTGGATTCTGCGAAGGCATCCTCATTTGGGTTGGCAAAGAGGTCATTTTCATCTATCTCATCAGCCAGGAAGTCAATATCACTCAGCCCACCAATTCCGAAGATGGAGAACCTACCTGCTTTAGAATTACCCAGGTCCACATTAAAAGAGAGATCCTGATAGTTGGGGACCGCATTGGTGCCTATAGGAATCCCAAGGGCATCTCCTATTTCTAAGAAAGAATATCTATAGGCCGCTACAAAGTTGGACTTATTCTCTTTCTTGATGGGCCCTTCTGCCATGAGCTCTAACCCACTGAAGGCATTTAGCTGAGCTGTAAATTCATGGGTTTCTTTATTTCCGTTTCTGAAGCCTAAATCAAAAACTCCTCCCGTAGCATTTCCATATTCTGCGGGAAAGGCAGAAGTCAGGAAGTCTGAATTCTTGAGAATATTAGGATTAATCCCACTTACAGGTCCACCTGTAGTACCCAGGGTAGAGAAGTGGTTAGGATTAGGAATAGGGACCCCTTCCAGCCGCCAAAGAACCCCGGTTGGAGAGTTCCCACGAATAACAATGTCATTTCTGGAATCATTGGCTGTGCTAACCCCTGCAAAGTTTCCTGCTAGTCTGGCTACGTCATTACTACCACCTGCATATCTTCTTACTTCTTCCAGGCTAAAGGTTCTGGAGCTTACGGTGGCCAGGTCATTCTGCGCCCTGTCTTTATTTACTTTTCCAGTAATCACCACCTCTTTAGCTTCCAGTATGCTTTCCTCCAGCCCTATATCTAGTATTACCTCTTTCCCAGCATTGACAAGCACATTAGGTACGGTTACAGTTTCATAGCCCAGATACTTTACTTGTATAATTTGACGTCCTATAGGGATATTCTTAATGGTAAAGGTTCCGTCTGACTGCGTAGTGCTCCCTAGTGGAGGCGTTTGGCTAATGACTATAACGGTGGCCCCTACTAGGGGTGTCTCAGACTGCTTATCTATTATGGTTCCCCTTAGCGTTTGGGTACCCTGTGCTATGATATGTTGCTGGAAGGATAGGGTAATAAAGGCCAGCAAGCAAATGGTATTAATTAAAAGCCGTTTCATTTCTTTCAGGTTTTCGTTTTGATTGATCAGGACCGCTGTGAATCAGTCGACAATGTAAAACTGAAAGAATAGTGGCCAATATGCAGAAATATTCTGATGAAGCGTAGCCAGAAAAAGATGAAGCGTAGGATCTTCCCGGTGAAAATCCTACGCTTCTGTATGTCTTACTTTGATTCCCTAGTCCTCCCTAACTGGGAGAAAGAGAGTAGGGGTTATCCTCCTTAAACTCATCCTCAAAGTCATCAAAGTCCATATCATCATCTAGTATATCCCCATCTTCTAAGTCGTCAAACTCATCAAAGTCAGTATCTGACAGCACTTCCTGTTCCTCAGTTTCTACTTCTTCTAGGATAGCCTCTTCATTAGGTTGGGGGAGACCACTAGCTAGTACTGTTTCTTCTGGTGGGTCATTCTCAGCTAAAATAGGGGGATACGCTTCAAACTCTTCCACTTCTACAGGCCCAGAGGGAACGCTCGCTTCTTCTGCCGGGAAAGGGACAGTCTCCTCCGTCCCAAAGAGCTCTTCTGTAGTTTCATCCATAAGGGGTTCATCTACTAAGGGCTCGTCTTCTAGGGGCTCTTCCTCCATGTGTTCGTCCACTAAAGGTTCATCCATTAGAGGCTCATCCACAAACCTGGACTCTCTGGAGGCCAGCTCTGGATATTCTCTTCTTTCTTCAGCCCACATATTCTCAGGATCATCTTCTCCTTTGAAAATAAGATCCTGTCCATCTATTAAGCTGACGGCAGGCTGATCCTCCTCCTCTATTGTATTGAGCGCTTCCTGTCCATTCTGGATTTCAGAGTCATCAGTAGAAGGTCTGATGCCCCAAAGGTTTCTGTACTTGCGCTGCGTATCTATCTTTTCCGGCATGGTTTCCAGCAGTGGCCTGTGAGTTTCCATCACCCGGAGTAAGTCTTCCGTAGTGAGAAAGTTTCTTCCATCCAGGAAGACGTGTTCCATAGCTTCCATAATAGAGCCTACTATGTCTGCACAAGAGAAGCCATGACTACTTTCTATTAATGGAATTAAGTCGAGACCTTCATGCCACTGCTTACGCTTGTAGAGATGAATTTCAAAAATCTTGGCCCGCTCGTAATCGTTGGGAAGATCAATGAAATACCGTGCATCAAAATTTCCCTTCCTGAAAAAATCACTGGGGATAACGGATATATCACTACAAGTAAGAATAGTAAAAACTTGATTCTCTTTCTCTTGCATCCACTCCAGGATAATACGGAAAAGCTTGAGGTGATCATTGCTATCTCCGAACTTACTTATATCTGAAAAAGATCTATCTACTTCATCAAGCCAGAGGATACAGGGGCTGATAGCTTCTGTGGTTCGTAGGGCTTTTTGGAGCTCCATTTCTTTCTCCCAGAAGAAATTACCCGAGAGTTGGCTGATTTCTAACTTCAGGAGAGGTGTATTGAACAGGTCAGCAGTAGCCTTGGTGATTAAGCTTTTTCCACAGCCGGGGATTCCTGCAACGAACACTCCTTTAGGCGCATCTAAGCCAAATTCTATCGCCTCACCTAGCCTTCTGAAAATATTAGATTTCTTCCTGATCCACTCTTTAAGAATTTCTTGCCCTCCTACATCCTTCATGCTTTCATTCCCTTCCACAATTTCCAGCATAGGCATCCTAGAAATAATCTTGTGTTTCTCTTCTATGATGAGTTTGTGGTCTGTATCATGGAACATACCCCCATAGTGGTAGGCCTGGTTCAGTACCTGAATGATTTCAAACTCACTTAACCCCTTGCAGGACCAAGCTAGCTTGTCTGCCAGCTTAGGCTCTATCTCGAAGCCCAAGTCCTCTGAGAACTTCATGATTAACTCCTTAGTCTGAGAGGTATCAGGTAGAGGAATGTTGAAGACCGTGACCATTTTCTCTAGCTCTACCGGGATATGTAACCGCGTAGAAACAATGAAAATGGACATATAGTAGTCATCATCATAAAAGTGCTTTAATGCCAGCCTTTTCAGCCGGGATATGATATCTGGATTTTTAAGGTGGTGATGAATATCCTTTAACACTAGTATGGTATTATCCAGGCTTTCTATGTCGAAGCTGGATAAAAAATCCTCCAGGCTGATTTCCTGCTGTTGATGCTTGGTAAAAAAGTCTATGGAACCTTGTGCATCATTATATTCATGAATGTTGGGCAAGCCCAGGCTCTTGATGTATTTATCTACAGCGTAAGTATCAAAGTGTGTGATGTATATGATAGGCCGCAGAGATTCAATATGAGCACTAAGTGACTGAATGGCGTCTTCCATAATCAGGTCTTTTGTTAGTTTCTCTCTAGTCAACTAATTCGAAGGACGGCGTATTTTTCTTCTTGTATTGGTCTGTCCAGAATGGATCTTTGGCTGAACAGGGGAGGTAGATAATTTTATGTTCTGGATAGGCAGACTGATATTCTACTCCCTTCAGGATAGGGAACATACCATTTACTTCCTTATAAGTAAGTGCCTCATCAAACCTTTCCAGGTTCCGCACATAATTACCATCTTCCATCCTGATCATCATATATTCCTGGTCTTTCTTTCCTATGACTCTCCAGTATTTCTGTTTATGAGCAGCATTGCTGGCCATAAAATTGAAGGGTAACCTATTCAGGTAGTCATTACCCACTATACCCATGAGTTTATTGGATATGGTGGGATCATTTAGAAAATGGTCCCTTAGGTTCTTATCCATTAGGGTAGCGAAGATGACTAAGGGGGCATTATCTATAAAGTATAGATAGAAGCGAATAATGTTAATCTTCACTAGTTCCTGATAGTGACTGCTGAGGAGAGATATTTTAGTTTTGATAAAAGGAAAGTTCTCCCTGTTAGTTTCCAGGTCTTGAAGAATTTGGTAAAATTCCTGGTGATACTGTTCAATGATGTTGGAGATTTGGAACTCCTGAGATCTTAGCTCCTGAAGCTTGGCCCGTCTGTGCTTCATTTGCTGAAGAATATAAATAGCCTCTTTGATAGTGGATTGACTCAGCTCCATCCCAAAGGCGGAGATAAGCCCCGAGATGGTTTTCTCTTCGCTGGAGTTATCTATAGACTCAACTTTACGAAGGACGTCTAAAAAGCCCCTTCCTTTAAGCCACCTTACTAATAAACCATTCTCATAGTATTCAAGTAGCTCATGTATATTGAAGTTCTCTTTTACGCCTTCCAGATCTCTCACTGGTTTATCTTCAAGCAGAAGGTTAAATTTTATTGTTTTAGCCATAGGTCGATACAATTTTCCCTGAAGTAGGGAGAATTAGATGCTGTACTGATAAAATTTGATAGAAAGTGTAGAATCCTTTAAATAAAACAGAGCTGGGACGGGACAATAATTTATATACTTCTTCAATCTTTTACGTTTGGAACCAATAGATATTTGATACACAATAGTATTTATGGAATTAAAATTCCTTGGAGAATATGATGATATCTGAGGTAAAATTATTTATATCCTTTGGATTTAACAGACAGAGATTGTCCATTATCTAACGATAGGAATTATGCATTTCCTATATATGAAGATGATAAAGGGATGAAAAAGGGATTTCAAATAGAAAATTCTAAGGGTAAGATAGGTTCCCTACAGGAAGAGAGCTCAGGGGACAGAATGATGATAATTCTTACGCTGGTACTGCCAAGTAACAGACAGCTAAAATATCCCTAATCAAAAAAGACTATGTTAGGTAGGCAGAATTTAACTTGCTGCTTCCTCAGAATATTAAGGGGTACACTTACAGGTAGGAAGATAGAACCCGGTAGGTTTTTCCGGGTTCTATGTATGAGTTCAGGAAGAGATTAAAGGGTATCTAATACCTTACAAACCTCTCTTACATGGTTAGCTGAGCTATTAAGAAGTTCCATTTCCTGGTCATCTAATTTTAGCTCCATGATTTGTTCTATCCCATTTCTTCCCAGCTTAACGGGCACACCCAGGTAGAGATCATTTATGTCATACTCACCTGTAAGCCAAGCACAGCAGGGAAAGATACGCTTTGAGTCCCTTACAATGGCTTCTACCATTTGAGCTGCTGATGCTCCAGGCGCATACCATCCACTTGTACCGAGTAGATTTACTATTTCCCCTCCACCTTTCTTAGTCCGCTGCACAATTCTGTTAATGGTGTCCATATCTAGTAGCTCTGTAACAGGGATACCAGCTACAGTAGTATATCTGGGTAAAGGTACCATGGAGTCTCCGTGTCCGCCCATAAGTACAGCTTGAATATCTTTAGGGGAAACATCTAGTTCCATAGCTAAAAATGATCTATAGCGTGCTGTATCTAGGATTCCTGCCATGCCCATCACCTTAGAAGAAGGCTTTTTAGCAGTGAGGTATGCCTGGTAAGTCATCACATCTAGTGGGTTAGAAACCACAATGAGGATAGCATCAGGAGAATGAGCAACTATATTTTCAGTCACGTGCTTGACGATCTTTGCATTAGTAGCAATAAGGTCATCACGGCTCATGCCAGGCTTGCGAGGAATACCAGAAGTGATAACTACTACGTCTGATCCAGCTGTTTTAGAATAATCGTTTGTACTGCCGGTGATGCGCGTGTCAAAATAGTTGACAGGAGAGGTCTCCCACATGTCTAAGGCTTTCCCTTCAGCAAAGTTTTCTTTGATGTCCAGCATTACTACCTCATTGGTGATATCCATCCTTGCCACGCACTCTGCACAGGTAGCTCCTACATTACCTGCTCCGACTACAGTTACTTTTCCCATTGTTATAAATTTGTATTTAGGGGTTAAAATATATAGGGGTCTTTTCCGTTCGTAAAAATAGGTCTAGGATACTCTAAATCCAACATAATGAAGGGTTAGGATGAGTAGATTTAACCTACTTGACAATAAATGTCATGGTTTAAGGTTAACCATATGTTCCTTAACCGTTTATTTTTTGAACCTTACATAATTTGAAGTTAATAATTATGTGGAGGTTTTTTCTCAGAGAGATTAATTCATAGATTTCGGAATACGTCCTTTAAAACCTTTTCTACATAACGAATTATAATAAATCAGATGAGAAAGTTGATCGTACCGCTAACACTGTTGTTTGCACTTACCCTCATCAACTCTGCTCTGCACGCTCAGGTTTCAAAAGAAGAAGAGAAGTTTTGGCAGGAAAAGGCCAAAATGTATAAAAAGCGTCCTTTATCTCTTAAAGCTGAATTTGAAAACTACCAAAATCAGATAAAAGATCTTAAAAAGCGCAACAAAGAACTAATGCAAAGAAGAGGTGACAGTCAGGCTGAAAATGAAGCTTTAATTGACAGTCTCCGTTGGGCATTAATTCAAGCTGAAGGGGAACTACAAGCGCAAAGAAAAAAGTATGATAAAATGGAAGCTGCCTTTGCTTCCACTAAGACTGTCGGTGAGATGGGGATAAGAACAGGTCTTGTCTACCGTATCCAGATAGGAGCCTTTGTTTTCTATGAAGTTGAAAATAAACCTGAACAAGGCGCTGACTTCTATGAAGAAAAATCAGATGGCTTTAATAAGTATGTGATAGGAGGCTTCAGGACTATAGACGAAGCAAATGTTTTTAAGGATGAGGTCCAGAAGATGGGTGTCAAAGATGCTTGGGTGGTTCCTTATATAGATGGCATTCGCGTTACCATGACTGAAGCGGAACAGTACGAGCAAAACCAAGCTAGCTCCTACATGCTGGGAAACTAGCTAAAATTCACCACTTATCATTTATAGTAGCTTTCACTCTTACCATGTGAAAGGGAAGTTTCATACCCATAAATGCAGGATTCATGCAAAAATGTCTACAATAACGGATCATTTTTGGCTATATTCCAGTATATGTTAAAAACAGGGTCCCGGAATGAATAAAATTGTACATGCACTTTCACTCTTGCTATGCTTAACATTGTCAGTCTCTCTTTCTGCAAATGATCATGATCCTCTTACCCAAGACCCTATAGATAAGGAATTACTGAGATCTATCAGGGTATATCCTAATCCAGCTACCACCACAGCTACGATAGACCTAAGTAAGCTTGAAAAGACAGATATATCTATCATCTTAATGAATGCTGTATTTCAAGAAGTACAAAAAATAGAATATAAGGATGCAGAGTTTGTAGAGATAGATTTAACAGATTTATCCCCAGGTGTATATTACCTGAGGTTTAGAACAGAGAGTGGAGCGCATGTAAAAAGGCTAATTAAAATGTAAACCTTTACTGGACCACAAAAACCCTATGAAGAACAGCCTTCATAGGGTTTTTTGATTTATTGGCTTTTAGAAATAAAGGATGAGAGCGTGTACTGACCCTTCATCTCTTAAGCAGTTTACATCATAGGTATACATGCCTTAAGTTTTCTTTTCCTACTTATGATCATCACCTGGATGCTAGTTGGGAAGACTTAGTTCATCTCTTAAGTAACTATCAGAAGGATCATTCCGCGTCCAGTAGTCAATCATCTTTCCGGTTTTACGGCTAGCTATAGTTTGCTGCCCGGAAGGAAGCGTCTCCGTCCAACCCATAATGGTATATGGGAAATTCTGGTCAAAGGCTATGGCCAAGGTTCTCCTACTAGGATAAAAAATAGAGTATGTCCTGATCCCTTTTTCATCTGCTTCACTAAGGCTCATCTCCGCCCTTACTGCCTGAATACGATTATGTCTTAGCCGGGAATTAAAGGCACCAGGGATAATGTCATGCTTACCTGTAGGGAGTAAGGTGGGATCTAACTTAATAAGGCTCCATACCTCATCTTCAAGTAGGTCTGTAGGGAGTTTTCGTTGGCTATCTCCTTCAGACTCAAAGTAAGAAAACTCCTTAAGTTCATACGCCTCCTCCCTGAGATTGAGTTGTGAAAATACATGCCCACACCACTCCTGGATGGTCGTACTGGTTTTTAAGGTATGGGGTTGATATCCCCTTTCTACTGGTGTAAAAACAGACAGCATCATGGAATAAGGATAGATACCAGTAGTGAATTTTTTGACCATATTCATTTTCAGAATAGAAGTTTTATCATTGCTTGCCCCCCGAGGATAATCAAGTTTTACCTGCTTACTAAGAGAAAAATCCTCAGCTACAAATATCATCACGGCATTCCCTTGATGGAGATCACCATACCTGGATTGTTGCAGGGCAAAACTAGCTACCTCAGCCTTTCCGCTATACCAGTGTTTCTTGAATTCTTCTGAGGGCTGCCAAGGCTCGTAAGAAGGAGCACCATTATCTGCTGAATGGGAGCTTAGCTCGTTACAGCTGGAGGCAGTCAGGAGAGAGCCAGCTAATACAATGATAGTTAATACCTTATTCATCTTTTCTATAAAGTTATTTCGTCAAATACTGATAGTGAAGTCTACGTATGTATGGTTACAGCATAAGACTGGGCGTGAAAGAAAATGTTCATTTCTGGTAATACATATGAGAATTCTCATGTAACTAACTGCTCTTATTCATTTTTGAAATAATCCTTCTCTAGATTTTTTTAAGGTTAGAATTACTTAATGGAGTTACACTAACCTTTTAACATAAACACATAGCATGAAAGGGATTGTTTTTACTGAGTTTTTAGAGATGGTGGAAGATAAGTTTGGCTTTGACGTAGCTGATAAAATAGTAACGGAAGCTGACCTGCCTTCTGGAGGAGTTTACACAGGTGTAGGTACCTATGATCATGGAGAAATGGTTTCACTAGTAGTCAATCTTGGGAAAGAGACAAATACTGAAATCCCTGCGCTATTAAATGTATTTGGGAATCACTTATTCGGTCAGTTCACTAAAGGGTATAAGCAGTTTTTCAATGACGTGCCAGATGCCCTGAGCTTTTTAGAGAGAATAGAAAATTACATACATGTGGAGGTGCTCAAGTTATACCCTGGAGCGGAACTACCGAGATTTGACATAGAAAGGGTAAGCCCTAACAAGCTTGTCATGCATTATACCTCAGATAGAAAGATGGGAGACTTAGCGGAAGGTCTGATACAAGGAGCCGTTAGCTATTTTAATGAAGACATAACCATAGTGCGTGAGGATGTAACGGATGATGGAGGAGATGTCATCTTCACTTTGTCTAGAAATGCATAAAAATGGCATCTGAAGAGGCACTTAAAAGAATCATTAAACGGGAACGACAAGCTAGGAAATCAGCGGAATCTGTAATTGAACAGAAATCGCTGGAATTATATAATCTTAACCAGAACCTACTCAACCTAAATGGATCTCTGGAAGAAAAAATTAAGGAAAGAACCAGAGAAATAGAGGAATCAAAACAGGAGCTTATAGACGCCAGGGATGCGGCAGAATCTGCTACTAAGGCTAAGTCGGAGTTTCTGTCTAATATGAGCCATGAACTTCGTACTCCCATGAATGCAGTGGTGGGGATTACTAACCTTTTGCTTAGTGGGAATCCTAGAGATGACCAGCATGAGTATTTAAAAACCCTTCTCGCATCTGCAGAACAACTGCTGGGGCTTATAAATGATATCCTGGACTTTTCTAAAATTGAAACCGGAGCTATCACCTTTGAGACAATAGATTTTGAACTGGTAGGACTGCTGGATGATGTAGAGAGAGTGATGAAGTTTAAAGCAGAGGATAAGTCATTATCCTTACGCTTTACAGTGGATGTTCATACCCCTAAATGGTTAAGGGGAGACTATTTTAGGCTCAAGCAGATCTTCATTAACCTCATAGGGAATGCCATAAAATTTACGAGCAGTGGTGGGGTAGAAGTAAAAGTGAGCCATGAATACCCGGAGTCGCCTACTTATGACCCTATTTCCATTAAATTTGAAGTAAAAGATACAGGAATAGGAATTTCGGAAGAAAAGCTTGAGCACATATTTGAGCAATTCTCACAGGAAAATGAGTCTACTTCCAGAAAGTTTGGAGGTTCTGGGTTGGGACTTACCATTACCAGGGAGCTAATTGAATTACAAGGTGGAAAAATTTGGGTGGAAAGCGAGCTTGGTAAAGGCGCTACTTTTACATTCCTACTTCCTTTCCAACAAGGAAAACCTATAGATGCGGACAAAAAAGAGGCCATTAAAGAGAGTGGAGCAGCTGAGAAGCTCAAGGGGTTGCGGGTATTGGTAGCGGAGGATAACAAGATTAACAGATTTGTTATCTCCAAATTCATGGACAATTGGGGAATTAATTATGAGCTTGCTGAAAATGGAAAGATAGCTGTCGAAAAACTATCAGATGGAGTATTTGACCTGGTACTGATGGACCTGCAAATGCCTGAAATGGATGGCTTAGAGGCTACCCGTAAAATTAGATCTTTACCCGCTCCTTACTTCCAAAAACTTCCTATTATAGCTTTAACGGCCTCCGTAGTGCAGGATGTAAAAGAGCAAGCCATTAATGCAGGCATGGATGATTTTGCTACTAAGCCTTTTATACCGGCAGAGCTGAGTAAAATCATTCAGAAGTATGCACCCTAAGAGGTACCATACCCTCCTTATTTTATTTTCCTTTCCACCTTATTTCTCCCTCCCGTCACGTTTATGCGAGATTTGGGTTATATATTCAAACTGGTAGGCAGTATTTTCCGTGATCTTGTCTATTGGGATTAATTGACTAGTTTTTGTTATAAAATAGCCTGAATTATGAAAAATCAGAGATTGTTAACCTTCTATGTTCCTCGCTCAGAATTTGATAACGGTCCACTAGACTTTTCACAAAAATTATTTGATGAAGTGGGGGAAGAAATGGTAGAAGAAATCAAATATATGATGCAATCACCTGCTGCTGATGGCTTGTATGTAAGCGTAGTCTACCTGGCAAAAAGAGATAAAGAAAAGGGGATTTTGGGATTTAAAGGGCAATGATACCTCTGCCCTTTAATCCAGTAAATTCTTATAAATTATATCTATTCTTACCCAAATATATACAGAGAAATACCTCTTTTTGAGAGAATTAGTAATACCTGAAATTTTCCCGAATTTCTGAACCTTCCCAAGCCCGACTATTAATAGACCAATTATTACAGTTTACTTACCAAAACCTGCGGTTAAGCTTTCCTTAAATGAAAATCTTTCCCTAGATATTATTTTTATCATCAAATACATAGTCTGAGTCTTGCGTTAACAGATATGTATAATGATCTGATAATGAATCATTATTTATTGATTGTTAACTGGAAAGTCCAATAGAACGAATTCTTAAAATAAGTAATAAAATAATAAATCCTATTTTAAGAATTATATGTATTTCTGATATTTTCAGTTCTTTTCAGTCTCTGAGTTAACAGTGGGGATGAAGCTTAAATCACTTTGAGAATTCGAATTATTTCTTGAGGACTCTAAAATTTTGAGGAGTTATTTAGAAATACAAAAGAAAAAATCTTACGTCTATTAATAGGTTTTTTTGGTATTAAATGGATTCTTAACAAGTAAAAAAGCTTATCCTTGAACGGTTAGCCGGTATGGAGCCAAGTCACAGATACACGATGAATCCCACCTGCTGTTGTTCTAAACCATGAACGCCCTTCCTGTTGAACTTTCATATGAGGCTTATCAGAAATGCTGACAGAATGTTGGATGATCAACCCTAATGGAATGCTTATATGAAAGTGAAAGCTACTTTTCTTTTCAGTTTGATCCTGTTCTTTATAGCCAGCTCCGCCACAGCTCAAACCGTTTATGTGAATGGCTTTGCTACCGGAGCTAATAATGGTACCTCATGGGAGGACGCCTATGCTGATCTCCAACTAGCCTTAACCAATACTACTTCTGGAGAAATTTGGGTAGCTGCAGGAATCTACGTTCCTGGCGGGACCAGCAGAGCTTCTACCTTTGCTTTAAAAGATGGAGTGTCATTATATGGAGGTTTTGCAGGAACAGAAACTGAGTTGGCACAGAGAGATCCAACTGCCAACATAACCATATTATCAGGAGACTTACTATCTAATGACGGCCCCTCCTTTTCTAATAATGGAGATAACGCCTTTCATGTAGTTACGGCTGCTGGCTTGGTTACAGGGACTATCCTGGATGGTTTTACCATTACTGCAGGTAATGCTGACGGTGCTAAAACTGAAGCTCAGGGGGCGGGCTTATTTGTGTTAGCCTCTACCCTGACAATCAACAGTTGCGTGTTCGAGGAAAACGTAGCTCTGGACCAGGGAGGAGGTTTCCTGGCTACGGATGGGTCTTCTGTCACGCTAACATCCTCTGACCTTACAGAGAATCAAGCTGCCTTTGGGGGGGGAGCATTTATCAGTGATACCAGCCAACTGGTAGTGTCTAACACGGGGGTGGGACTTAACTTGGCCATAAGTAGAGGTGGAGGAATAGGCTTACTAAGCGGGTCCACCATTACCGCTACCAGCTGTGTATTTGACCAAAACCTCAGTAGGCAGGGAGGCGCGCTCTCTTTTTTCAAAACTTCAGGAGGAACCCTTGATGATATCACCTTCTCTAATAATTCTGCTGATGTAGAAGGGGGAGCTGTTTACATGAGAGATGGTTCTTCTCCGCAGTTTAATGACTGCTCCTTTCAATTTAATACGGCCATATTTAGAGGAGGTGCCCTCATCATGAATGTAGACGCCAGCCCTATCATTACTAACTCTGACTTTGAGAAGAATGAATCTGAATCTGGTGGAGCCGCATATGTAGCATTAGGGGCAGCACCTGTTTTTCAAAATTCTACTATGAGATTTAACGATGGGACTGAAAGAGGAGGTGCTATTTATTTCTTTAGTGGCGCTGAAGGTACCATTGATAATGTTGAGTTTAATACGAATACTTCTGCTCGTGGGGGAGCAATAAATGTGTTCAAATCAATCCCCTCTATAGAATCCTCTACCTTTATTGGCAACAGCTCGACTAATTCTGGCGGTGCTATATTATTTTCAGATAGTGCCAATACTACTATAGAGGGATCAAGATTTATAGGAAATATTTCAAACTCTGGTGGAGCTATCTACTCCCAGTTTACCTCAGATATTATCTATACAAATTGTGAGTTTGCCAGCAACCTCTCCACAGGTAATGGAGGGGCTATATTTCATACCGGAAACTCAGAAGGAACGGTTCTAAACTGTTCTTTCAGTGGTAATAACGCTGTGATTGGTGGGGGGATAAGGGCACAGTCTAACTCTGACTTTGCCATTACTAACACCATCCTTTGGGGAAATTCTACTGAAATCAGCACAGACCTAAATACGGATGCTATTGTGAGCTTCTCATGTGTAGAAGGTGGATTTGCGGGAGCAAATAACCTGGATATAAATCCTATCTTTTTTAATCAGCCTGATTTTGCTACAGCACCAGATACGGTAGGTAATCTTAGCTTGGTATCATGTTCTCCAGTAATAGATTTAGCTGATGCTACTACGGCACCTGTAGAAGATATAAATGGAGATGTCAGGCCTTCCGGTGCCGGTGTGGATATAGGAGCATATGAATGGAGTGAGGCTTCAGTGCCGGCGCTAGCTATTAGTGCTGAGGTAACAGAGGCGGGCTGCCAGTCCAAGTCTGGAAAGATAGACTTGACTGCTACCGGAGGTACGGGAATCTATTCTTACCTGTGGAATAATGACTTGGGAGCAGTTGAAGATCCTGACAGCCTGGATGGTGGAACATATATAGTAACAGTAACAGATGATGCCGGTTGTAGCGTTACAGACTCCTTTGAAGTAGCTTTTGCCGTTGACCAATTTCCTCCAGCTTTCATTAATTGTCCTGATTCCATTGTGGTCTCAGCTGATTCTGGAATCTGTGGCGCGGTAGTGAGTTGGGAAGCACCTATAGCAGAAGATGACTGTGGATTAGTAACCTATCAGCTAACCATCCTTCCAGGAACCACCTTTTCTTTGGGATCTACCACCGTAACATATGTGGCTACAGATGGGGCCGGGAATAAAGACACCTGCGCCTTTGTAGTAACAGTAGTGGATAGCCTGGGGCCAGAATTTATGAATGTTCCGGCAGATACCACCATTACTTTAGCAGCAGATGTGTGTAGCTTACCTGTAAGCTGGATACCTCCCACAGCTATGGATAATTGTGAGTTAGATACCGTATTCAGTGATTTCCAACCTGGAGATACCTTCATAGCAGGAAATAACCCTGTTACATATACCGCTAGAGATACAGCAGGAAATGAGAGTACCCTGACCTTTAATATTTTCTTACAAGACACGGTACCACCTACTATCATTACCTGTGTACCAGATCTATCCTTACCTACAGATTCAGGATTATGTGGGGCTGTAGTCAGCTGGGATCCACCAGTAGCCAGTGATAACTGTGATAGTTTACTCTTTAGCAGTTCTATCCAGCAAGGAGATACACTGCCTACCGGAACTACCTTAGTTACGCAGTATGTGAGGGATGCAAGTGGTAATGTAGACAGTTGTACTTTCAATATTACCATTAGCCCAGACACTCTGCTTGGGGAAATCAAGTTCGGCTATGATGGATGTCCTGATACAGCTAATGCTGTGGCTACAGCTATGGTGACAGGAGGCTGTCCTCCCTATTCTTACGTATGGAGTAACTTCCAGATAGGGGAGCAGGCTATCAATCTGGCACCGGATACTTACACAGTAACAATAACAGATGCTAATGGGGATACCACAACTGCAACCGCAGAGTTAGCACAGCCCACAGATTTGGAAATAGTATCTGACATTCAGTCTATAATCTGTAGTGGGGACGCCAGTGGTGGCATTAGTGTGCTCACCGTGGGGGGAACAGAACCCTACGCCTACACATGGTCTACTGGTGCTATAACGGATCAGGTTACTGGTTTACAAGCTGGCGACTATACCGTCCAACTAGTGGATGGAGGTGGATGTGTAGATTCTGCCACCTTTACCCTAACTGATCCGCCTGTATTTACTGCTACGGTGGAAACTACAGAGGATAATTTCACCAAGATTGGTACGGCTAAAGTGATAGCTGAAGGAGGAGTAGGTCCCTACTCCTATGTGTGGAACACAGACCCTATAGTGTTAGGAGATTCTATAGGAGAGCTGCTGGTGGGAACCTATAAGGTAGTAGTCACAGACGCGATAGGATGCCAGAAAATATTGGATGCTGTCATTCCCGTGAGTGAGCGCTTCGACTGTCTTTCTACTAATATGGGCTTTACCCCTAATGGAGATGGTGTGAATGAAAAATTTGTCATTCCCTGTGTAGTTGCTTTCCCAGAGAATAGACTGTCAATCCTAAACAGATGGGGCCAGCTGGTTTTCGCCACAGATGGATATAATAATGACTGGGATGGAACCTTTAACGGGAACCAGCTCCCTGATGGAACTTACTACTATATCTTTGAATTACTCAATGATGATAGCGATAGAGTATTCAAAGGCACCGTAAGCATTTTTAGATAAAAAAATCTTCAATTCAGCAACACAGAAACCTTATTTGAATATGAAAAGAGTAAGCATAGTCATATTCTCATTGCTCTGGGTACTCAGCGCTTACGGGCAGCAGGAACCTATCTACACCCAGTACATGAATAACCACTTCCTGATTAACCCCGGGGTAGCAGGAAGTACTGAAAACCATGAAATCCGTTTTCACCACAGATTTCAGTGGTTTAACCTTCCAGGTGCTCCTAGAACCTTCAGTGTTACCTATCAGGGAGGATATGAGCGAAGCGGATTCGGGCTAAAACTATTTAGCGATATTACCGGACCTACGCAGCGTTTGGGAGCAGAAGGAGGATACGCTTATCACGTTCCCCTGACTGATGATATTAAACTAGGGATGGGAGTAGCGGTAAAATACCTTCAATACACCCTGGATTTACAGAATATCACTTTTGTAGACCCCTCAGATGACATCGCACTCCAAAATGCCAGAAATATCAATCTGCTAGATGCATCGGCAGGCCTCTACCTATATGGAGATAATTTCTGGGTGGGCCTTTCCGCTCCTAATATCATCCAGGCACCCCTGGATTATGGGGTAGATGATATTTCCAGAGATGTGGAAGGAAGACTAAAAAGACACTTCTTTGTTTCTGCTGGATATTTCCTGGCAGGACCTACTATCTCTTACGAGGCGTCTATCTTACTTAAAAAGGTGGAGGCAGCTCCCTTACAAGGAGATATAAACCTGAGGGTATTTTTCTTAGATGAGGTGGTTTTCGTCGGGGCTTCTTACAGACAGGATTTTGCTAACTTGTCTGATGGGAGTGATGTACTTGCTTGGCTTGTGGGGGTAAATATGGAACGCTTTCATTTAGCCTATACCTATGACTTCCGCCTTGGTGGAACATATCAGTCCACCTATGGATCAGCACATGAGGTTACCCTCGGAATAGACCTGGGTAAGGTGAAGAGATAAAGGATATTAAGATATACAGCTGAGCCTCCAATTTAAACATTGGGGGCTCTTTCATGTTGAAAGGGGGCATTCTCAAGGATATACAACTTTTGTATTCTTGATATTAAAAATGTTTCTTTAGCTATACTCAATTGCAAAAGATGCTTCGGATCATTGTGGGGCTCTTCTGCCTCCTTATCTTCAACAATAGCCTGGCACAGAAAGTTAAAAAGCCGGATTTTTCTGTGAAAAGGGGGTTCTATCTGGCTCCTTTTAAGCTGAAACTTACCAGCAAACTCAAAGGCCGGATTTACTATACCCTGGATGGGTCCCACCCCACTGACTCTACAGGCCTCGTTTATAAAAAGCCCATAAGTATTTCTCGCAGTACAGTAGTGAAAGCCTACTTACAGTCAAGGGGAGAAAAGCGCAGTAAAGTAGCTGTCCACAGTTATTTGTTTCCCGCACAGGTAGTAGATCAGCCTGATAGTCTACCTGACTGGCCCAGGCCTATGATTAGCACAGATTACGCTGGAGGGTCAGCCAAAATGAGCTATGGGATGTATCCCGCCATTGTGAATGAGGATAGGACCGCCATGTTGAAGAGTTTGGAATCCCTACCTTCCATCTCCATTAGTATGAAGCTGGATGATTTCTGGAAGATGACGCTAGGGTTTGATGAGCTACCTATGAGTGTGGAAGTCCTCTTCCCTTCTGATCCATCTGCTAATACGCAGGCGTTTGGAGGTATAGAGGGCGTAAGCCATAAACACCTAAAGAGAAATTACCGACTTTCTTTCAAGAAAAAGTATGGAGATGGTAAGCTAAAAACTGAGCTACTAAGGAAGCATGCGCCCCTACACCAGAAAGAGGCTACCCAAAAATTTGACAGGTTAGTGCTACGGGCAGGTACCCAACGTTCCTGGACCAGGAACTGGTATCCAGATAAAACGGCCTTCACCCGGGACCAATGGGCCCGGGATGCTTCCATTGATATGATGGGGACAGGCGCCAGAGGTACCTTTGTGCACCTGTATGTGAATGGCGCCTACATGGGGCTATATAACGCTACGGAAAGGCCAGACGAGAAATTTGTGGAGACCTACCTAAAAGGGGAG
>JBCCLI010000090.1:0-18561 GCA_039026975.1 Bacteroidota bacterium | reverse complement strand
AGCCAAGGCACCTTCTATAACTGGAAGAATAAATACGGTGGGATGGATGCCAAAATGATCAAGCGCTTGAAGGAGTTGGAAGAGGAGAATCGGAGGCTTAAGCAGATGTATGCAGATATCAGTCTTGAGCATAGAATTCTCAAAGATGTGATCGAAAAAAAGCTCTAGCCCCTTGTGCACGTAGAGAGTTAGTGAGTTACTGCCAAGAAGAGTATCAGCTAAGTATTCGTAAAGGTTGTAAGCTCTTTAGCCTTAGTAGTTCAGTGTACTATTATCAGCCAGTGGAAAAAGATGATGCTGTTGTAATTGAGCAGCTAGATCAGTTGGCCGAGACTCATCCAAGATGGGGATTTTGGAAGATGTATCACTGGCTCCGTCTCAAGGGGTATAGTTGGAATCATAAGCGCGTGTACCGAGTATATGTATCCAAGGGAATGAGTATTCGCAGAAAAGCGAAAAAACGACTTCCTACACGCTCTGCCATATCTATGAGCTATCCCATAGATGCTAACATCTGCTGGAGTATGGACTTCATGCATGATAAGGTCTGGGAGGGAAGATCATTCCGCACTTGGAATGTGATCGACGACTTTAACCGTGAAGTCCTTAGCATAGCTGTAGATACTTCTATTAGTTCCCACCGGGTGGTAAGAGAACTGGATAGGTTGATTGAATGGAGAGGGAAACCTCAGTTTATTAGAGTGGATAATGGCCCTGAGTTTATTGCTGCCAGAATGCAGGCATGGTGTGATACCCACCAGATTGAGCTGAGGTTTATTCAGGCTGGGAAGCCTACCCAAAACTCACTGATTGAACGCTTTAATAGAACCTACAGAGAGGAACTACTGGATCTCTACTGCTTTAAATCCATTAGCCAGGTCAGAGAACTCACCCAAGAGTGGATGTGGGGATACAATACGGAAAGACCACATGATTCCCTAGGCAACCTACCACCCAGAACCTTCCTATTGAAATATGGAAAAGTCCAACCGCCCTGCGCACTACCCGACTTTCCCACATTCCAACAGGATCAACAACACTTTTATTTAGAAAATTCTTTAATTACTACCGTTGCTAAATAGGGGAAGCTTACAGTTCATTGGAAGTTAGAGTAATAGGAATAAACTCTCAAAAAATAAGTGAACTAATTCCTACAACAGCTGACTTATCGCCTTCCTCAATTTCAAATGCTCTTCAAGCTGTTGCCTCAATAAAGTCCCATATGCATGATAAAGATGTTATCATATATCCCCACATTATTGCTTATGGGGATGGCAAGCCTGAATACTTTGGTACTTTTAAACGAAAAGTAAAAGATTAACCGTTGGTTTATTTTCAGTTTGTAGGAATCTTAATCGATTTTCTTAGGAAAAGGAATATTTTCAAGACTGTTTTTCTAAATCCATCCCCCATAAATTCTAAAAAATAGAGTTTCAATTTCTGATAAGTAGAATAATTTAAGCTATTAAGCATAGATCCACCAACAAGCAAGAATAAACCTGGGATAAAGCCCCATTTCCAAACACCATTGCTAAAAGCAATTGTAACCAAAAATATCGTTCCTACTAAAGAAAGAGCCAACGGGGTAAAACCATTACCATTTTTTGATCTCCAAAACAAGACGCAAAGATTTAATACTAAGATAATAACGACTAAAGGGAAAAGCCAAGGGCTATAAGGGATCGAGGAGATGCCAGTTAGGCCAAGTATACTCAAATAAGAAGCCCAACAAAGAGGGCATTTTGGAAAAAAAGCTATTACTATTGGCAAAACAATGGACATTAAATTATTTAAAAATGTTCTGCACTTACTCTTCTTTGATAAGATTTTATTTACCTCTGAATAGTTATTTATCAAATTTGTTAGTTCAGTTATTATCTCATCTATATCAATCTGAAATCTAAGGAAAGACTTTTTAACCTCTCCTTTCCTGTCAATTAAAAAAAATTCTATTCTATGTTGATTAACTAAAGTACCATTAAAATTTACTCCAAGGTTAAACGATTCAATCACCTTATCAAAATCCTTTGGAATACGAAAAAATTTATGGTCTGGGGAAAAAGTAAACCCTCTCGAAATCCCATAGCATTTCAATGTTGCAGAAGTATCATAATTTGGATCATAGGTAATTGCCGTAATTTTAATTTTATCCCTTAGGTTGGTACTTTCCAGTTTCTTTTGAAGTTTTACCAAGTTATAAATGGTAAGAGAACACTTCCGTGGATTTATACATCGTGTATAAAAGAATGCTACTACTACTAGTTTTCTTGAGAAAAAATTATCCCACTGGACTTTTTTTCCATCCTGATCTTCTAGAAAAATTTTCCCATCAATTTTTTTTTCGTAAAAACTAGTATCATTAAGATTCAACTGAATTGGCTTACAACAATTCTCCGTAATATTCTCCGGAAAATCATATTCCAAGGACTCAATAAGGTTTAATAGTTTACTCTTAGTTCTTTGGTCCAACTTATGACTGAAATTAGAGAATAACCTTTGGAGTTCTGGAAGCACCGAAATGGCATTAGGACCCATCCAAGCTAAAGTATCTAGAATTTCCAATACAGCGGTTGAGTATTGTCTCAATGGCCATGTTAGATAATATGATTCAAAAGAAATCGGTTGATCCTTTCGCCAAATATTGTATGTGGCTTTTATTAAATAAGGACATATATTGCTATTTGGAATTTCGATCCCTCGAACTGCTTTGGCAGCACCAGCAACAGTATATGGATGAAAGGAGTTTGTTAGCGATTCTAAGATATAGGGTAAAGCTATACTAGGTAGAGATACAGTCTCAAATGAGGCCATTAAATATCCTCTCATCCTATTTACAGAATTAGCTGATTTACCTTTATATACTGGATGGCATTCGGATAATAGGTTTACGAGGCTTTGTTCATTTGGGTAAAAAGACTTTTTAATATTATCAACATGCGCTGCAAATTCACTCTCAGATGAGTTGTAAGTTAGACTTTGTTTATCTCTGTCTAGCGACATAACAAGTAGCTGTAATATTATTTTTTAGGAAATAGAATTCTGTTCATTTTTTCTTTAAAATCTTTAGGTGCTGTATTTACCAGTTTAATTAATTGAGATTTAGTTTCTTCGACCTTATCACTTAAATAATTAGTCTCAATACTTACAACCCCTTTAGCTAAATAGGGTACCAGATCATCACCAAGGCCATTATTTTTTATTATTCTATTTGTTGAATTTAGAAAAGCTTCTGTATCTAAGTTATTTAGGATCTCTGGCAGCATAGATCTTGCTTCAATTGGTTTTGTATCATCTTCCATTATTGTTTGTAAAAGATTAAAGGTATCTGCATCAAAAGGTAAATGCCGTAGAGCTTCAATCAAGCTTTGATTATTTGGAGGATTTTTTGCAATCTCTTTTAGAGCATCATAATCTAACGCCTTTTCGTCATACCCAAGCATTGCGATAGCTTGGTGAGTGGGGACTAACTTGGCAGACTCGTCTTCGCTAGAAACAATTAATTCCTTGAGACGTTCTTGAGCGATTTCATCCTTCATAATTGCTAAACAACTGAAAGCTGTCAATCTAAGATTCCGATTCTCATTTGCCATTAATCCTCTAAGAGCATTCACAAATGCTGGTTTTGTAGTAGGTAGCTTAGGCGAGAATATACTGATTGCGTTCAATACATTCAAAGCATCTTGCTTTTTATCAATTGATTGATCTGCATCATTTAAAATATTAATGAGCAAATTTAATTTATTTTCATCTTTAGCAATTTCTAATAATCTTTTAGATTCAATACTAGGAGACTTTTTATTATCCTGAATTCTTTGTAGTAGTTTTGATTTATATTCTGAAGTTTCCATTTTGAATCTTGATTTTAATTTAAGTAGGTATATTTTGGTTTGTGTAAGGTTCATAGGGAACATCATCATATGCAAATCCCATATAATTTGAAAAATCCTCATATCCCAGCATATCTATAGTATCCTTAATTTCTGGGACATTATCAGGGAAGTCTTTACCAGTTAAGGCCTTGGTAAAATTTTGGTTTCTTGTACCTGGCGGATTTATACCATCGGGCTCAGATAACCCGCCATTCCACGGCCATTGCTTAGAATTTATTAATTTCCAAGAATCTGAAGAATCACCAATATTCTGGTAAGGATAAGATTTAGAGTCACTTTGTGAGTGTCTATTAAATAAATATTGCCACTTTGCCCAAAGCCTATCGACATTGCAGTGCAACAAGAAGAAAAGTGGATCTTGTGGAGCCATAGAAGTATCATTGATAAAGCCATTGAAACTAACATGAGCGGCTCCATGTGGCGTTCCCTCCAAACTAGAAAATTTTTCTCCTCCTGCCCCAAATTCTGCACCATCAGGTTTAGTATTATCAACGCCTAAAGCTAGAGTAGAGAGTTCATCTAATAGTTCAAAATCTATAGGGTTATTGTCTGGACCATAAAAAATTGCTCCGTTAGCTGGTTCATTCTTTACATTAAATCTGGCTGTTCTTGGAATTCCATTCCTATTTTTTATTTGCCATTTAAATAATGGATTATCCAAAGCAAAGACAGCGTTAGGTGTATTAGCTCCACCACGATCAAATACTCCACCACGGTCTTTAGTATCTCTTGGAATTTGTTTCGTACTTCCCATAAAGTCTTTTGTAAAAACTTTGGGGGCAGGTTTATCAAATTTCCAGTAAGGTATTGTGACTAGTGGATTTAAAACTTGAAGCTGTCTTTCTAAATCCAAAACGTACAATCTATGCCAAGGAAGAAAGTGAGAATCCCCATGTTCACTTGCGGCAGCTCCAGTAACATGCATTTCTACGAAGTCAGTAATGTAAACACCCTTTCCGGGTCCTGGGAAAATATCTCCATCCACTTTAATACCGTTCAGTTTAGCTATTGCATTTAAAAAATCCCCCCGAGCTTTATTACTAAGTTCATTTGCATTTTTTCGAACTCTAATCATAACTTTTACAGCTCCTAATCTAGAATTATTATCATTATTAATTGCTTCAATAATTACATCTTTACTATCCCTACTAGCACCATTATGCACTTTGCCTGGCTGAAATTTACCTGCGACAAATAAAGATATGTCTTTATTTGGGCCTATAGAAAGTTTGAGTTCATCCTTAGGATCATCTTCCAATTTTTCCAAGAAGACGACTCTGGATATAGACGCCTGATCTGATCGATTAGTTAGCGAGAATGAAAATAGCTGATTAGATTTATTTGAAATAATAAAAGGAACAGGTGACCATGAAATATATCCTGACCTAGAATCATTTGAACCAAACACCTTTAATTCTAACTTTGACATTATAAAATTTATATAAATTAATATAGTTTGATTATTGATAATAATCAAAAAAAATGTAAAACAATTCTATAAAAAATAAATTTCGTATCATACAAAAATTATAGAATTACTTCAAATACAATTAATAGGAATTTAGGCAAAAATGTTGAATTTCTGGAAAAGGCTGAAGATATCTCTTCTCCTAACTTTTGGTAAAACTTTAATAGCTTGGCTTTTCAGGATTACTCCTAAACGGAAATCCATAAACTTTCTAAGTGGATCAATAAGTTCTGTAAGTACCCTTAAAATTCGGGCACTATTAGGTTTGACTTTTCCTTGAGATAAACCTAAGGTTGAATTATTTCATTTTAGAATACAAGGAAATGTAGAACCCAGTCTTCTCAGTGATTTGTCATAATCATTTTGTGCCAAAGATGTGACACCTTTAATACCCTCCCTATTGCAATGGAAAAATACCTCAGCTAAATAAATTTGACTACCAAAAACTTAGCATCAGTAAGTCTCTTGGAATTGTAACAAAAACAAAACTATAAACCTTGTTTATCAAATACTTATCTAGATTAGTACCATACTAATGGGATCTAATTCCCCACTTCCAATCAGAATGTTACAAACACCTATCCCAATAGACTGATTTTCAGATGACTAGATGATTTCTACGGCAGAAAGAGCGATAAAACAAAAGCCCCTAAGTTCCACCTATTTCTCCCAATTCCTATATAACAATTATTCTCAAGAACCCATCTGATTATCAGAGGTATAATTGAATTATGCCTCGGCTAAAGTGGATCAACTTTTACAGGATAATTGTGACATTCATCAGAGGGCTAGTAGGCTTTTAGATTAGGCTTCTACCCTATCTGGCCCTCGCTTCAACTGCATTCCTTGTAACACTTCCTAATTGTAACCTATTGATTACAAAAAGGTTAGCCTTCAAAAAGTATGAGAAGCATGAAAAGATGATGACTCGTGTTACAACAATCATTTTGAGGATACTGATAATCAGACTCTTACGAGAAATCACACCTTCAAAAATTAGCTTTCTGCCAGCTCAGCTAGATCTAATTACCTATTAATCAGATATTTAAGCCTCTAAAATGGGTCTAAGTCCTCTTAGACGTGACGTCTGTGGGTTTTTCTTACGGGTTCTGGTAGTAAAGTAGCGCTTGGGTTAGGCTCCAGGTAAAAGTCTATTTTTCATGAGAATTTCCAGAATGATCCAAGCAAGGATCTTCACCCGAAGTGTGACAGGCAGGCAAAGATTTTTGTGACATAAATGTCCCAAGTCCAAATTGACACAAGCCAAAAGTATAGAAGCTAGTGTCAAATTTAGCATCCTCTAGTGTCAAAAGATTTGGCACATGCATCTAATTGAGGTTCAGAAGCTGAAAGTATGCTATCCCCTGATCCCATTCAGAAAAATTTCTGAAAAATCCCTCCACTATAGGTCCTGAAATGGCATACGCCCATATTGCCTAAATCACCCTATTCAGAAAAGATTTTGAAACTATTTTTTGCGTGCGCAAATGGTGTGCAAATGAAGAAGCACTTACAGAAAATTCCGTAAGTGCTTGATACTGAGTGGGCCCACATGGGCTCGAACCATGGACCCCCTGATTATGAGTCAGGTGCTCTAACCAGCTGAGCTATGAGCCCCTACACTGATGCTTCAGTGCAAAGTGGTGCAAATATACTTTCTGTTTTTTTGCTGGGCAACCCCTTTTTGAAATTACTTGAAGGGAAGAAAGGTTGAGAGAATGAGGGCTTTCCACATGGGTGAAAGATTTTTCACCTCTACTCTATCACACAATTTATCAGCCCGCCGAAATCAACTCCTCTGCATTTCTGATGGCAGACTCTGAGGGTTCGTGCCCGCTAAGCATCATGGCTACTTCTCCTATGCGCTCATCATGATTTAGCATGCGTACGGAGGAGATGGTAATGGTGTCCTTGACCTCTTTGTAGATTTTATAATGCTGATGACCTTTGGCAGCTATCTGAGGAAGGTGGGTGATAGAAAGGATTTGGAATCTTTCTGACAAATCGCGCATGACCTTCCCTACTTTCTGTGCTATCTCTCCACTGATCCCCGTATCTATCTCGTCAAAGATCATGACCGGAAAGTCCGACTTCTCAGCCAGAGTGGCCTTAATAGCGAGCATAACACGGGAAATTTCTCCCCCTGAGGCTATCTCTGAAAGAGGGCCTGGAGGCACCCCCGGATTGGACTGAATCATAAAGGTGCAGGTATTCAGCCCAGTCTTATCTGGATGGATATGTGCGCCCTCTATCATAAGTCCACCCTCAGCCTTCTCTATGCGTTGGAATGCAATGTCAAACCTGGCTTTGGTGAAACCCACCTCTTTCAGGATATTTTCTACCATGTCTTCCAGTTGAGGTTTTGCAGCTAACCTCTTTTCTTCCAGGGCCAGGCCTTTTTGAATAATTATTTTCTCCTGTTCTGAAAGTTTGGCAGTTAACTCTGCGACTCTTTCTTCTATGGACTCGAAGGCCACTACTTTAGCCTGGAACTCTTGCAGCTTCTCTAGCAACTCATCCCCTGAAGCCAGCTTATACTTTAGTTTGAGGTTATGGTAAGTAGCCAGCCTTTCTTCTATCTCTGTCATCCGCCCCTCTTCAGAATCCATGGTATCCAGCATATGCTGCAATTGGAAAGAGGTTTCCTTGATAGTATTTTGAGCTTCTAACAGCTTTTGAACTTCCTCATTGACTTGTTGGTGTACGCCTGACACTTTTTGAAGGGGCTCTAATAAGGTACTTAACTGCTGATAAACAGATTGATCTTCCTCATACAACTGCATCACACCACCAGCTAATGCTCCTCTAATTTCTTCTGCATGCTGAAGCAGGTTAAGTTCTTGCTCTAATTCTTCTTCTTCTCCTTCTTTTAGGTTGGCAGCCGTTAGCTCCTGAAGCTGGAACTGGAAGTATTCCTGCTGTTCTTTCGCCTCTTGTTCTTGCTTGAGAAGTCCATCCCGTTCTTTCTTAATATCTTGGTATCCTTTCCAGCATGCTTCAAAGCCTTTCACCATTCCTAAGGTACCAGCATAGGTGTCTAATAAGCTCAGTTGCTTATCTGCTGATAGTAGGGTTTGGTTTTCATGTTGTCCGTGGAGGTCCACTAAAAAGGCAGAGGTATGTCGCAAGGTAGAGAGGGAGACAGGGGTATCATTAATAAAGGCGCGCGACTTTCCGTTAGGCCTGATTTCTCTCCTTATAGTCAACAGCTCATCTTCCAGATCAAACTCATCCTGCTCAGCTAGACGTTCTTTCACTTCTTCTGATAAGTGAGAGAATTCTGCCTCTACTACACACTTTTCCTCGGTGTAAAAGATGACGGAATTATCAGCCCTTCTACCCATGATTAATCCGAGTGCGCCTACGAGGAGAGACTTTCCAGCACCAGTTTCTCCAGTGAGAATATTGAGTCCGGCCGGAAAAGAAATCTCGGTTTCAGCAAATAATGCATAGTTACGGATGTATATGTGGGTGAGCATATCCTTTATTCCCTATTTGAATCCCAAAGGTAGGAGAATATTACCATTGTTTCTATGATTCTTGCAAAAGAAATTAGCAAAAGTCTTTTAAGATGGTCAGGTTTTTCTCTTAAGGAAAGCAAATCTTACGGCCCTCTCATTCACATATTTTTATAACTTTGCGCTGCAATACACAAGACTTTTTAAGAAGAATTTATGGCTAAATCATATGATCTAATTGTTATTGGAAGTGGTCCCGGCGGGTATGTGGCTGCTATTCGTGCCTCTCAGTTAGGAATGAAAACTGCTGTAGTGGAAAAGGAGGAGCTAGGCGGTATTTGCCTAAACTGGGGATGTATTCCTACTAAGGCCTTGCTAAAAAGTGCTGAGGTAATGGACTATATCAAACATGCCAAAGATTTCGGGATTACCGTGGAAGGGGCCCATCACGAGTTTGCGGAAGTGATTGCCAGAAGCAGAGGGGTAGCTTCAGACATGAGCAAGGGGATCAATTTTCTCTTCCGTAAGAATAAAATAGATGCCCTCATGGGTGCAGGAAAAGTTACCAAAGATAAAAAGGTCATGGTAACAGCTGCTGACGGTAGCACTGAAACCTATGAAGCTAAAAATATCATGTTGGCCACCGGCGCTCGCTCCCGTAGCTTACCTGCCATGCCTATTGACAATGAAAAAATCATAGGCTACAGGAAAGCGATGGTACTAGAAAAGCAGCCTAAGTCTATGATCATCGTAGGCTCAGGGGCTATAGGAATGGAGTTTGCCTATTTCTACCAAACCATGGATACAGACGTCACCGTGGTAGAATACCTGGATGCAGTCCTCCCGCGCGAGGATGCGGAAGTATCTTCTCAAATGGGGCGTATCTTCAAGAAAAAAGGCGTGAAGATTAAGACTGGTTCTGAGGTTACACACGTAGATACCCTGAATGATGGCGTAACAGCCACAGTTAAAACCGCCAAAGGAGAGGAGAAGATAACAGCTGATATTCTCATGTCTGCTGTAGGCATTGTGGCTAACATAGAAAATCTCGGAATAGAGGAATTAGGTATTCAGCTTGATAGAGGGAAAGTGGTAGTAGATGAATTCTACCAGACTAACATTCCGGGTATCTACGCCATAGGGGACATGACCCCTGGACCTGCATTAGCCCACGTAGCTTCTCATGAGGGAATCATCTGTGTGGAAAAAATGGCAGGGATGGACATAGAGCCACTGGATTACGGCAATATTCCTAGTTGTACCTACACTATGCCGGAAGTAGCCTCTGTAGGCATGACAGAGCAGCAAGCTAAGGACGCGGGGTATGAGCTAAAAGTAGGGAAGTTTCCTTTCACTGCCTCAGGTAAAGCCAAGGCTGGCGGAAAAAAAGATGGCTTTGTAAAAGTAATCTTTGATGCTAAGTACGGAGAATTCCTGGGTGCCCATATGATAGGCGCTGGGGTTACAGACATGATCGCTGAAGTGGTAGTGGCCCGTAAGCTGGAAACCACCGGACATGAGATCATCAAAGCCGTACACCCCCACCCTACCATGTCAGAGGCCGTCATGGAAGCAGCAGCAGCTGCTTACGGAGAGGTGATCCATTTGTAGGAAAATACCTGTAAAGATGCCATGGATGGCGTCTCTACCTCGATATGTAATAAGCCCGCCATATTCATGGTGGGTTTTCTCTTTAGCTGTATATAGACAGGAGTCCGTTACTATACTTTTTACAAACTGAAGTTTATAAAGCAGCCTCAAAATGTTGACTATCACTAAGCTGGTAGAAAATGGACCGGCGACTTTAGTCGCTACAAAAAGCACAGGTCAGTATCTGCTAATAGGCAGCTAAAGCAGCCTATCCATCAGCACTTGATTTAACAAAAAACTTTTGGTGAGGTACTTATCAAACTCAGCTTCGTATGGCTGCATCGGAGCCCTACCCCATTAGCTCATCCATTTCAGCAAACACCTCATTGCTCCATAGGAGCAAAACAGAGCCGTTGCGGCAGTTTCCCACCATTGAAATGGTGGATTCATAGAAAGCATTATGAGACCACCGTTTTAACGGTGGGTAGTGGAAATACATCTCTACAAAAAAAGCCCGACAAATGCCGGGCTCCATCTTATAGGTAGGACCAGAAAACCTAAGCCTCCTGATTCATGATCTGTTCTACGAGGATGATAGCCTTATTTCGCATAACTTCTATAACACCTCCTTTAGCATCATAGCTCTGGTCATTCCCTTCCTCATCTACCAATACTAACTTCCCGCTTCCCAGGGTAGAAATGATAGGTGCGTGATTATACAAAATCTGAAACTGTCCATCAGAGCCAGGTACCGTAACACTTTCTACTCTTCCAGAGAAGACGCTAGATTCCGGGGTGACTATATCTAATTGGAAACTCTTCATTTAGGCTTCTGCTAATAGTTTTTCTCCTGTTTCTATGGCCATATCTATATTTCCTTTCAGGTAGAAAGAAGACTCAGGCAGATGATCCAGCTCTCCCTCAATGATCATATTGAACCCTTTGATAGTATCCTCAATAGATACAAACTGCCCAGGAATACCCGTAAACTGCTCTGCAACAAAGAAAGGCTGAGAAAGGAAACGCTGTACCTTTCTGGCACGCTCTACTGTCAGCTTATCCTCATCAGATAATTCATCCATACCTAGGATAGCAATGATGTCCTGAAGGTCTTTATAGCGCTGAAGAATCTGAATTACTTTCTGTGCACAGTTGTAGTGCTCATCTCCTACTATATCTGGCTGCAGGGCTCTGGAGCCAGATGTTAAGGGATCCACTGCAGGGTAGATTCCTAGCGAGGATAGTGCACGAGACAGCTGGGTAGTTGCGTCCAGGTGGGCAAAGGTAGTTGCCGGTGCAGGGTCTGTATAGTCATCCGCAGGTACATATATAGCCTGGATGGAAGTAATAGATCCACGCTTAGTAGAAGTAATTCTCTCTTGCATGGCACCCATTTCAGAGGCCAGCGTAGGCTGATACCCCACTGCAGAAGGCATACGTCCCAGTAGGGCGGATACCTCAGAACCTGCCTGGGTAAAGCGGAAAATATTATCTATGAAGAAAAGGACATCACGACCTTTAGCATCTTCTTTTTCTCCATCACGGAAATACTCAGCTATGGTCAGTCCAGTCAGGGCCACTCGCGCTCTTGCACCTGGAGGCTCATTCATCTGGCCAAACACCATAGTAAGCTTGGAGTCTTCCATTTCCTTGCTGTCCACCTTATCTAGTGCCCAGCCCCCTTCTTCCATCTCATGCTTGAAGTCTTCTCCATACTTAATTACGTTCGCCTCTATCATCTCACGCAGGATATCATTTCCTTCACGAGTACGTTCTCCCACACCTGCAAATACAGAAAGACCATCATGCGCCAGGGCGATGTTATTAATCAGTTCCTGGATCAGTACGGTTTTCCCTACTCCTGCCCCTCCAAATAAGCCAATCTTCCCTCCTTTGAGGTAGGGCGCTAAGAGGTCAATTACTTTGATACCTGTGTATAATATAAGAGGCTCTGTGGTCAGGTCCTCAAACTTAGGCGCAGGACGGTGGATAGGATATCTTTCAGCTGCTTCCGGTTCAGCAAGTCCATCAATAGCAGCCCCAGTTACATTAAAGAGTCTTCCCTTAATGGCATCTCCAATAGGCACTGAGATAGGCCTTCCTTCATCTAGCACTTCCAGACCTCTTTCTATGCCATCAGTAGAGTCCATGGCTATGGCACGTACAATACTATCTCCCAAATGCTGCTGCACTTCTAGCACCAGTGGGTTAGTACCAGGTCTATCTATGACGAGGGAGTTATAAATGTTGGGGAGAGTAGAGCCTTCATCACTGAAATCAACGTCTATTACAGGGCCAATTACTTGTGAGACTTTTCCAATATTCTTTGACATGTATGGAGTAATTAATATTCTTTTACGGCTTCTTTCTAAAATGGCGGCAAATTAAACGCATCCCTATTAAGAAACAAGCCTAAGGCATATGTTTTCAGCTAATTAGCTATAAAAAAAGAAGGTCTGGTAAATCATACGGACTTACCAGACCAAATATGATTTTTTAAGGCCCACTAGCGTTTCTGAACCTTCCTAAACAATGCCTTTTCTCCTGTCTGAATTTTCAGAAAATAGGTTCCAGGCACCAGTTGAGAAGTTTCCAGCTGAATCTCCTGTCCCCCTTGACTATAAGTAGTACTGGGTAGGCTTGCTACCATTCTCCCAGATAAATCATACAGGCTCAGCTCGAGGGCAGTAGATGTTTCAAGGCTTACCCCTATCTGAAGGTAATCTACCATGGGACTAGGATAAATCTGTAGGGAAAGATCCTTCTCTAGCTGCTCACTGATAGAAGTAGACACCCCTCCAAATCCATAGGAGATGGTAGTATCTACACTGCTGCCAAAATCCGGATCAGCTATACTATCTTTAGTCCATGTCATGAGAATATTGAATTCTCCAGCTTGGTGCCAGGTATACTGTGTGCTAAAGGTGGTACTAACGGTAGTAAAAAATCCTCCTAGTGCTACCAAAGAATCCGTTTCTACAGAGGTAGTTTTTATTCTCAATACATTTTCGAAAGTGCCCTCAGGAGTGCTTAATGTCCCATAGCCGGACCCTTCTTGAGTTTGGGAACCAGTAGTGGTACTTGTCCCAAGACCGAATAAATCAAACCCAAACTGGTAGGTATCCTCTACTGAGGCATCCGGTCCAAAGGGATAGCTAAGGAAGGTTTGGGGATCAGTGTATTTAAGCGTAAAGGTATCTACCGTCATACTTTCTTCATCCTGGAAAGCCACTATAGATCCTAGTATTTCTATTCCCGTACTACTGGCATTTAAGAAAAAGGCAGCAGAATCTTCTCCCAGGTCAGAGAAAAAGGTAGCCTCTGGAAATGAGTCTGCAAAGGCAGAATTAGCGGCTATATCTACCTGAAATGAAAAAGGCTCCCCATCTGGCATGAGCATACTAAAATCCCAGCTGCTATTGGCCGCATCACTTCCCGGCCCTACAGCGGTTAGTACGGCATCTTGCTGAGAATAGGCTGTCAAGGGTACAGGATTGTTAGCATCTGTTAACACAGGTTGTGAGAAGAGTAAAGCAGGAACGGCTAATAGAATTGCAAATAAATAGTGAGTACATGTTACAAGCTTCATACTTAATTTGGGTTAAAGGTATAACTTTATGGGAGGCGTAATACGAGTAGAGGAGTAGATTTTTTGGATTAACTATGCACAGGAGTGCATAGATCCGAATAAATAATAAAGAAGTTTCAAATATAGATTTTTTCTGGATAATAGCATTACCTTACCAAAATTTTCTATTCTCGGAACACATGCCCTGTCTATATAAATGCCTCTATTATTTACCTTTTAACCCATGACCATTCTAGCCCCTTATACATACTTACAAAAACACCGATATAAAGAACGCCTCATACCAGAGTCCCCTGACCCCTCATTAGCATTGGTCATAGTCATTCCCGTGTATAAAGAACCTGAGCTATTAGCTACCCTTTATTCTTTAAGTGAGAATCATTTTGATGAATGGAGAAAAGTAGAGGTCATACTTGTCGTTAATCATGCCATAGATGCGCCTGAAACTGTTCAGCAACAAAACCAGCAGACCTACAAAGCAGTGAAAGAATGGATACATACTGTTGCTGATACCCTAACTATTCATCCCCTTCTCATCCAGGATTTGCCCAAAAAACAAGCAGGGGTAGGCCTCGCTAGAAAAATAGGTATGGATGAGGCAGTAGATAGATTGGAACAAGTAGATAACCCACAAGGACTCATCATCTGCCTGGATGCAGACACCATAGTTCAGCCAAATTACCTTCAGGTTTTACTGGATACCTACCGTACCCTACCCAAAAAGGAAGCATTTACCATCCACTTTGAGCATCCCCTGGAAGGTAAAAAATTCTCCTCAGGCATTTATGAGGGAATCATTTTTTACGAGCTATTTCTGCGCTATTTCATAGAAGGGCTCAGAGTAGCTGGATACCCATATGCCTTTCACACTGTAGGCTCAGCTATGGCTGTCAGGAGTCATGCCTACCAAAAAATGGGGGGAATGAATAGAAGACAGGCAGGAGAGGATTTCTACTTCTTACATAAATTCACTCAAAGAGGAAAAGTACATGAAATCCATGATACGGCTGTAATCCCCTCCCCAAGGGCATCTGACAGGGTTCCTTTTGGTACGGGAAAGGCTATCCAAGCCTGGCTGGATACGCCTGGACAGGCCTATATGGGATATCACCCTGAGCTGTTTTTCTCCCTAAAAGAATTCCTAGCTTCCTTTCCCTCCTCCTATGGTTCCTTAGTATGGAATGTCCCCTTATGCTTTAGGGATTTCCTGGAGGAAGAAAAACTGACAGAAAAAGGAAAAGAGGCTAAATCTCACGTTGCCAGCCAGGCTGCCTATGTGAAGAGGCTCTACCAATGGTTAAGCCCTCTGAAAGTGTTACAGATCATAAGAGCTGGACAGGCTACTTATCCAGATATAGAGCTGGTAGAGGCTGTAAATAGATTATTCTCCTATAATCAATCTACGCCTGAGGTAAGCCCACCTACCAGTGCTAAAGAATGGCTAGGGTGGTTAAGGAAGCGGCAGAAGAGAGAATCCTACCCTTGAGACAATCTTTTCTGGGGTGTATACGTAAGTCAAAAAGACTTTCCGGTACAGCTGAAAGTATTCATTTGAAAATCATCTTAAGAAAATTCGGAATATGTTGATATTTGTACCGGACAAGAAATGCCCCATTATGAAGAAAAGCTTCTGTTTTTCCTGTATGTTTTACCTTTTCATGAGCCTGGCTGTGTATTCTCAAGAGAGTAGTCTTCCAGCTATTGAAAATCAGCTAGCCTCCATGGCAGATGACATTCTCCTACATGATTCCCTCTCCTATAAAATTAAGCAAAACAAGGCGTTCACTACTCTACTCATTAATACGCTAAAAAGACCTGAAAGCTATACCTATGACTTTGACTCATTAAGAACCATCTCCATCTTGGAACCAGAAGATAAAAGTTTTAGAATATTTACCTGGCATATAGTAGATCAGAATTACAGAGAATACTTTGGGGATCAGTATTACTATTACTTTGGACTGGTCCAGAGAAGGTATGTACCGGCTTCAGGTCCTGTGGAATTTTTGGTGATACCTTTGATAGAAATGCCTTCCATCATTAAGAACATTGAAAATACCCTCCTGGATAATAAGACCTGGCTAGGTGCCCAATATTATCCTCCTAAAAATCTAAATTTTCTTCCTAAGCAAACCTTGAAATACTACAGCAAAGAATTAGTTAAGGGAAAGCCTCAAAAAATCAAACAGGATTTTTATGTATTACTAGGCTGGAACGGAAATGATAAAAAAAGCAATTATAAAATAGTGGAAGTCATGACGTTTGATCCTGAGAAAAAAGACAGAGTCATCTTTGGAGCAGATGTTTTCTATTTTGACATTATTCCCAAATTTCGTGGCTTTTTCAAGTATTCAGAAAATGCCCCCTTCACCCTTAATTATGCTTACGTAAAAGCAGGCCCTTTTAACTTATTTAAGAAGCCTATGATCGTATATGATCACCTGGCAGCTCCTAAACAAAAAACCATGAAGGAAATATGGGAATATGGACCTGATGGATCTTATGACGCACTCAGTTTTTATAAAAGAGGAGGATATTTTGAATGGTACAGGAACATAGAATTAGCTGAGAAATACAACAATAGAGTAACCCAAAAACAACTGCGTGAACTAAGAGAACAGGAACAAAACAGAATAAAAGAGGCAGGAATAAACTTAGGAAGTAATCAATAAGAAGTAATTTTTCAGTAAAAAAAGAAGAAAAAAACCTAGTCTACCCCCCTTAGCACCAGCAAATTGTTAAAAAAATCTGCTTGGGCTTGGAAAAGCCTTTGTTATGATTTATAGAAATTTATATTTTTACTCCCGCATTGCTGGATAAAACAACCTTAATACTATGCAAGGGAGAGACGAAGTGTACTCGGAGAAAATTAGGGCAGGAAAGAGAACCTATTTTTTTGACGTAAGAGCTACTAGGTCTAACGACTACTACATTACCATCACAGAAAGTAAACGTAGATTTAACGGAAGAGGTTACGACAAACACAAAATTTTCCTCTATAAAGAAGACTTTAATAAGTTCTTAGCCTCCTTAAATCAAACCATCGATCATGTTAAAACAGAGCTGATGCCTGAATATGATTATGAGGAGTTTGACAGAAAGGACAGAACCTTTGAGTCTGAAGATGGTGAACAAGCGGCTACAGAAGAAGTAGAGTCTTCAACTGAAGAAACAGAAGAGTCAGAGACGCTTTCCACTAGCTGGGAAGAGTAAGATATGTTCTGCAGCCGGTTCCATCCGGCTTTATTTAATCCCCCTACTTAGATGTCAAGTCTCTCAGACTTAGATGAAGTAATATATTGTCTCTCAGTATTTTTCGCTTTTTTTAATAAAATTTTTCATAAACTGGTAGTATTCCACTAGATTAGGAGGTATACATACGATACCTAACTTACTATTTTTGGATATGCCCATTCCGCTGTGCACTCCTCGTGTAATTGGCCGACTCATTCTTTTTCTCCTTTTAGGGAACCTACTAGCTAGTAATACCAGATGTTTGGCACAAGATGCCTTATTCTCCCAGTATTTTGCCTTTAAAAACATTTTAAACCCCGCCCTCGCAGGATTTGAAGATGGGGCAGCTTTTCATACCCAGTACCGTAGGCAGTGGTTTGTGCTTGATGGAGGAGCAAAAAGCTTTATCCTTCAAGGAGCCAGTGCTAACTTCAGTATCCCAGCTATCCAGTCCGGCTTCAGCTTAAGCTATCTGAATAGCCAAATGGGAGAAGGTGCCCTTACCTGGAATCAGGTAGCCCTAAGCTATGCATGGAGAACCAGAAGCTGTAATCAAGTTTTTTCGGATAGAGAATGGGAACTATCTCTCGGAGGAACCCTAAGTTATAACACCTACAATTTTCAGGATAATAATTTCATCTTTAGTGATCAACTAGAATTATTCTCTAATGTCTTAACTACCAGCCAGTACCAATTCAGAGGGGATCTCCAAGGACTAAATCCCTATGTAGACATATCCACAGGAGGGCTATTTAACTGGGAGTATGGCCAAAATGCTGTTTCTGTAGGCGTAGCTGTCCATCATTTAGTGAGGGTAGAAAACTCTTTATTTGGAAGAGAAGATACCCTATCTCCGAGATTTACCCTACATGCTAGCCATGTGTTTAATCGGGTGTTTGGAGGTACAAGCAACCAAAACATACAGATCATAGCCCTGGCCAAGTTGGATATGCAAGCCGCTAGTTGGCCTGCTGATAATAACTGGTCCCAACTCATAGATATGGGCTTAATGTTTAATCTGAGAAACCTTCCCGGTGTATATGGAGGTGCCCTATTCAGGATCGCCAACTTATCTGAAGTCAATCAGCAAACCAATGCCATAGTACTGGTAGGAGGCGTAGAACTGGGAAATGCCATTCAGCTAGACAGGGCAGATTACCTAACACGCATTGGGTTCAGTTGGGACATAAACCCCTCCGGGTTGAGGAGTGATGGAGGAGGTACCTTTGAAATCTCCCTAAGTCTGAATCTGCCTCAGTTTTCCCTCATGGGCTGTAACAGCCGATTCAAAATGAAAAATCAGTGCCCTAAATTCTAAGAAGAAAGCCTTGT
>JBCCLI010000089.1:0-18677 GCA_039026975.1 Bacteroidota bacterium | reverse complement strand
GGGAATATAGCTAATCTACTCAATCCGGATTTAATAGTTCTAGGAGGAGAGATGGTTATGGTAAGTGATTTTCTAATTGATGGAGTAAAAGCGGGAATGAAAAAAACAGGCCTTCTTAATTCACTGAAAAACTGTGAGGTAAAAGCTTCTGGACTAAGCAGATTTTTCAGCTCAAGAGGTGCTGCTTGTATGGTGCTCAAAAATTACGAACTCATAAATTATTAAGTAAACCTACTGCTTGCTATAAATAAAGACACTCAAATTTTAACTAAAACTAGCTAACTATGAAATGTAGACTACTATTGTTTAGCATTTGTTTACTGGCCCTAAATACCGTGTTTGCCCAAAGGACGGTATCAGGGGAAGTAATAAATGCAGAAACTGGGCAGCCAATGATCCAGGCGAGAGTCGTGGTGACAGGTACCACTACAGGTACATTGACAGATGGTCAAGGTAAGTTTTCCATCCAGGTCCCTGATAATGCACAAACCCTTACTATTTCCTCCTTTGGGTATTCTGTCCAGGAAGTCTCTATCAATGGTATGGACCAATTGAAGGTAAATATGCGGTTAGGGACTGTGCTAGATGAGGTGGTAGTAACAGCCCTTGGGGTTGAGGAAAAGAAAACAAGCCTTTCCTACGCCACCCAAAGGCTCAAGACAGAAGACTTCAATGCGTCCAGAGTAGGGGATATTTCCCAGCAGATAGCTGGACGTGTTCCGGGATTAGCCATTTCTACTAATAATGGCTCAGGTGTATCATCTTCCAGAATTGTGTTAAGGGGCGAGGCTTCTCTAAACATTAATAAAAACCAGCCATTAATTGTGGTAGATGGGGTAGTGGTATCTAATAATCTTGATGGGATAGGAGGGGATGCCACCAGCTGGTCAAATGCACCTATAGATTTTGGGAATGGCCTGACAGATTTTAATACTGACGACATTCAGGATATTACCGTCTTGAAAGGGCCTAAAGCTGCTGCACTGTATGGAGCAAGAGCGGCAAATGGAGCCTTAGTCATCAGAACAAAATCAGGACTAGAAAAACAAGGGCTTGGGATAGAGTTTAATACCGGATTCTCAGTGGATGCCCTGGGAAACTTCTGGGATGAACAAACTCAGTATGGAGGCGGATTTGACAATGAGTTTCGCGTAAACTGGGGAGGGAATTATGGTGCACCAGCTGGCGGACAGTCTGTGGTTCAACCTACTGCCTATGAGCTGGCAAATGGGGTAACAGTTCCTGCTACTCCTTATAACAAAAGCCTAGACAGACGTGGCTTTTTTGATACAGGGATTTCTACCAATAATAACTTAGCCCTGAGTTTTGCAGATGAAAATGTATGGGGAAGAGTATCAGTGGCCCGTCTGGATAAAACGGGAATTGTCCCTAACACAGAATATAAGAGAAATAACATAGGCTTACGCTTAGGAGCTAATGCTACAGATAAGTTAAGTGTAGATGTGTCTGCTAACTATGTAAATAGCTTCTCGGGGAACTTACCTGTCATTGGAGGAGGAGGAGAAGGGGTAATCAATAATATGTTCTGGGGTATGAATAACTTTGACTACAATGATTACAGAGAGGTTTGGCTTCCTGGTCAAGAAGGGATTCAGCAGAACTATTTCCTGAGTTGGGGAACTAATCCTTGGTTAATTGTAGAAGAGAACCTCAACAAGTTTAACCGCAACAGAATATTTGGGAACGTTAAGTTCACCTATATGTTCTCAGATGAGCTATCGCTATTTGTGAGAGCAGGAACAGACTTTTACAGTGATCGCAGACGCTCCCAGCGTCCTTCCGGACAGCCTAACTTCCCCAATGGAATGTACAGAGAGCAGGGAATCCGCTTTACTGAAACCAATATAGATTTCCTTTTTACCTATAATAAGGACCTTACGGAAAATATTGGTTTGAGAATTACTGCAGGTGCTAACCGCATGGACCAGTCCTTCAACAATGATTTTTTTGAGACAAGGGATCTAGGTGTACCAGGCGTTTATAATAAAGGGAATGTGGGGGCTCCTCCTGTTACAGCTAACACAGATGCCGAAAAGCGGATTAACAGTGTGTATGGATCTGCCAGGATAGACTTGGATGATAAAATTTACCTGGATGTAACAGGTCGTAATGACTGGTCTTCTGCCCTCCCTACAGATAATAATTCATTCTTTTATCCTTCAGTAGGGGTAAGTGCTATTCTCTCTGAGATGTTAATCCTACCTTCTGTTATTAACTTTGCCCAATTAAGAGGAAGCTGGGCAGCTACTGGAAATGATACAGATCCCTTGCTTACAGAGCGGGTACTATCATTTGGATCACTTCCTAGCTCAGTAGTTAATCCACGGAACCTGGTGAATCCAGAGTTGAAGCCTGAGAGAACTTCTGCTGTAGAAGTGGGGATGGAGGTAAGATTATGGAATAGTAGACTTACACTGGATGTAAACTACTACAGTAATGTTACTACTGACCAAATTCTCCAAGTACCTATTAGCCAGGCTTCCGGTGCCTCTACTAGGTTAATTAATGCTGGAGAAATCAAAAACTCTGGCGTAGAAGTATTCCTAACGGCCAAGCCCATTGTAACTAAGGACTTCTCCTGGGATATATCTCTTGCATGGTCTAGAAATAGAGGAGAGGTAGTAGAGTTGGCAGATGGAGTAGAAAGCTTTGTATATGCTACTGGCCCTTCTGGCGGTACAGTAGAGGCTCGTCCTGGTGACCGTATGGGAGATATTTATGGTCGTGGTTTTGCCCGCTCTCCTGAAGGTGATGTCATTCTGGATATAGTAAATGTAAATGGAGTAGATATAGTGAGACCTAGAAATGGTACGGAAGTATTAAACCTTGGGAATTATAATCCAGACTGGTCAGCAGGTCTTACTAACACATTCCGGTTCAGGAATATTAGCCTAAATGTTTTCTTTGATTATCGCAGTGGAGGTAATCTATATACGTACACCAGTGCGTTACTTTACAGATCAGGGATTATAACAGAGTCCTTACCATTTAGAGAAAGCACTTTCGTACCACAGGGGGTAATAGAAAATCCCGATGGATCATTCTCACAAAATACCATAGCTACCACAGGGCAGGACTGGTATCGTGCGAATTTCCCTGTATTTAACATTGAAGCAAATACTTACGATAATACTTGGTTGAAACTACGTGAAATTTCTCTAGGTGCTGATTTGAAGGATTGGATTCCCGGAGAATTATTCGAAAATCTTTACGTGGGCTTATTTGGGAGAAATCTTTGGATAGATACTAAATCTGAAGCCCTAAGACACTTTGACCCGGAATCATTAGCTCAATTTGGAGGAACCCTGGTACCAGGCTTTGAGGTAGGGCAGCTACCAAGTCCAAGGACCTTTGGAATTAATGTGAAGGTCGGGCTCTAATGTCCAACAAGAGAGAATCATAGTCTTATTCAATCAAAAAATCGTAAAGATGAAAAAACTACATATATATACCTTTCTCTTGATAGCTGCCTTGATGGGCGCTTGTACAGAGGAGTTTGAAGAAATCAACACTAACACTAATGCACCTACGGAGAATAATCCGGCTACCCTTCTCCCGAGTGTAATATTTGAGCCTTTAAGACCCTTACAGGGATTTGAAACATGGTTCCCTGATCAGATCATGCATTACTACATGCACAGAAATGATAATCAGGTAGACGTATACCAGTTCACTGCCTTTCAAAGCTTCTATGATGAGGTCTGGCGCGTAAGCTACTCTACCATCTGGAATGCAAATGATATGATGGCAGCGGCTCAGGAGCAGGGGCTTGACGCCTATGTGGGGGCAGGAAAAATCATAAAAGCCTTCCTACTAGCCACTAATTCTGAAATCTGGATTGATGTACCTGCTTCCCAGGCTGGGCTGAACATTGGAAATACTACCCCCTCTTATGACGCTCAGCAGGCCATCTATACTTCTATTCTTCAGGAATTAGAAGAGGCTAATACACTTCTGGCTGGAAGTAATGGATTTGTAGCAGGAGGAGATGTTCTCTTTAATGGGGATGTCATGCGCTGGCGGAAACTGGCTAATTCCCTACGCATAAGGTATTTACTCCGTCTCTCTAATCGTTCAGAGGTGAATGCAGCCACCCAAATCAGTACCATAGTCAGTGATCCGGTTACTTACCCTATTATTACTGGAAATGGAGATGCCGGCGTATATGATATGGATGGTATTACTCCTAATAGAAGTGCATTCCTGGATGTAGGACGTACAGCTTTTTCTGGCTTAAGTATGTCTGAGAGGGTAGAGGAGGTATATGCTTCCTACGGAGATCCGAGGGTAGACTTTATCTTCCGTACCCCTGCTAATTCAGCTGATTTCCCTAATCATGAAGGCGTGCCTAATGGAATTACCCGTGAAGCAGCTCAGTCCTGGAATGGAAACGGAGATGAAAATACCTCATTAATAGACTTTAAGTTTATAGATCAGCCCGGTCTGCTGGATTTTGTATATATCAGTTATGCGGAGCTTCAATTTATGTTAGCTGAGGTAGCTATGAAGGGGTGGATCAACACAGGTACTTCCGCTGAAGAATATTATGAAGCAGGGATTGCCGCTAACTTCGATCAGTGGGGGCTTGACCTGCCCGCAGGCTTTTTTGACCTCCCTGAGGTAGCCTGGGATAATACCATGGAACGCCTAATGGATCAGAAGTGGATGGCCTTCTTCTTTAATAATACTAATGAGGCATGGGCAGAACATAAGCGTACTGGCTTGCCAGCATTAGAACTTGGATCTTTAGCTTCCAGTGTTTCCGGGGGCTTATTACCTACCAGGGTTTTTTATCCAGTATTAGAACAGTCAATCAACTCTTCTAATTATGAGTCAGCTTCTTCTAGTATAGGAGGAGATAATATTACAGCAAGGCACTGGTATCAGGATAGGTAAAAATTAACTGTCTAAGGAACCTTTCTGCAGGACCAGCGCATGGACTCAGGAAGGTTCCTTCCCTTATTCATGCTTCACATGAAGCTTATGAGAGAGAAATTAGTCATGATCCCTGGCACACTATGTGATGCCTTGCTGTTTGGACCACAGCTGGAAGGTCTTAGTGATTTTGTGGACTGTACTGTGGTAGATAATGCCAGTGCAGAAGCCCTACCACAAGTAGCTAGGAATATTCTGGATGAGGTAGCAGGTAAGATCACGGTTATGGGACTTTCTTATGGAGGCATTATTGCTTTTGAAATGTGGCGGCAAGAACCAGAGAGGATTGAGAACTTGATTCTCCTAAATACTACCCACAAACTACCCTCAGTCACTACCAGAACTAATCAGGAGAGATTTGTAGGAATGGCAGAGTTAGGAAACTTCAAGAAAATAACTACTGATTTTTTGAAAGATGTCATGCTTCATCCTGATCATGCTAAACAGCCTCAGCTTAGGACCCTTATATTACAGATGGCCTTGAATACAGGGAAGGATGCCTTCATACGTCAGGTAAAAGCTCAATTAGGACGTCCTGATAGTACCCAAGATTTAATGAATATTATCTGTCCCACCTTGTTGATGACAGGGCGGCAAGACCAGGTCTGTACTGTAGCCATACATGAAGAAATGGAGAGGCTGATGCCTTCTTCTACCTTAAAAATCATTGAATATTGTGGCCACTTAAGTACCCTGGAACAGCCCCAAGAGGTAAATGAAGTCATCAGAAAATGGTGGCATGAACACTCTTCATATGCGAAAAAACCATCTCAGAAATATCCTTGAAAAAGGGGAAACGATTTATAATGGATGGCTTCACATTCCTAATACGTGGACCGCAGAACTTATGGCCCATGCAGGCTGGGATAGCCTGACCATAGACATGCAACATGGACTCCATTCCATAGAGACGGCTATACAGATGCTGCAGGCTATTTCTACTACAGATACCATTCCTTTGGCTAGGGTAAACTGGAATGAAGCGGGAAGCATCATGAGACTACTGGATGGAGGAGCATATGGGATTATTTGTCCCATGGTGAATACTAAGTCAGACTGCGAGGCATTTGTAGGGGCTTGTAGATACCCTCCTCTGGGATATCGTAGCTTTGGCCCTACCAGAGCCAGGGTATATGCAGGGGCAGATTATGGGGCTTATGCTAATGAAGAGATTTTATGCTTTGCTATGGTGGAAACTAAGGAAGCCGTAGAAAATCTTGATGAAATATGCTCAGTTAAAGGGCTAGATGGCATCTTTGTAGGATCAGGAGATTTAAAACTGTCCTACACGGGTAAAACTGGACATGGACATCACCCTCAGGAGTTTGATGCGGCCATTCAGGCGATCTTAGCCTCCTGTGTTAAGCACCATCTGATTCCAGGTATATGGTCAGCCACAGTTGAAGCTGCCCAAGAAATGAAAGAAAAAGGGTTCCGATTTATTGCGCTTAAATCTGATAGTATGATGCTCAATGAATATACTACTACTATAGTGGGAAAACTTAGAGCTGGCGCTTAGGTGGGATATACCTATGAAAACACGCTTAATGAACACTGTACATGATACATACAGAACCAAAAGAATATTCCCTTGACAGTGAGAAACAAGAATTACCAGGTTTTGATGAAAAGTATGTAAACATAATCGATTACATCCTGAAAATTACAGAAGAGATTTGGGAGAAGAGAGCTATTTGGGTCATTCATGATACATATGATAGTGCAGTAGCAGTCCATGCCGGGAATAGATCTATCCACGGAATAGAGCAGGTAGTGAATGGGACCCTACATACACTTTCTGCTTTTCCAGATAGAAAGATGAAAGGGGAAGCGGTGATCTGGTCAATGGCAGATGATACGCACTTCTACACCTCCCACAGAATAGGATCTACAGCTACTAATACGGGCCCTTCAGATTTTGGAGAACCTACCCATGAGAAAGTATTCTTTCGCACAATTGCAGACTGTGTCATAAGGGAAAATAAAATTGTGGAAGAATGGCTAGTAAGGGATAACCTACACCTAGTCAAACAGCTAGGGTTTGATCCCATTATAATGGCCAAAAGGGATCAAAGATATACAGGGAATAGAGCGTTGCCTTCCCTATGGCCCTCTACTCCCAATACTGAAAACAATGAGCTTGACTCTCTTAATGTTTCTGGGCCTGTCCAGCTTGTTCAGCTTCTTTTTGAGCAAGAGTGGAAGAAGGAGAAAGTTTCAGATCTAACACATTATTACCATGCCTCTGCTGTAGTTCATGCCATCTGTGAAGAAGATCTAAAGGGTATCCCTCAGATAGAAACCTATCTAAGCGACCTTTTTGCCTGTTTCTTGGATAAAGAAGTGACGCTGGAAAGAATAAGTGCAAATGAAAAGGAAGGTAAAGTAGAAGTGGCTGCCAGGTGGAGAATGACAGGTACCCACCATACAGATGGTATTTTTGGACCTGCTAGTGGGAAGCCTATCGTACTACCGGGAATAACGCATTACCTGATAGAGGATGGTAAAATTCTAGAGGAATGGATGGTATTTGATGCCTTTGACGTTATGTGCCAAATATATGTGGAGGGAGAACCGCAGCAGGAAGGGACTAGCGGCAGAAATGAAAGTATCCATAAGAGAAATAAACAAAAGGTTTTTGATTTTATCACTGAGTGGAATCAAGCAGGCTCAGTAAGGGAGAGGAGGGACGAGGTTTTCCAAAAGTACCTTCATACTAATCTCCAGACACATATATCAAGACCTTTTGACAGCCTGGAAGGCATAAAAGCTTTCGAAACATTTTGGGATTCCCTATTAGCCTCGTATCCTGATCTGGAGATACAGCCCTATCTAATCCTTGGAGGAGAATACCGAGGGGTAGAAGCTGTCTCTGTTGCAGGGAATATTACGGGTACCTTTCAGGAAGACTGGCTTGGGATTCCCGCTAATCAGCAAGCTACTTGCTTGAGATTCTCTACTCAGTTCATACTAGAAAAAGGAAAAATTATCCAACAGTGGATAATGTTGGATATCCTAGGTGTCATGCATCAAGCAGGCTATCAGCTCTTCCCAACCAAAGGAGTAGATCGGATAGCACCTGCTCCTGCCACGCAAGATGGGCTGGTATTATATGAAACCCATTCTGCGGAAAGTCAAAAATCTGTTGAGTTGGTTAATGCTATGATAGCAGGTCTCCTGGCGTATGACCAAAAAGATATTCACTCCATGAAGATGGAGCGCTTTTGGGATGAGAGACATATGATGTGGTATGGCCCTTCCGGAATAGGAACCACCAGAGGCCTTTCAGGCTTCCAGCAATACCACCAAATCCCTTTCCTTACGGCATTTCCAAATAGGGGCGTCATAGAAGATGAAAGCCTAACCCACTATATCAATATAGGGGATGGAAACTACACCTGTCATTTTGGGCATAAGGCCATGAAAGGAAATCATAGTGGAGACGGCTGGCTAGGTATTCCTGCTACCTACAAGGATTTTACCCTTAGTGTGATGGATTTTTGGCGGAGAGAGGGAGACTTTTTGGTGGAGAACTGGGTGATGCTAGATATGGTAGATTTACTAGAGCAGTTTGGGATTGATGTATTTGAAAAGTTAAGGCAAATGAAAAAAGCGCATTCACTTCATGAGTAAACAGATCTCAGCATATAAAGAAATGGTCTTGCAGTTCATCTGGGAGATGAATGAGGCAGCACATCAGGAAGAGAAATTTACAGCAGTCCTGAAAAGGTATGTAGCGGAAGAGGTACGGCTGCATATCACCAGGCCATTTGAGGAAATGGTAGGCGTACAGGCCTATGCAGATGAATTCTGGACTCCTCTGATGAGGGCCTTCCCAGACCTGGAAAACCAACCTTATATACTGATTGGAGATACCTATGAGGGAAGATCCTATATCAGTTTTACGGGTAATCTTATTGGCACTTTCCAACAAGAATGGCTAGGAATTCCACCTAATCAGCAACCCATGTGGGTACGGTATTCTACTACCTTTCTTATCCAGGATCAAAAGATTACGAAAGCTTGGTACTTTTTGGATACCCTTGATGTTTTGCGCCAGTCGGGTTTCCATTTCTTCCCTAATAGAGGGGTAGAATGTGTTCCTCCTGCCCCTATGACAGGTGACGGTATAGTTACCTATGCTACACCTCCTGGGGAAGGGCAGAAAAGCCTGGAACTTACCAATGCCATGCTAGATGGACTTAGTAGCTATGATGGGAAAACCCTGGAATCTATGGGCCAAACCCGTTTCTGGGATATCCATGGTATGATGTGGTATGGCCCATCTGGCATAGGCACTACTCGTGGCCTGACCGGTTTCCAGAAGAATCATCAAGTTCCTTTTATCACCGCATTTCCAGACAGAGGAATTACAGCAAAAGTAGAAAAAGACTATTTCGCACAGATAGGAGATGGTAACTACTCTTGCGACTTTGGTTTCCCGGCTATGTACGGGACACACCTGGGAGATGACTGGCTGGGCCTTCCTGCCACAGGGAAAAGAATTACCCTGAGAGTGGTAGACTATTGGCGAAGAGAAGGAGACCAGCTGAAAGAAAACTGGGTGATGATAGATATGGTTGATGTCCTGGAACAGCTGGGGATAGATGTATTTGAGCAGATAAGAAAACAATCCGTCACATAAAATAGCAAGAAACTAATAAATATCACTTACACACATATACCTATGTCTTTACAAGAACGACTGATCCGTTACGAAGACTTAATCCCTTGCAAAGCTGCTTTCATTGATGCCAAAACACCCGGTAGTCATTTGAAAGATAATTATAGCATTATCGGAGGAGGTGTATCCGAGAGTAAACATCAAAAAGTAAACCTGAGTGAAAAGCATGGTTTTTGCATAGGAGCCGCAGGACAGCCCCCACGCATCAAGAATTCTCCTCATTCTCACTTCACTGCGGAGGTATTCATGGTCTACAGTAGTGCCTGGCGATTTTACTGGAATAATGATGAAAAGTCTGAAACTATTCTTCATCCAGGGGATATTATCTCCTTGCCTACTAATATGTTTCGTGGATTTGAGAATGTAGGAGATGAGTATGGAATGATATTCTCAATACTGGGCCATGATGATGCTGGAGGAGGAGTGCTTTGGTTACCCAGGGTAATTGAAGAAGCGCAAGGACACGGGTTGGTGCTACTTGAGAATGGAAAGTTGGTAGATACTACCATAGGAGAACACATACCTACGGGCATGAGTCCTATGCCGGTATTAACCCATACAGAATTAGCCACCTTTGATCAGTACTCACCAGACCAAATGAGTGTACATGTGGGAAGAGTAGGCACTTATCAGGCATCTACCTATAGGGGCTTTCCCAATAAGTCCCCTGAAACCCTAAGGTGGTTTGATATCATTGGTCCAAAAGCGCATACAGGCCATTCCTTTCAGGTCAAGCCGGGAGATCATAATGGAGATCAGTTCAATGTCTACGGCCTACAAGCGGATAGTGCTGGGGAGACCGGGAGATATATCCGTGAGGAAGTGGAAGTGATGCTCGTACATAGAGGGAAGTTTGAAGTAAGCTGTTCCTATGAGGGAGAGTCCCTGACAGCTACCCTGACTGATGGTGATATATTCACCTTTCCTACAGGTGCAGAAAGAGCAGTCAAAGCTCAGACGTACGGGTTTGCCTACTTCGTTGTGGGGACTGATTATCCTGCCGCGCCTAATAAGTTATCTTGAGATATGCCAATGACCAGTAGCATACGGAAAATCCTTATTCTGCTAGCTTGGCTCTCCTTCATAGCCTGCACCCAACCCCAGGAGGAGGTAGGTCAGGAAGTCCATTCTCCATTATCTATCCATGGACTTCAGACCAGAACCTATGAAGCCCAGCTGACCCATGAAAAGGAGCTTGAAGGGACAGGTGAATGGAAAGCTGATTTATGGTCATATCATTCTGATAGCTTAAAGGTATATGCCCTAGTCCATACCCCTACTTCTCCCAAACCTGAAAAAGGATATCCCATTCTTATTTTTGGGCATGGCTTTCATCCAGATCCTCCTAGATATGGGGTGAGTGCTAAAACGGGGAATGATTGGCGGCCGGGAGACTATTACAGGGGAATCCCTGAGGCTTATGCAGAGGAGGGGTACCTAACCATTACCCCAGATTACCGGGGGCATAATATCTCTGAAGGCTATGAATTTACGCAGCGGAGTTATCTGGCTAGTACCTACTACGCGGTAGATGTGCTCTATCTCTTATCAGCTCTGGATGCATTATCAGAGGCAGATCTGGAGAGTGTATTTTTTATGGGGCACTCCATGGGAGGAGAGGTAGGACTCAAAATGCTCTTAGCTACAGATAAAATTAAGGCTGCCAGTCTATGGGCAGCGGTGTCTGCAACTACCTTAGAACAGGCGTTATTTTATGGGAAGTGGTACGGCTATGAATCAGAAAAAGTGACGGATAAACAGATGCAGGCATTCATGCAGCCTGTAGATTCCATTCTCCAGGTATTAGCTATCTCACATGATCTATCTACAGGTGATCCTATACATTATTTGGCTGAACTATCTATCCCGCTCATCATACATCACGCTACCCAGGAAAGGTCAGTTCCATATAGATGGTCAGAAAGTCTGGCGGCAAAACTCTTTGCAGAAGGGAAATCCTTTGAGTTGTATTCCTACCAAAGTGAGAATCATCTATTTCAGGGTGAAAACAGGAAAAAAGCAGTAAGTAGAGATGTAGCATTTTTTGACACCTTCAAATAAATCAGTTGATCAGTACAGTATAAAAAATATAACTATGGCTATTCAATACATCAAGAAAGGAATGACAGAAGCAGATTCATCTGCTAATCAGACTAAGACAGGTAAAATAGTAGAAGGGATACTAAATGATGTGGCAAAAAGAGGGGATGAAGCTATTCGGGAACTATCTGACAAATTTGATAAATGGAACCCTGACTCTTTTCGTTTGTCATCAGCGCAAATAGTCAGTATTGTGGCCTCTGTCCCTCAGAAAACACAAGAGGACATCAAATGGGCGCAGGCACAGGTAAGAAGGTTTGCCCAGATCCAGAAGTCTGCTTTAAGGGATGTAGAAATAGAAACTATTCCAGGAGTAATCTTAGGACATAAAAATGTGCCTGTGAATAGCGTAGGCTGTTATGTTCCCGGGGGACGTTACCCCATGGTAGCCTCCGCTCATATGAGTGTGTTAACAGCTAAGGTAGCAGGAGTGAAAAAAGTTATAGCCTGTACTCCGCCAGACCCTAACAGTGGGATGCCCCCAGCTGAAACCGTTGCCGCCATGTACTTTGGGGGAGCAGATGAAATCTATATTCTAGGGGGTGTTCAAGCCATGGCCGCTATGGCTTATGGATGTGTGGGTATGCAGCAGGTAGACATGATAGTAGGCCCAGGTAACCAGTACGTAGCTGAAGCAAAAAGGCAGTTGTTTGGTCGGGTGGGGATAGACCTACTGGCTGGACCCACAGAAGTATTAGTAATAGCAGATGAAACTACGGATGCAGAGATGGTGGCTACTGACCTGCTAGGGCAGGCAGAACATGGCCCTAATTCTCCAGCTGTCCTTCTTACTAATAGTCATAAACTGGCCACAGAGATAGAAGGGGAAATACAAAGGCAGTTAGCCATTCTGCCTACGGGTGATATAGCTGGAAAGGCGTGGAAGGACTATGGAGAAGTTATTCTGGTAGACAGTGTAGAGGAAATGGTGAGCGTAGCAGACGATATTGCCAGTGAGCATGTGCAGATAAATACGGCTGATCCTGACTATTTTTTGGAGAATATGACCAACTACGGCGCGCTGTTCCTAGGGAATAGAACCAATGTAGCTTTTGGGGATAAAGCCATAGGAACTAACCATACCCTTCCTACCAAGAAAGCGGCCAGGTATACGGGTGGTTTGTGGGTGGGCAAGTTCATTAAAACCTGTACTTACCAGAAAGTAACCACTGACGCTGCCAGTGCATTAGTAGGTGATTACTGTTCTCGTCTTTGTGAAATAGAAGGGTTCATGGGGCATAAGAAACAAGCAGACTTGCGGGTAGAGCGCTACGGGAAGAAGAAAGAAATAGCATAGCTAAAGGCTTAACATGCTAACACAGAATCATGGGTGAAATAGGAGCACTTAACTGGACCATCATTATCATCTACCTACTGGCTAACCTACTGTTAGGGTTCGTGTTATCCAAAAAGGTATCTACGGCCGAGGATTTCTACATTGGGAGAAAGACAACGCCATGGTGGGCTATTGGGATTTCTGTATTAGCCACCTACGTGAGCGCCATGACTTTCCTGGGGGCACCTGCGTGGTCCTACAAAGAGGGCTTATCTGTCATAGCCATTCACCTAAACTACCCCTTGGTGATTTTATTGGTTATGGCCCTGTTTGTCCCCTTCTTCATGCAGACAGGTGTAGTTTCTATTTATGAGTACCAGGAAAAGCGATTTGGGGCAGCATCCAGAAATGTGATCTCTATTATCTTTTTGTTGACGCAGCTCTTATCTTCTGCGGCAGTTTTATATGGCTCTGCCTTGGTCATTGGGTACATTACAGGCGTAAATGTGATTGCCAGCATTATCATTGTTTCTATTATCACCCTAATTTATACCTCCCTTGGAGGGATTACGGCAGTAATATGGACAGATGTTCTCCAATCTTTCATTTTTCTGATAGGGGGATTTATTGTGCTCTTTGTGTTACTTGAGAATATGTCGGAACCCCTTGGGGATACCCTCCTCAGCCTTAGGGAAGCAGGAAAAATTAACCCTATTCAGTGGAGCACGGACTTATCAACTACTACCACCATTTGGGCGGGGGTGATAGCTATGACGGTTTACCACGTAACTGTGTATGGGGCTAATCAGATGATGATGCAGCGGACCTTAGGAGCAAAGAATATGGGAGACGCCAAAAAGTCCTTAGCACTTATGGGCTTTGCGGCTTTCTTTATCTACTTCCTGTTTATTTTTATTGGCGTCCTATTTTACCAGTATTATGATGGAAGAGTGTTTGACAATGATAACACCATTATGCTGGAATTTGCTGAAAAAGAAGGGTTCTCAGGCTTTATCGGGGTAATTGCCGCAGCTGTACTGGCTGCCAGCATGTCTAGCTTATCTTCAGCGCTAAATTCTTTTTCCACTATTTCTACTGAAGGGTTCTATCAGAAATACATTAAACCTGCTGAGACCCCTGAGCACTACCTAAAAGTGGCTAGGGTATCTACCATTTTCTGGGCTGCTTTAATCATTATCCCGGCTATTGCATTCTCCAGTTCTACAGGCTCTATCTTGGAGCTACTAACTAAGGTGGGTTCTTACTTTGTAGGAGCTAAGCTTAGTATGTATGGCCTGGGCTTTTACTCTAAACATACCACTGAGCGAGGGTTATTGATAGGGGTATTGGCAGGTTTTGCTGCACTGGCCTTTGTAGCGGGATTTACTACCGTAGCTTGGCCCTGGTACGCTATCATCGGTGCTACTGTAAATATAGTAGTTTCCATATTGGCTAGTATCCTAATAGATGGACGTCAGCAGCATTGGTCAGCCTATTCTATCCCAGGTCAGCAGGAGAAATTTCGTTTACAAGGCTTAGCTGAGAAGGAGAATGGGTGGTTTGTGATTCCAGGAAAACTAGATAGGGTCAGCTACATGCTGTTAGTTTTCTTCGCTCTCACATTTGTATTTCTGTTGGGCTTCCAATATCTAATATGATGGCACAGCTAGACACACACAAAGTAGCCCTTGTGACGGGGGGCAGTGGAGGAATAGGATCTGAGATTTGTCGTGCCCTAGCCCTGTCCGGGTATAAGGTAATAGTTAATTATAACACTAATCAGGAAAAAGCCCAGCGTACCTTAGCCTCTCTTAGGGGAGAAGGTCATGTGGTGTATCAGGCGTCAGTCACCGAAAGTAACCAACTGGCTGAAATGGCAAACTACGCTGAAGTAGCCTTTGGCCGCTTAGATATATTGGTGAATAATTCAGGGATAACCAAGCCTGTCCCACATGAGAATTTAGTAGGGCTGGAAGATGAATGGATAGATAAAATCATGCAAGTGAATGTTAGGGGGGCTTTCGCTTGTATTCGTGCGTTCCATCCTCTATTAATGAAAGGGGATCAGCCTATCATCATTAATATCTCTTCCATTGCAGCACGGACAGGGGTAGGTAGTAATGTGGCTTACTGTGCTTCCAAAGCCGCCATAGACTCCATGACACGTTCTCTGGGCAGGGCACTGGCCCCTCAGATACGTGTGGTCTCCCTGGCGCCTGGCTGGGTCATGGGAGAATATGCCAAGACATTTCCTGAAGCATACATACAAGAACAACAAGACAAAACCCCTCTTGCCAGGATAGCTATGGCTGAAGATGTAGCACAAGCCGTCATTAGCCTGGCAGAGAGCTTTACCTTTTCTACGGGCTGTATTTTTCCTGTAGATGGAGGAAGACCACTAATGTAATTAAGCGAAAGAGCATGGTACATTTTCAACAGGAAAAACAACTCATCCAGGCTTACCACTCAGAATTTGATAAAGCGGAGAAGGAAGGCATAGAAGCTGTTCTCAGTAGATATACAACTACAGATTATTATTGGCGGGGTATGCACCCTTTTTACGAACAAACCGGATCTAAGGCAGTGGCTGAGGTATTCTGGAAACCCTTTCTTTCTTCCTTTTCTCCTGTGCAAAGACGAGAAGATATTTTCTTTGCAGGCCTGAACATCTGTGATCATGGAAAAAGTAGATGGGTACTGAGTATGGGAAACCTGTTAGGCCTGTTTGATCAGAACTGGCTAGGCATTCCTGCCAATGGGAAAATGGTATTTTTACCTTATGCTGAATTTCACAGAATCGAGGGTGGTAAAATAGCTGAGACGGCTATGTTCTGTGATATCCTGAGCGTGATGCAGCAGGTAGGGCATTACCCCCTGCCGCCGATGACGGGTGCCGCCATCATCAAGCCTGGTCCAAGGACTCATGACGGCTTGCTTGTGGATCCCCAAGACCCAGTAGGAACACAAAAAACCCTGGACGTTCTTCACCAGATGATTGAAGATTTAAATGAACTTAATCATACAGGACTAGACAACTGTCCTCCGGAATGGCTGGGACGTACCTGGCATGAGGACATGCTGTGGTATGGCCCTACGGGAATAGGCGCATCTTACACCATTAAAAGGTATCAGATTCAGCACCAATACCCATTTAGAGAGAATTTATCAGATAAAGTATTCAATGGACACATTACACGTTTTGCAGAAGGTAACTATTGTGGTTTCTTTGGATGGCCAAACCTGAACAATAAAAATAAAGGAGGATTTCTGGGATTACCTGCAAGTGAGGTGCATGCGCCTATGCGTGTAGTGGATGTTTACCGTAGGGAAGGAGATAAACTAGCAGAAAACTGGATTTTTATAGACATTCTTTATTACCTGTTTGAGCAGGGGCTGGATGTGTTGGGAAGAATGAGCCAGATTAATCGTACAGACAGATACCAGGCAGGTAGAAGGCCCCAAAAAGAAGGGATTTCTCCTAATGAGTAATCACAGCTTATGAACCCTAAGTTGTCAAGTTCTTATGAATGAACAGAAAATGCCTAATAGGTAGAAACAAAGTGTACCAACAATTACAAAGGAAGTAAGATGCAAATTAGTCAAGAGAGAATTCTCACTACTCATGTAGGAAGCCTCCCTCGCTCAAAAGCCGTAACGGATCTCGTATTTGCTAAGGAAAGAGAAGAAACCGTAGATGAAGCTGTTTTTCATGCTACCATTAAACAAGCTATATATGAGGTAGTAGCCCGTCAGAAGGAAGTGGGGGTAGACATAGTAAGTGATGGGGAGATGAGTAAAATTAGTTATGCTACCTATATTAAGGATCGGATTACAGGATTTGCCGGGGATAGCCCTAGAAATCCGCCTCGTGATTTGGAAGACTTCCCAGGTTACCTTCAAAAAATAGCTAAGGCCGGAGGAACCCCCACCTATTCCAGGCCCTGCTGTGTGTCTGATATTCAAGTGAAAAGTAAGGCGCCGCTACAGGCAGATTTGACACATTTTAGAGAGGCTGTTAACCAGCACCTACCTGTAGAAGCCTTTATGAATGCTGCTTCTCCTGGGGTTATTGCCCTTTTTCTCCCTAATAAATACTATAACTCTCAGGATGCATACTTGGAAGCCTTGGCTGAAGCCATGCGCCCTGAGTATGAAGCCATTGTAGAAGCAGGCTTTATTCTTCAATTAGATTCTCCTGACATAGGATTAGGGAGGCATATGATGTTTAAACATGAGCCGGAAGAGAATTATGTGAAACTGGCACATCAGCATATAGAAATGTTGAATCATGCGCTCAGAAATATTCCTGCGGATAAAGCACGTATGCATGTATGTTTCGGGAATTATGAGGGTCCTCATCATCATGATGCGCCCATGGAAGTGGTTCTCCCAATAGCTATGAAAGCTAAGCCTCAGGCATTATTGTTTGAAACGGCAAATCCCCGACATGCGCACGAGTGGGAAGTATTTAGGGATGCCGACATACCAGAAGATAAGATTCTGATTCCAGGTGTGATAGACTCCACCACTAATTTTATAGAACATCCAAGATTGGTAGCTCAGAGAATTCAGACTTTCACCCATATTGTGGGGAGAGAGCGGGTAATAGCAGGTACAGACTGTGGCTTCTCTACCTTTGCTGGTTTCGGTTCTGTAGATGAAGATATAGTCTATGCTAAACTATCATCCTTAGCTGAAGGGGCTGAAATAGCCAGTAAGCAGTTGTGGTAGTTGATGCTTAAAGGCATATATCATGTATGTCTGGAATAAGCCCCCTAAATTTTAGAAGGCTTTTCCCTAAAAGGAATTTGAAGCATAAAAAGGCAGCAATTCCCGGTTTAGCAAATGGTTTAGTATGGTATTCATAATCCAATAGTTACCTCTAAAAAGCTTAGCTTGAATGAGGCAGAATTATGATGTAGGTAGGTGGGCAGGCCGTTCCTCCACGGGTTGTGGGAGGCTTGTAGGGAAGCATTGGAGGGGCAATGCATGTTTGGATACTTTTTTTGCTTTGGGAAAAAGTATCTCAGGCTGAAGGGGATGTAACACTATTAACTGATTATCAGGAAATTAACTCATGTAAAGTGGATAATACCTAAACCGGGAATTACTGATAAAAAGGTTGACGTACTATCTGAACTACTATAGCCTTTATCATCCTGTATTTCTACATTTCCTAGGCGTTCTTTCTTACGTAATTCTCCTATTCAAAAATCCTTGTTAATCCACTGGGCCCAGTAGGGGCCATGTCTTTAAATATCCATCTTAACCCTCGGACATATCCTTCAGCACATACGCCTGAGTGGCGTTCTCCTTCAATCACCAATTTCAACAGGGATAAGCCTTGGTACTTATGATGATCAACTTGGTTTTGAAGCGTAAGAATTGCATCTCTAAAAGGTGGGTATTCTTCCCCTCCAGCAGAGAGAAAGAGTCTCCCAGGCAAACTTTTAAATTCGCTAGAATAATCCTTATCAATTTTTAGCAGAGAGTTATGTTCCCAAATTACACCTGGGCTTATAGCAATATATCTGTTAAAGAGCCCAGGTTTTTTATACATCGTAAACAGGGTAAAAAGCCCGCCAGCAGAGGAGCCTCCAAGTGCACGGGTAGCCTTATCAGCCCTGTAAGTTGACTCTACAAATGGGATTACTGATTTTT
>JBCCLI010000088.1:0-18764 GCA_039026975.1 Bacteroidota bacterium | reverse complement strand
CAAGGCCTATATATTCAAACCAGAAAGCCTTGTCCTGTTTCAAGTAAGTCTGGTAGGCAGCCATCACCTCCAAGTCTGGATTACGTTGAAAAGCCCTCATCCCCGCTCCCATCAAACTGTCTGTCCTTTTAATATCCAGGTTGATCTCTACTTCTGCTATATCTGCTTCATAATCTGGCCCACAAGAGAAGAACAGTATACTACTTATGAAAGGGAGAATGAGATATGTCCAGCTACTTTTTTTCAAAAACATACACGCATAAGTGACTTCCACCATGAAACCCTATCCAAAGGTACGAATGGTTAATGGTTAAACATGTTAAAATACATGTTAGAACGTAACAGGCTCGACAATGTTATCCATCCGGCTCAGTATTGGGCTGGATGCGATTTTTTAGCCCCTAGAATCTTTCGAAATTCTAATAATAAATTAATATTCTAACTGTAACTTGCCTGAGTAACCAAATCTAACTTACCATGCGTGTATACATTCTTTCACTTTTCTTGCTCTTGGGTACCCTATGTTCTCTTCATGCACAAGAAGGTATTAAAATAGGACTTCGCCTTAGCCCCATTAGTTCTTTCGCCAACATTACAGATGAAGAAGGCAACCAGTTTCTTGGCTTAAATAGATCTTCCAGACCTGGGTTTTCTTATGGCCTAACTGCTAACTACGGCTTTACTGATAACTATGGATTATACACTGGGATTCACATTGTCAATAAAAGGTTTGAACGAAACCAAGATATCAATCTCACAAATGAAACGGTTAACGCCTCCCAGGTAGTTAGGGTTTCATCTATTGAAATCCCTGCCGCCATCAAACTTAGGTCTAATGAAATTACTACCGGCTTGTATATAGTGGGGATTTTTGGGCTGGCTTTTGAATTTAATACAGGATACAAAAATGAGTTTACTGGACTCAATCCCATAAACCCTACAGGCGATGCTAGTGGCGTTAACAGAAATAGCGATAATATCAGGAGACTGACTACCAGCTTTATATTTGGACCGGCAGTAGACTACGAAACTGATTTTGGTATGTTCAACCTTGGGATTATCTACCACCAGATGCTGTCTAACATAAATAAACTGGACAGCTACGGTAATAGTGAAACCATTAAAATTCACTATCTCGCCTTTGATTTGGGATATTTTTTCTAATAATCGTATACTAAATTATACACCCCCTCGTTAGCCATACAGACTAATCGTTTACTTTTACGTACAATCTATTTTACTTTGTACAGTAAATAATACAGAAATTGGATGGCTTACATACTGATCGTAGATGACGAGGAACAAATTCGTTCTACGCTCCAGGAGATCCTGGAATATGAGGACTACAAAATTGATACAGCAGCTAATGGCGTAGACGCCCTTCAAAAGATAGAAGGTGAAACTTATGATGTAGTTCTCTGCGATATCAAGATGCCTAAAATGAATGGGATAGAGGTACTGGAAAAGGCTATAGATTTAAAGCCAGACCTGCCCTTCGTGATGATTTCTGGCCATGCGGATATAGAAACAGCAGTAGAGGCGACTAAAAAAGGAGCCTATGACTTCCTTGAAAAGCCACCAGACCTCAACCGCTTACTTGTAACCCTTCGAAATGCCATAGATAAGTCTGACCTGGTAACAGAGACTAAAAAGCTAAGGAGAAAAATATCCAAAACTCGTAAAATCATTGGAACCTCCTCCGTCATGGAGAAAGTTCAAGAGACCATATCCCGTGTAGCACCTACAGATGCACGGGTATTAATCACGGGCAGTAATGGAACGGGAAAAGAGTTAGTTGCCCGCTGGATACATGAAAAAAGTAGTAGAGGTAACGGTCCATTAGTAGAAGTGAATTGTGCCGCCATCCCCTCAGAACTGATTGAAAGTGAGCTTTTCGGCCACGAGAAAGGTTCGTTTACAGGTGCCTACAAGCAACGTATTGGGAAATTCGAGCAGGCAAATGGCGGCACCCTTTTCCTGGATGAGATAGGAGATATGAGCTTATCTGCTCAGGCTAAGGTGCTCAGGGCACTTCAAGAAAATAAAATCACCCGTATAGGGAGTGATAAACAGATCAGTGTAGATGTACGCATACTCGCAGCTACAAATAAAGATCTCCTACAAGAAATAGAAGAGAATAACTTTCGAGAAGACTTATACCATCGCCTCAGTGTTATTCTCATACATGTACCTCCCCTGAGAGAACGCAGAGAGGATATTCCACTTATAGTAAAGGAGTTTCTGAAAGAAATAGCAACAGACTATGGCATCAGTGAACCTGGTATAGTAGATGATGCGATGAAGGAGTTACAGAAGCTGGACTGGACAGGTAATGTACGGGAATTACATAATGTGGTAGAACGCCTCAGCATTCTCTGTAACGGAACCATTTCTGCCCAGGATGTTCTGGATTATGCAGTCCCACAGCGCAAGCGCAATAAGGACGGATCTATGTACACCAAGTTTGACAAGTTTCAGGAATTTAAAGACTTCGTAGAAAAGAACTTCATCGTCCAGAAGCTGGAAATGCATAATTGGAATATCTCCAAAACAGCTGAAGTGATGGAAATCCAGCGTAGCCACCTCTATAATAAGCTAGAGAAATACGGAATTAAAAGAGAGCAGTAGGAACTTGATTGAGAATAGTAGGATGGGCAGGCTTAGGTCTGCCCATATATGTGTATGCCCATAGGTATTCGCTACTTTTTCATCAACTTCTGTTTCCCTAATTCGCATATAAAATGCTAGATCCTTTTACATCCAGATAAATAAGAAATCATCAGACCTATATAAATTATAAGCTAGCATCCTCTCACGCTTACTTATCAATGCTACCCCCTGGCAGAAATATCTACTCAGGATCAAAATGAACAGCCAAATGTAGGATTTACAAAACACTTTAATTTTTATTTATAGAATATTCATTCAATTAACTATGAATATTTTCGTATGTTTACGGAAGTGTAGATTAGGCTGTAATAGTTTTCCATGTGGTATAAACATACTTTACCCACATTTTTACTCCTTCTCATATTTGGATATGTAGCCGCTCCCCCATCCGCCCTGAGCCCTATCAAGTGCTCTGAGGTAGTATTCCTAAATCCTTCAGTACATAAGGGATTACAAAATTCTCAAATAAATACCGATACCAGATGGTCGGTTACCCTCTCCCCTACTTTCAACTTGAAGTTACCAAATAAAGAATCCAGACTTTTGCATGCTTTCCGGGAGAGTACTTCCGCCGAATGGCCACGTATCCCTCTCGTAAATATTCCAGGTACGGCTCATCAGACAGTAAATATGCAGGTATCAGAAAGCCTGTCTACCTATCCATATGAGGGAGAAATCATTACCTCTTTAGACATTGACCTTCTCAAAACTGAATCAATTTTTTCAAGGTGAATATTATCCAGCGATTACTTCGTACCCTTGCTTTTTCTTATTTCTGCGGGCTTGCTGTCATGCTGATGGCTCAGGCTCCTGTTAAAAAATCAGATATTACCTTCCTGAATCCCCCAGGGGAGAAAGGACTTAGCAATGACCTTATTGATACGTATAAAGTTAAGTGGACCGGATGGGGATATGGATTTAATTTCAATGGAGTCAATAATATGGCAGACGTTGAATCTAGAGGTGCCAGATACATGGGTACCAAAAGTTTAGGAGTTCTCCTGAAACGGGTAGTAGACGGAAATAACAGCTTGGAGGATGCTCGCTGTTTTGATGTGGCGGGTAATCCGGTAGATGCCAGTGGAGGCGGTTTCAATAGTCCCTTTTATAGAATGTGCCATAATGACCCGGCCTTTCAAAGCTACCTGCGGAATCAAATCACCCAAAGCATCAATTTAGGCTGTGAGGGAATACATTTTGATGAGCCTACAGGTGGGTCAGGGCATCCCCAAACCTGGTATACCGGAGGGGGATGCTCCTGTGATGACTGCAACGGTATGTTTGTGGACTACCTAAAGGAAAAATATACCAATGCGGAATTACAAAATGACTTTGGTATTCCTGATATCAATAACTTCAACTATTTCAGAGATAAGGTAAGACCAGTAGCTACTACCAGGCAGCAATTTTTAAGTAACTGGGCCAGTATTCCTTTCATTGATGAGTTTGTGAAGGCCCAGCACGTCTCTGCCAACCAAGTGATGCGGGAGTTGGCTAGCTATACCAAAGAAAACCATCCTAATTCCTATTTCTCCACAAATGCATGGCACCTGGAGGCCTACCTCGTAGATGCAAAAGACTATGTAGACTTCATTGTGGCTGAGATGAAGTTTGGAAATAAAAATAATAATAATTGGGCTAACAATGATTTAGGCCGTTATATAGTACCTACCTTTAGATTGGCAGAAGGCATGGATTTATCAGTATTAACCACTGCCACTATTAACGACTGGGAGTTTTACCAAACTAACCCCGCCTTAGATGATACTTCAGATGATAAGATCAACCTGTCAAAACTGTGGATTGCCTCAGCCTATGCGACAGGTTCTAACTTCATGGTGCCTGTCTACTACGACTGGACTACCTCTCACTATATATATGGCCAGTATGATGACTATGGGCCCGTTTATCAATTTATTCATGAGAATCCCACCCTTTTTGATGAGTATAAAAATATAGCCACTGTAGGTATTCTTTATGATAATTCCTCTGCCTACCAGCATCATGAAGCAAGTCGAAATGTGTATAATAATTATGATGATAGCTTCCGGGATATAGCTGCCCTCCTCGTAGATGAGCAGATACAGTTTGGCGTAGAACTAGTAGGAGGAGGAACCTTTATATATGATGTACTAGACATAAATGAGGTACAGGAAAAATATGATTACCTGGTGGTTCCGGAGTATTCCCGACTTCTCCTGGGACAGGATGCTACAGTAGATCAGCTAGTCAATATGGACAAAGCCATGTACTGGACTAACAATGATGTGAATTCCCTAGCTACCCTAAAAACTAAGGTTGCCGCTAACATAGACGTTACCTCTGATAGTGATGTGTGGATCTTACCCAGAAATAAGACCCATGAAGACGGGACTACTTCTGCCGTACTACACCTCATCACTAAGCTTCATAATATCAACAATGATGTCATTACCCCTCAGTCAGGCATAGACATAGAATTTGATAAGAGCTTATTAGAAGGGCAAACAATCACAGAAATTACAGCTTATGCACCCGAGAAAGAAGCAGTAACCATTTCTTTCACCCAAACAGCCGAGACAGCCAGTATGTCTATCCCTTCTTTGGATTACTGGGCCATTGTAGAGATCAAAACTTCTAATTCTCCCCCGCCTGCCTGTCCATCTGCCCCGGCTAAGGTGGTTGCGTCCAATATGACTTCCAGTACTATTAAGCTTAGTTGGGAGGCAACTACCGGGGAGGTTACGGGCTATGAAGTATATCTGGCAGATAGTCTTGTGAGAACTACTCCTAACCCTAATGCCACCATCCGTGAGTTGGCCTGTAATACCAGCTACAGCTTTAAGGTGAGAGCTACCTATCAGGGGTGTGCAACAGAATTCTCAAGTAGTATCACGGCTAGTACCACAGCCTGTACGTCAGACTTTGACTGCCCGGAAGGTATCCTTCAAAATGCAGATTTCTCTATGGGCCCTACTTATTGGGAGAATATGTCAAATGGAGCTGCTACAAGTAGTGTGGATTTCTCAAATGGAGAACTAACTGTAGCCATTACTGATGGGGGAAGTGCTGATAGTGATATTCAGGTAATGCAGGAAAACATTACCCTCTCAAGTGGGACAGAATATACCGTCAGTTTCCAGGCGAGCAGTTCCGCCAGCCGTAACATAGCCTGTATCGTGCAAAAAGCAGATAGTAGTTGGTTGAATTACTATGTCACCTCACTCTCAGCTGATCAGGATACTTATTCTTTCAGCTTTTTTACCAGTGCTACTGAAGATGCTGCACGCCTTGTATTCTATTTAGGAGGGCCAGGTACTACTACCCTCACCCTTGATAACATATGTTTGGTGGGAGATGATAGCAGTGGGCCTAATGATCCTGGTTCTGATCCTGACCCTACCTATTACTTCATCAGAAACAGAATGAACGGTAAGTCTCTCAGCCCTATCTCTAATGAGGCAGAAGTAACTACCCAGCTTTCTCCTCTGGACTGGACTACTGATCAAGTCCAGTGGGAACAAATCCCCAGTAGCAATAGCTACTTTTACCTGAAAAATAGAGCTTCTGGGAAGTTTCTACGGTCAGCCAATAATGTAAATGGGAGTATGGTCATGTCTTCCCTCATTGTTGATAACCTGGCAGAATGGACTAAGGTTCCCACTGAAGATAATTTCTTCTTCCTGCAAAATAGGGCTACCGATATGTATATCCGTGGGATCTCAGATGATGACTATGCTGCCATAGAGCAAGTACCTTCTACTTACACAGGAGAACGCACCCAGTGGACTTTTGAAGAGGTAAGCACAACAGTGAGTATAGATGATCAGCTCGCCCCAGTCAGCCTCACCATCTATCCTGTGCCGGCCACTCATAAGCTGTACCTGGATCATACGGAGGCTGGGACTGTAACTATCTTCTCCATGGATGGAAAGGTATATCAGAAGCTTAGATATCAGGTGGGCCAAGCTATTGATGTGTCTCAGCTGGCGAGTGGCCTCTACGGACTTAGGGTGAGCGGAAAGTCTGGGAAATTATATTATGCCAAGATGATCAAGTATTAGTATCAAGGCAGAATACACGTTACATATGCGATATAGGCGGAGCTACCTTCCTGGCTCCGCCTTCTTTTATACGCTCTGAATATTTCTCCCTTTAAGGTATCAACACTCAGGTAGACAGGATCGTGAATCTTTTTTACTTACAAGCGGGACCTAATCAGGCCACTGTAGCGTGCGGAATAGCCCCCCATTGTTCCAACAGTTAGCTCAGAACCCCTATTCTAAGTGTGAATATATCTACTGAAAAGATCAGGCCATACTTATTGACCTGATTCTACCTCAGTGAAAGGTAACTAACCAAAGTTCACGTAAATCAACTCCTTACTTTTTCTCAAACCACAAATTGCGGATACCTGGGTTCTTCAAGCTGAATCCCCTGACCTCAGAAGAGGTGTCCATTTCAAACTCTATGCTTCCCATAAACCACTGATTTCCTGAAAAAACTGTAGGGGTAATGGAAGTAAAAATGAGTTCCTCCCCCTTAACAGATACGGTCTTCAGCTTATCTTTCTCTGCTACCAGCTGAAAGCCTATTCCATAAACTTCATTCCAGTAGGTGCCAGCGTAGGTGGAGGTCAGTTCTTCTTCCAAATATGAAATAGGGTCGTATTTATAAAAGGGGACGGGTTCTGCTTCTCCTATGGTGTAGGTCATCTGGCTCCCCTCCTCTGAATGAAAAAAGTGAATGTATACTTTGTCATCCCATGGTTGTTTCATTTGGAAGTAGTTTTCTCCCAGCGGAATTAGGGGAGAAGCGTTTTCAGGAGATCGGACGTACCTAAGCGTATCCTCGCTAAGAATTATTTTTCTGGAGAGTTCTCCAGCCGGGTCCCAATAGGTTCCTTCATGTATAGCCAGGGTTTCCAAGGATAGTTGGGGAATATCCATTTGGCTGTAGTCAGTGGTGGCAGGTTCTGGGAACTCTTCCTCCAAAAAGAGGTAGGCAGTCTCCATGGATAAATAGCCGTTATAATCAGTACCATCTTTATGAAGTACAATCCCCACAAATCCATAGTCTGGAAAGCTGAAAATGGAAGAGGCAAATCCCCCTCTGCTACTTATCCTATAGCGTTCATGTATCCCTCTTTCAGCATGTACGTATCGCTGCCCCAAGGTGAGTTTCCCTTCCGGCATATTATACTGTCTGCCTGAAGGAAGCTGAATAACCTCCCCTAGCCTATCCATGATGCTATCCCCACGCTTAATGGCTTCATAAACCGTTAATTCCCAGGTGATGAGATCATCTATGGAGGTAAATACATTTCCCCTTCCATAAGACACATCAGCCACCTGCACCTCACGCCAGCTATCATTCTCCCTACGATAAGACTTACTGAGTTGGTCAAAAGGCCATGCATGTGCACTGACCCAAAAGCTATGCTTCATTCCTAAGGGCTCATACACTTCCTTTCTCATGAACTCACTTACAGGAAGCCCACTCGCTTGTTCCATAGCTACTACCAGCAGGGCTATATTGGTGAGGGAATAGGCAAAATCCGTTCCTGGTGTAAAACTCAACGCTTGTTGCTGACTCACTATCCATAGTAGATCCTTTTGTGTGAAATCATCTTCAGCTGTCCACCCTAGTAGTGGCTTTAAGATTCTGTAATCATACAGCCCGCTAGCATGGCTTAGGAGGTGCTTAAGCTGGATAGTCTCTTTAAATCTGCTAGCCATGGGCAGATAGGTACTTAAGGGATCATCCAGAGATAGCTTCCCGCTCTCTTCTAATAAAAATAGCCCATAGATTAACTGCTGATGAGAAATAGACCCTATATTAAAAAGACTAGTAGCAGAAATACCCCTATCTGACCCTATGCCTTCTCTCCCAAACACCTTTTTATACACTACTTTCCCCTCATGAACAACAGCGGAGGCATAGCCAGGTACATCCTGATCTGTCCATTCTCCATAGAAAGCATCTATCTGCTTCCTTAGCTCAGGAGATACCTCTTCAGATAAGGATTGGGCATGTAGGATTGGTATGCTGCATAGCAGACTGAGTAAGCTACAAAAGGTCAAACGTCTCATCATCTTGCTTCTTTCTTACAAGGATAGGATAGTCCCTACTCAAAAAGGTAAGAATTCGTATTCCAGGAGTCCGAAAATATAATTCTGGAATGGATTAGGCAGAGGGTAGACTCTCCTTGAATTTCATGGGGGTGGTACCAGAATACTTTTTGAAGGCAGCGTAAAAGGTAGACTTGGAGTTAAACCCACAGTCATATCCAATAGCCTCTAAGGAATAAGGAGAACCCGCTCTCATCATACGCATGGCCTCCTCTATTCTGTAAGCATTCACATAGTCTCTAAAGGTAGTTTGAAGATGTTCATTTACGTACTGAGAAAGCTGGGATGGTAGTACGTTTATTCTCTTGGCCAGAATAGGTAACGTAAGTTTGGGGTCTTTAAAGGCTTTATCCTCTTCCATGAGCTTGTTCAAGGAAGTGGAAAGCGTAGCTTCTAGTGCTGGCGGAATGGTTCGCTGACCATATTTAGGGGGATACAAAAGAAGCAATTGGTTTCTTTGCTTGGTAAATAAGAGAAGGAGAATGAGCAAGTAAAACAAAAAAGAAAAACAAAGTGCCCCAGCTATGTAGGAGGTATAATTCCCACTAATAAAAGCCAGGCAAATCATGGCATTACCCCCCAAAATACTCAGTAGCCATAGGCGAAACGATCGGCTTTTTTCTCCTGATAGTAATACCCTGTTTTTGAGAAAAATACTGACAGCCCCCACTACATACAAGAACCACTGTCCATAAATTAAATAGATGAGGACCTTACCCCAAAGAGATTCATATTCACTTCTGGGAAAAGCCATAAACAGGCCTATACCTACTGGAACCAATAAAGAGAAATGGAGGATGACTTCTTTCCTGAACTTGTCCTTTAGGGCTAAGGCAGCCTTCAGGTAGAAATACAAAAAGGGGCCAATGAACCAGCAAGCAAATAAGCCTATCTGAATGTACACATCTGCAAGGTCAGCGTGGAAATAAAAAAAGACTGACTTCCCTACCCTTACACTTAAGGTTAGCAAAAGAGCTCCCAAGAAATAATGTGAGGGGTGGACAGGCCTGATAGAAAACAAGAAATACATACCCATCAGCAGCCCATTAAAGGCGCCTAGCGCACTGAAGAAAAAGAGAAGTTCATATTGGATCTCCATAAATACTCAGATGATACCCAGCTATGAATAAAGGATATAGGCAGCCGAGTTCTCAGAACGTATATAAGCCCATACCCCTTATTCATAGTCAAATATACATAGGTAAGTAGTTATCCCATTAGGGAACCGCCTTTTGCGCCAGCCTTACTAATACCTGGTAGCTGCGTAGGGATTTCCTTATCACAAGGCGAGGCAGCAAGAGCTACCTCTGCATAAGTCCCAAATCCAATCTACTACCGTTAGAATTGGCTGGGTCCCAGACGGCCCTCTGCAAAAGATTACTACCTCCTTGGAGGAATAAAATACTGAAAGCCGATAGTGAATGTATTGAAATCAAAGCTTGCCCCAAAACTATTTTCCACATTCCTGGGCTCATCCCCACTTCCACCATCTTCCTCCAGGGTTTCTTGTATCCTGTTGTAGAAAAGCTGCCCTATTCCTGCATTCACAGCCCATTTCTCAGAGAAAAAGTAAGTTAAGCCAGGAGAAACATTCAGCCGAATAACCAGCAAGTCAGACTCAATTTCCCTATCATTTTCAATATCATTACCTCCTATGCCAGCTAACAAATTAATACTGGTAGTAAAATACAGCTTATCCGTAAGATCCATGTATTTAATCAAGTAGGGATTAAGTAAAACAAGATTACTTGTCTGGGAGGACTCTACCTCAACAAAGAGTGGATCCGTAAACTTCTGCTTAAAGGAGGCATACTCATAAGCTAAGCCTACTCCCAGAATGGTACTCTCATTTAAAAACCATCCTATTTGTGGCCTAACACTAAAGCTGTAAGACTCAAATTCGCTGCCAATAAATGGGCTGAAACCAGCTGAAAATTCCTCAGTATCGTTAAAGCCGCTAAAGCCAATTCCTCCTCCTAAAAGTATGGTCCCTTTCTCTGCCTGTCCTATCAGGGAGGTCATGAGAAATACCATAGTGAATGTAGTCAATACGTACTTCATGGTTTATGTAGGTTATGAAAAGGTTAATAAAGAGGACAGTTAAAACTCCGCAGTGATGGCAGGATGTGTAGGGGTAGACTACTTAGAATTATAGAAAAGACAGGATATAAACAGTATAGTTGTCATCAGGTATAGAAAAAGACCCTCCTCTTTCTGCAAGAACAAACAATTGCCAGGATAAGTTAGCTCCTCATAATGGCCGTATTTTCTTCCCTTATATCGCCTAAACACTCTAAGAGAATGACCAGATGATCAATAACTCCACAAGGGGAGACCTACAAATCCAATTTTCCACAAATAAAGGATCATGACCAGACAGGAAAGGAGGACCCAGGAATCATATAATTTCCTACCTACCGTCCTATTTGACATTCTCTTCCAGCTCCCTAAAGCACCAAGGGTACATAGGGTCATGAGGAAAGGAGATATAAAAAACAGACCCGAGTTCAGGTTCAGGTTCCCAGCTTGAGGTAAATCTGACATCGCATTGGAAAAGGCCAAAAACATCAGACCAAAGGAGCAGCAGGCGCCTAACAATAGGTAATGGCTAAGAGGGTGTTTCTCTTTTCTCCTGACCAGACGTACTAAGGCTGAAATCCCTTCAAATACCCCAAATGAGATAATTCCCAAAAGAGATAGGATCAACCCAAAAAATTTTACCAACCTAAGTACCCTGGAAGACTGTAACCAGTAGCTTTCATTCATCCACCAGGCAGTTTCCCCTTTTTCAGAGACAAAGCTAAGGGCAGAGGGAACGCCCTCCTGATTTTTATAGAAAAGTCCATCCCCAGCATGGTAAAGCGTATCGCGAGCTTTTCCCAGTATACTTCTCGTTAGCACATACTCCTCCTGCACATCCAGGCTTATACCTGCAAACATTTTGTCTGTAAAAGAAAACAGTTGGTTTCTGGGACTGTGATACTCGTAAAAGCCTTCCATCTTTTCTGCCATCTCTTCAGGAATTTTCTGTGTAGTTCGCGCCTGCAGAGGTTCTTCTCCCACCAAGAAGTCGAGGATTTCATGCGCCATAGCGGTTGCATTCCCTTCCCGATTAATAGCTACGGCTACTCCAAGATCCGCTTCTCTTGAATACAGATAGCGAGCAGAAAAGCCATCTATCCCACCATCATGGCCCAGAAATAAATAGCCATTTTTCCAGATGGAATAGGTCCCCAGTCCATACCCATGGGGTAAGCCTTTCCGGGCTGCTACATTTGTATGGGCATGTTCAATCCTGTCAAACACCGTATGAGGTAAGTTAATAGCATCTAATACCGTGGTATCCTTTCTGAGCAAGAACTGCAGGTACTTACTCATATCTTCTGCATTTGTACAAAACTCCCCGGCAGGTCCTCCCTGAATGGAAGTAAAGGATATTGGAAGTATCTCCTTGCCTACTTTTCTATACCCCCGTGAAAAAGGAATGTGCATGGGCTTGGTGAAGTAGTATCCTGAAGACTCCATGCCCAGTGGCTTCAGTATGGTAGCGTGAATATATTCTCCATAAGATCTGCCTGAGAGCTTTTCTATCAAGTGGCCCACAAGAATATATCCCGGGTTAGAATAGGCTTTACGCACGCCTGGTTTCCACTTACAGGTATAGGAGTTCTTGTGAGCGTCCACCATTTCCCTGGCTTTAGGGACTACGGAGTCAGTCCTATTATAAAGTGCATGTAAGTGAAAGTCATCAAAGCCTGCCGTATGCTCCAGTAAGTGGGCTATGGTAACTGGGGCTTCAGCTTCCCATGCATTCACTATGGGTAGGTCAGGATCTATTTGGTTCACGGGTGTATTTAAAGAAAGGCCCTTTTCTTCCAAGAGAGAAAGCATGGCCAAAGCCGTGAAAGACTTGGCTACAGATCCCAGGCGGAAGCCATGACTTGCAGAAACTTTCTCATTCGTTTCTACATTAGCTAACCCCAATCCCCCAGAAAACAGCACAGTATCTGATCTTACTATGCTGACCATGGCACCAGGGATGTGGTGATCAGCTAGATGTTGGGGGAGAAAAGGGAGTAAGCTGGGAGGTTGCTCCTGTGCCTGTCCGTGAAAGAAACATCTGCATCCTATCCATATCGCCAGGAAGAGGGTTCTCCAGTTACTCAGGCCACAATTGAGGTCCATAAATGACTATTCTTGTATGCTTAGGTTTTTTTCTCCACCTAAGTTAGCTCACAGGTACTTTTCTCTATAGACCAGATTTTTTGGGAATGGTGTCATCAGTAGGTCCCCTTAATACTTTTGAAAGGATAACTAAATCAATTATGTCCTCATGAGAATCTCAAATACCTAGTAAAGGAAGCTCCTTTTACGATAGGCTGGTTGGTATACTTAGCAGGAGAGATTCACCCATGAGCTAACCAAAAGGAGATAGGTGCTGCTTTCACACTCATACAGGACAAAGTCTTTATTCAAAAAAGTAACTATTCCCCAGAAATTAGTGGTATCCCCAATTTTCTTGTAAAACTTATCATGTTTACAAATGAGACAAGCTACTTTATGCCCCTTAATGCTTACTGTTTCTGCTTTTTTACCATCATTAATTATCTCTAAAAGTGTTAGTTGTGAATTTCCTTTTTAAGATATGGTAGCCACAGCATAATGATAGTATCAAGTAAAGAAGGCCGCTAATCAGGTATAGACATGACGGTTAAGCTGGAATTAGATAGCTAAAGATTTCCACCGCTTCTTGATAAGCATGTAATCCTTATTAATCCTTTCTGCTAATCATATGTTGTATGCCTACATTCAAGGTATTTAGCTCAAAACTAATTCCATAGGTATGATTATTAGCTACGTTATCATCACTAGACCTATTACGAGTAAAATTGTAAAATACCTGTCCTATCCCTACCCTGATAATCCATTTATCTGACATAAAATAGCTTACAGCAGGCGCATAGTTAGCTCCCAATACAAGTACATTTGATTTGCTGCCGCTGGCATCTGAACTTCCTACTCCCCCTAATACACTCACCGTATTAGTCACATAGAAGTCATCTAGTAGTTGGACATACCTGGCCCAATAGGGAGCTAACAGAACTACATTAGATTCATCTATAAATGGATCACCATCAGGAGAATTTCCTACTTGTACCTGTTGCTTAGCATAAGAATATTGATAGGTTACGCCAATCCCAAGAACCGTATTCTCTTGGGTAAACCATCCCATCTGGGGACTAATAGATAGAAATACACTATTTCGCTTGTCCTTTCTATCAAGTGAAGATGAAGATAGATCAGTAGTTCTGTTTTGGCCGTCTACCGTAAAAAATCCACCTATTATCATGCTCCCTCTTTGGCTTTGGGCAGATAATACTGAGGTGAAAACAAGAAAAATAAGGATACTGTAAAGCTTTTTCATATTGGATAATCTTAAGTGGTACTATTTGAACGTGTAGTAGGCCCCTAATAGGGTTTGTTCATGGAAAATAGAATTTCTATCGAGCCACCTCAATTTCATCTGCTGTATATATTTCATCTTCGTAGAGATCGGATAAATGCTCATTTTTCCTTAGGAACGGTATTTGTTTTTTGAAATTCTCAGGGGATATTTGAGTTCTTTTATAAGGAAGCACATATTCACAAAACCTTATATCTAAAAGAGGGGTTTAAGCTTATATGAATCACATAAGAAATTTCTGCATCATTGCGCACATTGATCATGGGAAAAGTACCCTGGCTGACCGTATGCTGGAGGCTACCCAAACTCTGACAGAGCGTGAGATGAAAGACCAGGTGCTGGATAATATGGACCTTGAACGTGAAAAAGGAATCACCATCAAGAGCCATGCCATCCAGATGAATTATGAAAAAGCAGGAGAAGTGTTTACAGTGAATCTGATTGATACACCCGGACACGTAGACTTTTCTTATGAAGTATCCCGCGCCATCAATGCCTGTGAGGGGGCCTTACTGGTAGTAGATGCTGCCCAGGGAATAGAAGCCCAAACCATTTCTAACCTCTACCTGGCACTTGAACACGACCTGGAAATCATTCCAGTTCTTAATAAAATAGACCTTCCTTCCGCACGAATAGAAGAGGTAAGTGAAGAAATCATGGACCTCATTGGCTGTGATGAATCGGAGATCATTCATGCCTCTGCCAAAAACGGAATTGGGATTACGGATATTTTGGATAGGGTAATTGACATCATTCCACCCCCTAAAGGGGATCCCAAAGCCCCCCTGAAGGCACTGGTATTTGACTCTGTATTCAATCCTTACAGAGGAACCATTGTCTATTTCCGTATCATGGATGGCGTACTTAGTAAGCATGACCATGTAAAATTCATAGCTACTGAAGCAGAATACTTTGTTACGGAAGTAGGAATCTTGAAAATAGGCCAACAGCCCGTAAAGTCAGTGGAGACCGGAAGTGTGGGATATATGGTAGCAGGCATCAAAAATCTGACAGAAGTAAAAGTAGGTGATACGGTAACCTTAAGAGATAAGCCTGCTGAAGCTGCCATTCAGGGTTTTCAGGAAGTAAAGCCTATGGTATTTGCAGGAATTTATCCAGTAGATTCTGAAGATTTTGAAGAATTAAAGGATTCTCTGGAGAAACTCAAACTGAATGATGCTTCCCTCATCTACCAACCTGAGACCTCCGCAGCCTTGGGATATGGATTCAGAGCAGGCTTCCTGGGCATGCTACATATGGAGATCATACAGGAACGCCTGGAACGTGAGTTCAACATGACGGTTATTACTACCGTCCCCAACGTAGGATTCAGGGCCTCCCTAACTGATTTGACCGAAATAGAAATTAATAGCCCGTCCGACTTACCTCCGCTTAACAAGATTAAGCAACTAGAGGAACCTTTCATCAGAGCCCAAATCATCACCAAGGTAGACTATATCGGGAAGGTGATGGAGCTATGTATGGAGAAAAGGGGTCAGTTTGTGAATCAGGTATACCTCACTCAGGACAGGGTGGAACTTACCTTTGAGCTTCCATTAGCGGAAGTAGTCTTCGATTTCTTTGATAAACTAAAGACTGTCTCCAGAGGATATGCCTCCTTTGACTACGAGCTGATGGGCTTCAGATCCTCCAAACTGGCTAAGTTGGATATTCTCCTAAATGGAGATCAGGTAGATGCCCTCAGCTCACTCATACACAGAGATAAGGCTTACGAATTCGGAAAAAGCATCTGTAAGAAACTGAAAGAACTTATCCCCCGCCAGCAGTATGAAGTAGCTATCCAGGCTGCTATAGGCTCAAAGGTCATAGCCAGGGAGACTGTGAAAGCTATGCGTAAAGATGTAACAGCTAAATGTTATGGAGGAGATATTACCCGTAAGAGAAAGCTACTTGAAAAGCAGAAACAGGGAAAGAAGCGGATGCGCCAAGTAGGGTCTGTGGAAGTACCCCAATCTGCCTTCCATGCTGTCCTCAAGCTGGATTAAAGATAGACCTAATGTGAAGCGCCTCATCCAGCATAGTAAGGTTCTCTATAGGACATAACTCATGAGGAAATATAGTTCCTTAAAAAGTTTGTAAGGTCTATTAGCTGCGATAATACATTTCCTGATCAGCAAACATCCTAAAGACCTACCCTATAGTATTCCCTAGCTTGTGGGCTTTCTCCAGCAAATAAAAAGGTATGTGCCGTTTATTAGGAAACTACTTTTCAGTAGCCAGATCACTAGCGAGCTATACTGGTTCCACCAATAGGCGACCAAAACGCTCGCCCACCACACGAATGGCTCGCCCTTCTTCCACAAAGAGTTTGGTACTGATGGCTTCCCTTCGTTTTCCGTCTACAAGCACGTAGCCAGTTAGCCGAAGTTTAGTTGCAGCTTTTCCTAAGCGTCCTTTAGACTGCCTTAGTTCCTCTCGTTGGGCGGAGATAATCCCCGGGGGATTGTTAGACTTTCCTTTCCTTGAGGAAAATCCAAAGAAGGAAAATAAACCCATGATTACTAGTTAGTATACAGACAAGTTCGACAACTATATATACGAGAAACTGCTCCCTTAGATTAATAATTGGAGAATAAAATAATCCAATTCTCATATTAATTCTCCTAACCAATTACTTATCAAGCTATTATGGAAATCAAAAAAATAGAATACGTATTCACGAAAAGAGGTGAAAATGACACGATTTCTGTCTATATGTACATTCAGGAAAAAGGAGTATGCACGAAGCTATAAAAAGGGGTAGGAAAAACGGTACCTCAGCCAACAAATTGAATCCTAACAAATTAGGCAAAAAAGAACCCGGTGTCAGCTACGACACCGGGGGTATTCCTAATAACTCTCATTTCATGTAAAACACACTCAAAGCTACCAGGCTCACAAAACCATCTCTACTTAACTTGTGGTAAGCTTAAGTGTGATGAAATGGGCTAAGTCGTAATTGGAACAAGACATTGTGATACCTCCTTTCTTTAAGTGATACATTCCTACAGGCTTCATCTTCCGTCAATTCGGCTGACTACTTTCCTGCGGCCGGTAGCGACAGCTACCTCGCATAGCTAAATTAGGATTTTTCTCCGAAATGCAAATAGAAAAATCCTTAAAATAATGTGAACGCTTTCCTTATTTCTTCCATTATGCTGATAATGTGGAAGTTGACTCCATTAGATTTCTTCAAATTTTTCGAATATCCTCTCTAAGCACAACAGATTATTATATAGAAAACCGCCTATCCATCCATCTCTACTGGTCATAAGTAGGTAGGAAACAGAAGAGGGATTTGTTACTTGATGGGCCAAAATTCCCAGAGATTCACCTCTTTCTTTTCTCTGGAGAATATTTCCTTTTTCCTTAACTTCCATTTTCTTATCCCCCAATCCATTAAACAATCGCACAATGTCAACTAATATCATCACTGAACATCTTCCTACTGTCATCAGTAACCACAGTCAGGATATGAGCCAGAAAGTGGTAGCTATAACCGGAACTACCAGTGGAACTGGCTTTGTCTGTGCCAGAGAAGTAGCCAAAAAAGGAGCTACCGTTCTCCTGCTAAATAGAGAAAGTGAAAGATCAGCCAACGCTCTCAAACAGCTTCAGGAAGAAGTACCTTCCGGCAAGTTTGAAGCCATCACCTGCGACTTACAGAACTTTGAGAGTGTCCAGCAAGCAGTCCAAGCTATTACCGCTAAGTATGACCAGCTGGATGTCCTAGTGAATAATGCCGGCGTAATGGCCCTGAAAGATGAAGCCACTAAGGACGGCTATGATGTACAAATGCAAACCAACTGCATTTCCCATTTCTTACTGACCAAAGAGCTATTTCCTTTACTAAAGAAAAGTGAGGAAGCACGTGTAGTCAATCACTCTTCTATGGCCAGGCTAGGTCCTCCCTTGGAAATGCAATACTTCGAGAAAAAAGGAGGTAACCTGGGAGGTGATGGAACAGAAGAAGAAAATAATAGTTTCCAGGGCCCTAGATGGATGCGTTACCATCAGACGAAATTGGCCAACTGTGCCTTCACTTACGGACTTAAGAAAAAGCTGGAAGAAGCAGGAGTTTCAAATGTGAAGTCTCTCCTCGCCCACCCTGGGCTGGCACTTACCAATCTGCAGGTTACCACAACGGCTGACGGTGGAATGGATCCTCAAAGTGAACTCATGCAACGCGCCCAAACAGCTGAAGATGGGGCTAAAGGCATTATCCGTTGTGCCATGGACCCAGCAGCTCAATCAGGAGACTTCTACGGTCCTACCGCCGGATGGAAAGGCTTCCCTGACAAGCTAGAACCGGAAGACTACCTACACAGTGATTCCACCATCCAGATCAATTGGGAAGGCTGCGAAAAGGCGGTAGGGGGATTTACAGTATAAGGAGAATCTTATAGAAATTCTCCCGAACTAGGTAATAGAGGCGCTCGAAATGACAAAGCTAAGTGAAGCAGATGCCCTTTCGAGAACTATGAGAACCTAAGGTATTTTCACCGTCTTCCCGTTGGGTT
>JBCCLI010000087.1:0-19117 GCA_039026975.1 Bacteroidota bacterium | reverse complement strand
TCCTGCAGGTCTTCTACATACTTCTTGTCTTCCATAAAAAGTACTTTGTATTTCAAAGTTAATAGAAATTATGTGGAATACAAGGCTTCTGTTTTGGGGACGACCATAAAAAAAGGCCACTCAAACTGAGCGGCCTAACCTATTCTATTCTGGTAAGTGCTGATTAGATAGTTAGCGTACTTACCTCATCCTTCAGGAAAATGGATTCCATGTCCAGTTCTGGAAGGAGGGCATGCCGACCTCTGTTGGCATCATTCCACTTGTCTATATTGGTTCTGAGGTTTCTCAGACGTGTACGTGGCTTACCGCCTAGTGCTACACTTAAGATCTTCAGAAGGATCTTGGCGTGCTCATATCTGCTGAGAGTAGCCTTTCGCAGCTGACGCTGAAGAGAAAGAATCAACTGGTTGGCTAGGTCAAAGTCCTCCATCACTACATAAGTGAGGGCCAGGAAGAACTTCACCTCCATGTCTATGTGGATATGCTTTCTAAGGTTTACCTCGTTTCTCAAGTTATAAAGAATACGAGAGGTCTTTTTATAGTTTTTAGCTGCAAAGAATGAGTGGGCCAGGAACATATGGTAGTTAGTGTAGAAACTTAGTCTGTAAGGCTCTACCTCCACCTTGCTGATATGCTCATCTATGTCCTTCACTAGCTGTTCAATGGTATTTGTACGAACGTGATGACGTAACTTTCTGGATAAGAACAGGGAAGTATTAGCATTAAAGTGGTAACGCGTCAATAGTTCCTCAATCTTATAGTCCAGAATTTCAAAGAAGATCTTAGACTTGTCTCTGATCTTGTTATTATCATAATAGATGTAACGCAGGAAGTTGAACAGGATGTTGATGTTCAAATAGAAAGAGTCATCCTTATAATCCTCTAGAATCTGGAGGGACTTTTCAAACATCACCTCTACATCCTCTACTTCACATCTAATGGTATCAGGAATTTCTATAAATAGTCTGGAGAAAATGTGGATGATACACTTGAAAATGTACAGCCTGTGAGACTCATACAGGTTATTCAGGTTATCTATTTTCTCCATGACACGGATCATTTCTGCATGATCCTTTTCTTTTCTGGCCAGGTAGTACAAGTCAAAGGCACGGAAAAACTGTACTACTAGATCCACGGCTTTGTCCATGGCTACTGCATAGGCCACCTGTTGATTATATCTACTCTTAAAGTAAGTATGATTCTCATCAAAGGCGTGCAGGTTTTGAAGTTCCTTATATACGATCATGAGCCCATAAGGAAAATCAAAAATGAGTAGCTCTTTCTCCAGTTTTCTTAGTGCAGCTATAGATATTTCTCTTGGGTTATTAAACACCAGATCATTGACATTAAGCACCCTCCTCATGACGTGTAGGTTGGGATCACCCACCCTGTTTAATAGAAAGGTTTCTATTTTCTGGTTAAGCCTTGACTTAAGCACGTAAAAAGCGGATGGCGTAATGTCAAACTGATTTAAGAATTCCTTGTCGGGGGAGATTGGATTTTCTCTAATGATCCGTAGAAATGCGGCACTCTTTTCGGCTTTGTTAGCCGTAAAGGTGGCGTGTATCTCATTAAACTCTTCCTCGGTTAATTGACTTATGATTTTGTATAAATCCATAGCTAGCGTTTTTTTCTTTTCTTTGTGTGGACGCCTAACTGGTACTTACAAGAGAATGCTGAGTAGATGGGAAGGAAGTAGTTGGAGGCTGAAAGGAGATTTGTTACCTGTTTATACAGTAGTCAATCGATTTTTAATTTTTCTACTTTCATTTTTCACTTTTGAACCTTCAATTTTCACTTTTTACCTTTCCGATTTTACTTTTTTTGTTTGAGCTGTAATTATTGCTTCTAATATATTTGAAAATTAGGCACTTAAGTATTCCCTTTCTAAACAAAAAACCTTCCTTTTTTACATACCAAAAGTTAATTTTTTACCTTCAGCTTACTCTTTTTTCACTAGGAAGCTGTTTTTTCTTCCAGATGAATCTATAATTTGAGACCTAATGGTGGCATGAGGATTCACAATTATGAGCTAAGCTGTTTTCTCTTTAAAATCTGACAGAACATATTCCATTCGGACATTTTAAAAACTATTTGGAGGGCTTATTGCTTGTAAGGATGGGTTTTTTACACTTTCTTTCCCGTATGTAATTCAGTTTGACTACAGGAGAACAGTACAAGCATGAATCCGGAATATCCTTACACTCTATCTCATTTTTCTTACCAGAGAATCCCCTCTCGTGTGGTACATATAGGAGATGTTCCCATGGGTGGTAATCATCCCATCAGGATACAGTCTATGACCACTACAGATACCATGGATACTATGGCTACTGTAGAGCAGGTCATTAGAATGGTGGATGCCGGCTGTGAGTATGCCCGTATAACTGCGCCCAGTAGAAAAGATGCGAATAACCTTCAGGCTATTCGAGATGAATTAAGGAGAAGGGGCGTGAAGATCCCCATAGTGGCGGATATACACTTCACTCCTAATGCTGCCGAAATAGCTGCCAGAATAGTAGAAAAGGTGAGGGTAAACCCGGGGAACTATGCAGATAAAAAGCGCTTTAAAGAAATTGAGTATACAGATGAAAGCTATCAGGATGAGATAGAGAGAATTCACAAACGCTTCTCTCCATTGGTACAAATTTGTAAGGAGGAAGGGACAGTCATGCGCATAGGAACTAACCATGGATCTCTCTCTGATAGAATTTTGAGTAGATATGGAGATACAGCCTTAGGGATGGTAGAGTCTGCTATGGAGTTCATCAGGATTTGTGAAGAATATCACTACCATAACCTGGTTATCTCTATGAAGGCCTCTAATCCCCAGGTCATGGTACAAGCCTACAGGCTTCTCATGAAGAGTATGCTTGAAGCTGGGAATGTGTATCCTCTTCACTTAGGTGTAACAGAGGCAGGAGAAGGCGAAGATGGTCGCATCAAATCTGCCCTTGGGATATCCACCTTATTACTTGATGGAATAGGTGACACTGTTCGTGTTTCCTTGACAGAAGAGCCGGAATACGAGATGCCGGTTGCTCAGTTTTTAGTAGATTATCATGTAAAGCAGGCCAATAAGTTAAGAGAAGCAGCTAAGGAGACTCCACAGCAAGAGCAGATTAAGCTACCTTTTAGTCCCTTCGGGTTTAGCAGAAGGCCTTCTCATACTAGGGTAAACATAGGATCTGAACATGTACCCAGAGTAATTTCAGATTTATCTGGGAAGCAGCTGGATCCTCCTGACCTAAGTCCTGTGGGCTATACCTATGTAGAAAGCCTGGATAAGTATAATTTCTCAGATTTGGCCACTGACTATGTGTATCTAGGTGATCAAGTTCCTGTCTTCGAGCTGCCAGGAGGGTTAAAAAAGATTTATGATGCTAACATATGGCGGTTATTATCTGATAACTCCCAACATTTCCCTCTATTTGATTCTCCAGAAGACTTTTTGAAGGCTCCAGAAAAAAGTGCTAGCCTAAATTTTATTCGACTTACCCCTGAGACCTTACCCCAGGCACAAGCCATTACCTCTGCAGATATGGTGGTATGGGTACTGCGTTCAGAAGAGGGTTTACCTGTGTATAGTTTTCGGAAAATGATCTATAAACTGGAAACGTGGGAGAGAAAAGATCCCATCATCATCCAGATAGTTCACACAAAAGATACGAGCTATTACGAAGATGATCATTTGGCTGAGCACTTACGCTTGGGTCAGGATGCGCGTACACAACTTTCCCTATCTTCACAGCTGAGTACTCTCCTGGTTGACGGCTTAGTAGATGGAGTGTGGCTAGAGAAAGCAGATGAGGTAAGACTTAGAACGGCATTTGGCGCCTTACAAATGTCCAGACTAAGAATCACCAAAACAGAATATATCTCCTGCCCTTCTTGTGGAAGAACCCTCTTTGATTTACAAGAAACCACTGCTAAAATCAGGGAAAGGACAGAACACCTGAAAGGGGTTAAGATAGGCATTATGGGCTGTATAGTGAATGGCCCTGGAGAAATGGCTGATGCTGACTATGGGTATGTAGGTGTAGGGCCAGGGAAGATAGCTCTCTACAGGGGGAAGACAGTAGTAGAAAAAGCCGTTCAAACAGTAGAAGCGGTAGATAAACTCATAGACCTTATCAGAGCAGACGGAAAGTGGATAGAACCGGAGTCCGTAGAGCTGGTTTAAGTTTTAACTCCATCCCATTACCTGTCCACTAAGATTTCATGGTAAGAAATACCCCACGGTTTACAAACATCTTACAATTCTTTTAGCCCTGTATTTAACCTAGCATCAGGAGAATTTTTGTACGTACCCGCGCCGCTAAACTGTGCAGTTCCACCAGAACTTTTTTACAAGCTTAGCTTGCAGCAGTCCTCTAATAGTTGAGACTGGGGTATTTATCTCTTATTTTCGGGGAAACCTGAAGATCAACAGATGAAAGATAAGTTTCTTGAAGACATTCAATCCGGATATTCCTTTGAGGGAAAATCCCTGACCCTTGGAGGCGCTATGCTAGCGGGAGAGGTTCAGACTGGAACCCTAGTTTCTCTTCCCCTGGAAACCCTAAACAGACATGGACTTATTGCGGGAGCTACTGGCTCCGGTAAAACTAAAACCCTCCAAATAGTAGCTGAGCATCTAGCTGAGGCGGGCGTTCCTTCCCTCTTGATGGATATTAAGGGAGACCTAAGTGGGATAGCCCAGCCCAGTCCAGGCCATCCTAAAATAGATGAGAGGCATGAGAAAATAGGCATCCCTTTTGAGAAAAAGGCTGCCACTGTAGAGTTACTAAGCCTTTCAGATGAACCAGGACTGAAGTTAAGGGCTACAGCCACTGAGTTTGGGCCAGTTTTATTCTCTAAAATGCTAGGGCTGAATGATACCCAGTCAGGGGTTATGTCTGTACTTTTCAAGTATTGTGATGATTATAAGCTTCCCTTGTTAGATCTGGAAGACGTCAAAAAAAGCCTTCAGTATATTACTGATCAGGGGAAGGAAGATTTTGAGAAAGAATATGGACGTGTGTCTACCGCTTCTGTGGGCGCTATTATGCGTAAGCTTATTACCTTAGAGCAGCAGGGGGGAGATAGGTTTTTTGGCGAGCCTTCCTTTGATGTGGAGGATCTGATCAGAACAGATGGAGAAGGAAAAGGAATGGTATCCATTCTCAGGCTTACAGACATACAGGATAAGCCTAAGCTGTTTTCTACCTTCATGATGAGCCTGCTGGCAGAAATTTATACCACCTTCCCTGAGGAGGGAGATCTGGAGAAGCCTAAGCTGGTCATTTTTATAGATGAAGCACATCTGATTTTTGATGAAGCCTCTGATGAGTTACTAGATCAGCTGGAAAGCATTGTTAAGCTTATCCGTTCTAAAGGGGTGGGGCTTATCTTTGTTACCCAAAACCCTGCGGATATTCCAGATGAAGTGCTGGGCCAGTTAGGATTAAAAATTCAACATGCGCTTAGGGCGTTTACAGCCAAAGATAGAAAAGCCATCAAGCTAGCCTCTGAGAATTTTCCCTTAACAGATTATTATGATATTGATGAATTGCTAACCCAGCTGGGAATAGGAGAGGCCCTGGTAACGGCCCTAAATGAGAAAGGAATTCCTACTCCTCTAGTACATACCATGCTAAGAGCACCTCAGTCCCGTATGGATATTCTCACTAAGGCAGAGATTCGAGCCATCATAGGGCAGTCAGAAATTATAGATGACTATAATAAAGACATAAATCGGGAAAGTGCTTATGAGGTGCTGAAAGAGAAGATTGCCGAGGCAGAAGAGGAAGAGAAACAGGCAGAAAGGAGGAAGCAAAAGGAGAAAGCTGTTTCAGTAAGATCTAGGAAAAAGAAGGAGAAGAGTACCTTTGAAAAAATAGCTGACAGCACCCTGACTCGCCAAATAGGTCGTACGGTAGCCAGGGAGCTTACCCGAGGGGTGTTAGGCGCACTAGGGGTAAGTACGGGTAGAAGAAAAAAGAGTAGCTTTTGGTAGGGAGTAGTGGCTACCCTAGCTGGGCGCTACCAGTTGTCATGCTAAAAGAATTGAGCCATATCCGTAAAGAATATGGCTCTTATTACTCATACCGATGTTAAACTTATTGAATGTTCTTGCTAAGCTCTTTCTCTATCTCCGACAAATTAACCTGCTGTAGGTTTGAGGGAGAAACTCTCACTTGCGCTTCGCTTAGGTTTTGTTCTGCATCCACAGGCTGGAAAAATAGTTGGCTATAATCTAGCCCTGCTTCTTTAGCAGTTTCAGGTGAAGTAAGAATGAATCCATCCACAGCCACAAAAATGCTAATGATACAGGCTGCTTTCAACCCAAATCTGAGAATGTCATTAAGGAAAGCTTTCAAAATGGCCTTCTTCTTGATCTTCTTGCATAATGCGTAGACTATAGGGGTAATGAGGATGAGGCAAAAGGTAATTAGAAATAATGTTGCCAGTGAAATCATATTAGATTAGGTTCCTCTGTTAATGTTTATTCACCATTTGTAGTCCTTAATTATAGATATTTTAGCAGATAGCTGTTATAATTGAAAGACTATTCAAAATTACGTACTAGGACTAACGATATCAATGAATCTCGTGTTAATGGTCCAATATTGGAATTGAATGGTCAGGGAAAAAAAATGAAAGTTTATACTAATTCTTACATGTCTTTTAGAGAGCCGTAGAACCGTCAAGCTTAGAAAAAGACTGGACTAACTCGTCCAGTCTACTTTCACCCAATTAAAACAACCCTAAACCCTTGGTGGGTTTACGATACTAACCTTAATCTTACTTGTGAGAATGTGCGTTCTACCCCTGTGGTATGACCCTTTCTATATAGTGGACTTGGCGTGCTTGCAGGGCCATGATACAGTACAAGTTTCTACTATCAACTGGTACAAGACTACAGAAAAGAGGTAGTTTGTTTTTTGAATAGTTCCTAAATAGCAGATATTACCACTTTACTGGATTATTCTAATGCCCAATTGGTTCGATAGGAAAAATCGAAATTCTTGAAATTCATGGATAACTGCCCATTAAGGCGGATGATACCTTTGACAGGGCATTCATTAGGAAGGATAGACAAAGTATTACATGCCTACTAGTAACTACCAGAGACCTATCGGCGAGATGGTATTTATTCTACCATAATTTTATGTAGATCCACTCTTTCTCCCAGTACTACTTTTAGGACATAGAATCCTGTTTGAAGGCTTACTAAAGGTATTTCTACCCTCTGTGTTCCTCCAATAGCCGTTATTTGCTCTTTATATACCCGTCTGCCACTCATATCTACTAGTTCTAGACTAGCTTTCTGGATACTTGCTGATGCCTGAAAGTCTAGGGTAAGGATTTCTGAGGAGGAAACGGGATTAGGAAATACTCTGGAGGTTTTTTCTCCTAAGTCTATATTTGCTATCCTTCCTTTAAAATAGGTTTCAGCCTTATTAAAAGCGTCTATCCCTACCTGTATACCGATAAGTCTACCAGGGATATCATCTGCCGGTGGATGGATACCGCCCCAAATCCTGGAAAGGCTGGTTTGGTCCGAGGCATCTCTATAAGTAGCCCATTGAAGGGTAATGTCCTGGCTAGGTCCCTCTTCAAAAACGAGGAACTCATTTTTAGGGGCAACAAATTCCCCCATACCTCCGGGAAAAAAAGGATCTCCCGTTAGCAGGGTTAACACTTCTGCTGCTGCTCTTGAAAAAGTAGAGTGCCCAGAAACATAACCAGCAAAGGGAGGGGTAACAAAAGTGGGGCGTTGGTAGGGCCACCAGTTTTCTGCCCGTATCCAGCTAACCCCCGCCATATCTGTTTCAGGGTCCAAAATAAAGTCAGGACCTGCCCATGCACGAACTTTGATCTTTCCTACATCATTATCTTGAAAACCCGCTAAAGGATCACCTGGCTCAATTAATTCAATGAAGCCGGGGTACAGGGGTACACCTAGCGGACTGTAGCTACGTCTGGTAGGATCAGAACACTGTCCCCTGTCAGCCATAGCTCTTAAGGCGGAAATAGGTCGTATGTAATCATAATATCCCTTCACTCCCCAGGCTGAAATAGCAGCGTCATGCACTGCCCCTCCTAGGGCTAAGTAAGCTTTGACATCCCACTCTAGTTCAGGGAGCTCTTCCCCTTCTCCCTTAAATTTTCTCTCAAATAAGGGGTGGTCATGCACATAATTCATGATGGTAAACCAGTGTCCGGGAGGGGTCTCGGAATCCGGGCCATCGGCCCAAAACTCCGCCAATACACGCGCATAATCTGCTCTGGGGACTATTTGAGGGGCATAGGGTTCTCCTGTATATGGATTTACGGCATGTCCTAAGCTAGCGTCTCCACCGCTGGTGAAATTGTAGAAACTGGGGTAATCTGCATAGTCTGTAGGGTAAGAGGGGATATTCCCTATGGAAGCTGGAGAAATATCCCACATAACACTATCTGCCGGATCTAGGTGGCTGGACCAGGCGGATACTAAACCGAAACCCCACCTGTAATAGTCATTTTCATCATCATCTTGTAATATATCCAGAAAAGGAGGAGGGCTGGGATCATGGTACACCCAGTAAGTATCACCATCACGCTCATAAATGTTTAGGTCTCTACCCGTCAGGGCAAAGGGCGTTACCCTTCCCCACTCTGCACTTAAAAAGTCCACCAACCCGTCAGCAAAGCGGTTTCCACTTTGGTCAATAAATACATTTAGGGCCAGCGGCTGCCAACGGTTGACATCTTCTATGAAAGGATTTCCTCCTCTGGTAGGGACCAGGGGATCATTGATATAAGCATAAAACCTATTGGCATAATCCAGCTCTTCATTAGCATTATCTGTCAGGCCAAAGGCGATGATTTCCTCAGCTATAAAATTCCCCAAGGCAGCCGGATCCCCACCTTCATAGGCAGTAGAGGTGTAGGTGGGATCATATCCTAGGGACGTTAACACAGAATCAAAGTGAGGAATAGCTACAAAACCAGCTTTTTTATCCGTAAATCTATGCGTGAGTAGCCTATGAGCAGCATAGCTGATGGCTTCCTCTCTGGCTGCGCTTATTTCCACATTAGGTAGGTATGCTACAAAGCTACTGTTAAAATCACCTACTGATTTCCCCAGTAAGAAAGGCTCAGCTACTTCATCCATAAGGGCCCATGCATCATACATGGCTACAGAGGTGTGAAAGAGATTTCTAGCGTGTACAGTAGGCCTCGCCAGATCATTTCTAATAGCAAAAAGTAAGGCCTCATTCCACTGTCTGGCTACGGAATGCTGTGCCATTATGTCAGAAGAAAAGATACAGAACAAGAGAGGAAAATAAGTAATGAGTCGTAGGGTTCTCATGCACACTTATGAATTATGAGACAGGTTCAAATATAATAAATATTATATGTTGGCGCATTTCCTTGAATTAAGTCAAGATGTTCCGATATTTAAATGACGAGATTCCTATATTATTTAGTAACTTCCAAGTATCCATATAATATAATTCCAAGCATGTACTTCCATTTTACCCACACATTACGATACATAGCCGTAATTTTTGTCGGGGGACTTATCGTATCTTGTAGTACCTCGAAGCCACATTATCGCTATCAATCTACTAAGCCTTCGGGCTCTTATACCCTAAGCAATAAGGATTCCATAAAACACACGGTTTACTTATTAGGAGATGGTGGAAATACCCATCTGGAAGAGCATGCTCCTAATTTTGAACTCTTAGGACGCATGCTGTCAAAAGAAGGGGAAAATGCTACCCTGGTTTTACTTGGGGATAACATTTACCCGGCAGGTTTACCTGAAGAAGGGGCAGAGAATAGGAAAGAGGCGGAAGGGGCTATGAATGCCCAATTAGATTTAGCTAAGAAATTTGATGGGGAGCTTTATGCTATTCCAGGTAATCATGACTGGAATCACTGGTCAGCAGGTGGGAGGGAGGCTATTCTGAGGCAGGCTGAGTATGCTAAAGAATACTTAGGAAAGAAAAATGTAGTCTACCCTAAAGATGGTTGTGGAGATCCTAAGGCCATAAAATTAGAAGAGGACCTCACCCTCATATTGTTGGATTCTCAGTGGTTTCTGCATCCATGGGAAGAGGAACCAGACATGAATAAAGGATGTAAAGTCAAGAGCCGAGATGAGTTTAAGGCCGTTCTCGAAGAAATCATAGATGAGAATGATGATGGAGACTTCATTTTTGCCTTTCACCACCCCCTCTTTTCAGACGGCCCTCATGGGGGCTGGTTCACCTTGAGAGACCATATCTTTCCCTTGACCCGGTTCAATAAAGGATTATACATTCCCCTTCCCGTATTAGGCTCTGTAGGAACTGCCCTGAGACACGCCGGAATTTCTAACCAGGAGGTTAAACACCCCCAATACATGCACTTGAAAGAAATCCTCAGGGAAGTAACCTATGATGCCGGCCATGTGGTGTTCGCCTCTGGGCATGAGCACACCCTCCAGTATTTTACTGACCCCAGAAGCTTTGCTATCACCGGAATAGTAAAAGCAGACAGACATTATATAGTCAGTGGGTCCGGTTCTGAAGAAACATACATAGTCAAGAATGGGCAGTCAGAGTTTGGATATGCTGGATATGGCTTTGCCAGGTTACAATATTATAAGAACGGTGAAGTCTGGATGGAATTCTGGCGCCCTTCTGAGACATCTGCAGATGGAGAGCTACTGTTTAGAAAGAGAATCAAAAGTGAAAGTTTACAGATCAGTGATAAAGTAGACAATGCGGATTTTGACCATCCGGCTAAGGTAAAGGCTGTGGCAGACTCCAGTTATGTAGCCGAAAAAGGGCAGCGTACGTGGTTAGGAGACTTACATAGAGAAGCTTGGCTAGCGGAGATTGAATTCCCCACATTGGACTTAAGTAATACTAAGTATGGAAATCTAACCCCCATCAAAAAGGGTGGAGGAATCCAGACTAAGTCCTTACGTCTGGAGAATGAGAATGGGAAACAGTACACCATGCGTTCAGTAGATAAAGATGTAACACTGCTGATTCCAGAATTTGCCAGGGGAACTGTAGTACAGGATTTTGCCCAGGATGAATTAGCTATGGCACACCCCTATGGGGCATGGGTAGTCCCTGAATTAGCCAATGCAGCTGGCGTGTACCACACCAATCCTGATTTTTACTATGTGCCTAAGCAGGATGCCTTAGGAGACTTTAAAGAGTATTTTGGGGATGGCGTATATCTCCTGGAAGAAAGACCTGCTAAAAACAGGGATGATGTAGCCAGCTTTGGATATGCGAAAGACGTAGAGTCTACTCGTAAAGTGCTTAGAAAAATCAGAGATACCTATGAGCATAAGGTTAAGCAGGAAGAAGTGCTGAGAGCCAGGCTATTAGATATTTGGCTGGGAGACTGGGATAGGCATGATGATCAGTGGCGTTGGGCTAAGGAAGAAGAAGGGGATTTTACTACCTACCGGCCCATCCCTAGAGATAGAGACCAGGTATTTCTGAAAGTGGATGGAATTATCCCCTGGTTTGTTTCCAGAAAATGGGGGGCCAGAATGTTCCAGGATTTTGACTATGACATTAGAGATATTCAGGGGCTATGCTTCAATGCAAGATTTTTTGATAGGACCTTCCTGACAGAAATGGATGAGGAAGATTGGATAAATATGGCGGAAGAAATGAAGCCTCGTCTGACAGATGAAGTAATGAAATCCGCTTTCGAAGCCTGGCCTAAAGAGCTCTATGACATTAATGGCGACATAATTATAGATAAACTCAAATCCAGGAGAGCTAAACTGACGGACTTTGCTAAGGAATACTACTCCTACCTGGCCAAGGAAGTAGATGTATGGGGGACGGATAAAAGAGAGCGATTCATAGTGGAGAGGCTAAATGACCAGCAAACCAAGGTTACCGTATACGCCGTCAATAAGAAGGGTGAAGAAAAAGCCAAAATGTATGAGAGAGTATTTAAGAAAGATGAGACGAAGGAGATTAGGTTATACGGATTTCAAGGTAAGGATGAGTTTATTCTCACTGGGAATACCCAGAAAGGAATCAAAGTAAGAATTATAGGAGGACAAGGGAACGATAAGGTAGAAACTAAGATCTCCAATGGGAAGGCAGGGAAAGTCCTGGTGTATGATACCTCTGAAGGAAATGAGGTAGCCTGGAATGCCGGGTTCAAAAATAAAACGACTATAGGAAATGAAGCTAATGTGTATGAGCGGAAAGCCTTTACCCTGGACAGCTACCTTCCCCTAATAGTTCCGGGTTGGAATGTAGATGACGGCTTTGTGTTAGGGGCAGGTATTCTCAAAACAAACCATGGATTTAGGAAGGAGCCATATAAAAGTAAACATAGCTTTATGGCTAAGTACGCCTTTGCTACCCAAGCCTTGCAAGGTAGCTACTCTTGGGATCAGGTAGGCGTATTTGGAAAGTGGGACTTTTTATTGAACGCAGAGGCTTTCGCGCCTACCCATGTACGTAACTATTTTGGGCTAGGAAATAACACTGTCTACACAGATGAGAATGATGATGACTTTGATTTCAACCGTCTTCGTCAGAGTAGGATCGTTATTAACCCTAGTTTTAAGAAATTCTTCAGTGCTAATAGGCATACCTTTAGGATAGGGCCTGTCTATGACTACAACTTAATAGACCGTACAGTAGGTAGATTCATAGCGCAGGAAGCTGAGAGAACAGCAGGAGACTTTGACCCTAAGCACTATGTAGGGGTGGAAGCAGATTTACAGATAAATGCTGTGGATAATAACTTCCTTCCTCGGAGAGGCTTTAAGTGGAACGTAAATACTAGTTGGAAAACTAATTTAAGTGATAATAATAATAGCTTCACTCGTCTGTCTACGGATCTATCTCTATACCACTTCACCAAAAGGCCCGTGCCCATAGTATGGGCTACCAGGGTAGGGTTTGCTAATAACTGGGGGAATTATGATTTCTTCCAGGCTAATACGCTCGGGCGTAGAACTAATCTGAGAGGGTTCCGTGGGGAGCGTTTCGCAGGAGATGCAGCTTTCTTCCATAACACTGATTTACGTATAGGTCTTGCTAATACTAAGAGTTACTGGCTACCTATGGAAATTGGCTTAGTAGGATTCTTTGACCATGGTAGGGTCTGGCTGGAAGGAGAAGATAGTGATGAGTGGCATATGGGCTATGGAGGAGGCTTACTATTAAGTCCTTACCAGACCTTAGTAACTACGCTGACTTATTCTATCTCTGATGAGTTTAATATATTCGAATTCAGGTTAGGCTTCTATTTCTAGAAAAGAAGCCCTTTTTCTGTAACTTAATAAGCGGTAAGGAGAAGCAAGGCTCACATCAATGCGTTGTAAGTAGAATTAATATGGGAGAAGCTGCTGTAGCCACATATACCTATGCTGCTTATCTAGCCTTAGAAAAGGAAGGGCAAACAAAGTATGAATTCCACAATGGCATAATCACTCCCATGGCTGGAGGAACGCCAGTGCATGCTCTCTTGAGTATGAATATGGGATTTTCCTTAAATAATCAACTGAGGGAAAAGAATAATTTCTGTGCTGTATATAGTAGTGATTTAAAAATTAGGGTTGAAACTACAAATAGGACTTATTATCCGGATGTATCCGTGGTGTATGAAAAGCCAGTGACTAGTACAAAAGATGCTAACGCAGTTATCAATCCTACATTAGTAGTGGAGGTCTTATCAGACAGTACCGCAGGCTTTGACAGGGGAGCTAAATTCGCTCACTATCGAGAGATTCCTTCTTTGCAGCAGTATGTCGTGGTTAGCCAGACAGAGGCCATGGTGGATACTTTCTGTAGAGTCAATGAGAATACCTGGGAAATTCTAACCATTACGGGACTGGAGGCAGAGGTAAAACTGAGGGCATTGGATATCTCTTTAAATATGGTAGATATTTACCGCCAAGTAGAATTCGAACAGGCCTCAGAGTCTTAATTTTTTCTGCATGAACCAACGCATTGTCAATATTGCCCTCGTTGTAGATGACTATGACGAGGCTATTTCTTTTTATACAGAGAAGCTTCATTTTGAGCTAATAGAAGATACTCCCCAACCCTTAGAGAACAAACGATGGGTCATTGTGGCCCCTAAAGGAGAGGGGAGTTGTAGGCTGTTACTTGCCAGGGCTAAAAATGAAGAGCAGAGAAGTAGGGTAGGAAACCAAACGGGGGGAAGGGTATTCCTATTTCTGTACACAGATAACTTTGAAAGAGACTATCAAAACCTGTTAGAGCAGAAGATCAATATTATCAGAGAACCATCTACCCATGAATATGGAACAGTAGCTGTGTTTGAGGATTTGTATGGAAACTGGTGGGATTTGGTAGAACCGGCTAGTTAGTTCCTATTGTATGGACGCAATTAAAGCCCTCCTTCAGCAAGGAAATATCAGACGAGCCATTGATCAACTCATTCTGGAATTCAAGCAGACAGACTATGCTAATGAACTGATTTTACAGGATTCCCGTCATAATAATCTGCTGAGGGAAAAGCGTATGGGCCTCATGAGTGCACAAGAATTCCAGTATGCCCAGGCTGATATTACAGAAGCTATTCTCGCCTTAGTAGAAGAAATGGAGATCCAACAGTCTCCTAAGGAAGAGGAAGTAACTGATGCTTTGCATAAAAAGATCCTCTTCTGCGAAGCGAATCCTCTACCTGAAAGAAACCTGTTTTCTAATTCTGAGCTAAGAGAAATAGAGGATATACTAGAGAATGGCAACGATAGGCTAAGCCTCCATCCTAAGTTAGGGCTAAGTTTAGTACGGTTTAGCAGGGCTGTACATACCCTTAACCCACATGTCATCCACTTTACCGCTTTCTCTAATAATGAAGGCGTGTACTTTCATGATGAGGCTGATCAGGCTGAGTTTATTCCCACAGATTTCATTGAGAAGCAATTGGCGATAGTAGCAGACCATTTTGAGTGTGTGTTCTTCAATACTTTTATCTCCGAAGAACTAGCTAAAAAAGTATCTCTAAAGAATGTATTAGTGATAGGATTTAATGGAATCATAGATAGCCATGGGGCCATAGAATTTGCTACCGGCTTTTATACCGCCTTATCCTATGGAAAGCCGTATGCAGCCTCCTTTGAGTTGGGAGCTAAGACTGTACAAAAAGGGAGGTATGCTGCTATTCTTTCTCACTTATACGCCTATCAAAACGGCCTGCGCCTCATGCCATTTTAATCTGAAGTCTTACAAGCTGGCCTAGCCGGAAGAGTGCTATCGGTAAGCATGGATTACATAGATAGGATATAGAAGCTGTAGGTGTGAAGTAATCCAACCATTTATCTGGTAGGCTGAACCTTAAAGAAAAAATGGGCAATACGACAACTTCCAATGATAATTGTAATACTTTTTTTACTGATAGTAAAACTATTTATTTTTTCCCCCGTATAGTTAGGTAAGTTCTTTAGATAGTTTAGTAAATGCAGCGATGTTAATCATCGGTATTACTTAGGTTAGACATACAGGCAAGTCGGCCGGCATCCTACACCAGGAGCCGGCCGCACTATCTTAACATACTCTTGCTATGAAAAAAATATACATATCCAGTTTAGCCATTTTCCTCATACTCGCCAGCCCCATTATGCTAGTCAGTCAAACGCTAAGCTTAGATGCATTTCTGCGAAAAGATATAGCTGTTATGTCTCAGTATGATGCTGAAGTATTACTTGATTTCCCTTCTTTCAATAAAGATGGGTTTACTTACATGATGCTTCCATTGAAGGAGGATTCATGGATAACTGTACAAGAAGTAACAGCAGCCTCTTTACGTGCCCAGACACCAGCACACCTATGGCAGGTAGTATCAAAAGAAGGCAGATACCAATTACATACACATATGCATGCCCTGGATGATATGCCGCTGGTCTCTCATCCTGAGAATCTCCGCTCGCTAGGAAGCCCTCATGTGGGCATAGCTCTGCGGTATAGCATGAAATAAGAAGTGAAAATACCTAGTACGTTAATTGATCAATAGGCAAGTGGTCAGTCCTCTCAGGGGCTGGCCATTTTTGTTAGGTCGCAATGAGATGGTAGCATTCATTTCTTCTTGGGTTGCCTGTACTGATTAGCTCGTATATTTTCATTGGCTAACTTGGCTGTCTCCTCAATGCGTTTGGTACGAGTTTCTGTTCTCTTGGCATTGAGAATCCATTCCAGTATACCTCTTCTGGTAGAAGGAGGGAAAGCTTCAAAGTAGGTCCGTGCATGGGGGTAGGAATCCAGTGCCTCTCCCAGATCTTCAGGGATAATGAGGGCTTCCACCTCATTTAATGCATCCCAGGTACCTTTCTTTTTAGCTAATCGGATCATTTCCAGCCCGGCAGCTGCCATCTTGCCTGCTGCCAGTAAACGCGCTATTTTCTCCTTATTGACCTTACTCCAGTTAGAGTTAGGATTTCTGACAGAGAAGTATTGATAGTAGCTGTGAGCATCCCGTTTATTGGGTTTACTATCTATCCAGCCAAAACATAGGGCTTCATCTACTGCTTCCGGATAATAGACGGTAGGAATACTACTGTCCTTCTTGTAGATAATGAGCCAGATTCCTTTTTCTTGTTGGTGATTTTTTTCCAGCCAGGCTCTCCATTCAGCTGGGCTACTGGCAGATATAGTATGTTCTTTCTCTGGCATAGCAGCAGTATAGCCTAAGTATTCATTCTTTAAGATAGGAGAATAGAGAGAACTACTCCTTACTTATATTCTTTCGGAGGATCTTTCTCAGGAAGTTGAATGGTACCGGGAATTCCTAGTAAGGGAAATTCTTTTCTTAAGGGGAAATAGTCAAAGTCTTCAGGCATATAGATTCTCCTAAGGTCTTCATTCCCATTGAATTGTATGCCCATCATGTCATAGGCTTCTCGCTCATACCAGTTGGCAGATGTCCATAGGGAGGTAATGGAATCTATTTCAGGCTTGTCCTCTTCCAGGTGGACACTTATTCTTAAGCGCTGCTTGTTACTGAGGCTGGCTATATTATAGGAGACTTCAAATCGCTTTTCATCAGAATAATGGTCTGAGGCAGTAATATCAGATAGATAATTGAAGGCGAACATTTCTTTCAAAATTTTCATTACCTCAAACAGATGATGAGGAGCTACTTCAATGGTCAATTCTCCTGCATACCCCCGTACCTCTATGATAAATTCATGCAAAGGGCCTTGTTCTAGCTGGCTAAGAAATGTTTGTTGTTCCTCCATTAAGGTATATACTTAGCGTAAAAAGTTAGATTGAAATTGAGATAATTTTCATGCAGACCAGGTAGCCGGACTTTTTTGCCAATCAAATATAGTCTCTTTCTGGTGTTCGTCCAGGAAGTTCTGGTCTATAGCTTGATGTAATAACTCCTCCAGGGTAATTAAAGTTGAAAATTCATTTCCTGATTCTCCAAAAAGGGCGGTGGCTTCCGGGAATCCATAGCTAAAGATAGCCAGGGTACTAAGCACTTCCACCCCTCCAGCTTTAAGCGCTTGAACCGCCTTCAGGCTACTCTTCCCTGTGGAGATTAAGTCTTCAATGACTACATACCGCTTAGCCTCGGTTAATACGCCTTCCACCATATTTTGAAGACCATGACCCTTGGCCTTTGACCTAATGTAGACCATAGGAAGTCCCAGTTCTTCAGCTACTAAAGCACCCCATGCTATAGCGCCTGTGGCTACGCCAGCTATGCCTTCCCCGTGGGGGTATTCCTTCTTGATCTTGTCTACAAAGGCGGCGGTAATCTCTTTTCTGATTTCAGGATAAGATAAAAGCTTTCTATTATCGCAGTAAATGGGAGATTCCCAACCGGAACTCCAGGTGTAAGGCTCCTCGGGATTGATAGAGACAGCTTTGATTTTTAGTAAATAGTCTGCAATTTTGAGTTTACCCACAGCAATTATCGTTGGCCTGTAAAGCTATGAAAATTTTTGCTCTGAACCTCTGCCTCGAATTTGAGGTAAGAAATAACCTAAGTACGTATCAGTTTGATCCCATCACCTTTGAGGAACTCATGGGTCACTTTTTTAAAGGACCTGAGTTTAGTGGACAAAAGTTTTATGTAGGGATCAATCCTGATGCAGATACTTTCCTGAGAGAAGTACTGGACCTTTTGAAAAATGAAGTGTGGAGACAGTTAGATGTTACTGTTTGCTTTGTTTTTGCTAGTGAAGAAAAGTTAGTAGACTTTACAGATAATTTCAGAGATACCTTCAGGAATGTAGATGCCGCTGGTGGCTTAGTAACTGATGAGAAAGGCAGATACTTATGTATTTTCAATCGTGGAAAATGGACCCTTCCGAAAGGCCATGTGGAGTGGAGAGAGCCTGTAGAAGATGCTGCCGTGCGTGAGGTAAAAGAAGAAACAGGGCTAGTAGATGTTAGCTTACTAGATAAAATAGGGAAAACCTTTCATACCTTTCCTAAAGGGAAAAAGTGGATTTTGAAAACTACTTATTGGTATAGAATGTCTGCTACTTCTGATCAGAAGTTGATTCCTCAAAAGGATGAAAATATCTTGGAGGTTTCCTGGAAGAGTAAGGAAGAATGGTTGGCCTTGGCCCCTGAAAGCTATCCGCTCACACGTCATCTGTTTGAAAAAGAGTTTGCCAGAAACCTGAATGTAGCCAAATGATAGTGAGTAATTCCCGTCATACCACATGGCTCAGCCAGTTATCTCTCCTACTAAGTTATTTTTTGATCTTTTGGCTTTTCCCTTCTCACACCTTTAGCCAGGTAGCTTTCTGGCAAAAATACTTTGGAGGGACAAGCTTTGACTTGGGGCAAGAACTCATTGTAAAAACTGATGGCACCCTGCTAGTAGCAGCTGATGTCTACTCCTCAGATAAGTTCATGGAGGGAAACCATAGCACCAGCAGTGATATCTGTCTATTCCAGTATTCTACTCAAAATATCATTTTTTGGAAGAAATTTTACGGAGGGAGTGGGGAAGAAACCCTCTCTCAACTCATAGAAACCAGGGATGGAGGGTATGCCTTTATAGGGACTACAGGTTCACAGGATGGAGATGTAAGAAATGCGAAAGGCCAGCTGGATATTTGGGTGGTAAAGCTGGATGATTTAGGTACTATTCAGTGGGCAGAAACCTTTGGGGGGACTGG
>JBCCLI010000086.1:0-19158 GCA_039026975.1 Bacteroidota bacterium | reverse complement strand
TCCCCTCACCATGCACTTTGGCCCGGAGAATGTATTGCTGGCGTTGGATGTAGAGTTTAAAGACGAACTGACTTCAGATGAAATAGAGGAGTCCATTAGAAGACTGGAGCAGGATATACGGGAACGGCATGGGATAGTGAAGAGAATTTTCATTGAAGCGAAGGCCATTGCCAATAGGAGATCACCTAAACAATAGGAACAGACTGCCTTGGAGGTAGATAATTCTCTTGGAGAAATGGGTGATTGAGAGCTTAAGCAGGCTTATCTTTTGAAGAATAGTGAGCTACTATGAGAAAATGTAGGGTAGTTCCAGCTTCCTTCAGCTGATATGTAAGATGGAAATCAGAAGTTCAAGTACGCGCTTAGTTACACTTGTGGCAATACACCTCTATCCCTTCATCTATGATTTCTCCCTGTAGGCCTATCTCATTTCCGCAGGGGATAATCTGTTCTGAAATGATGATACGGGTAAATTCCTGACTTTCACACAGGTTTTTAAGGCAGTCATCTAAAACTGGATCTAGGTCCCAAAGACCTTCAGGAACATCATCCATATGAAGCTGACCATTAAGGGAAGGATCCCAGATCCACCAGCGTGTCTGGAGGGCGCGGCCTGCATTTCCCCCTTTACCTATCAGTTTATACTCTTTTCCTCCCATGGTAAGTGATGCATTCTGAGCATAGAGAACAGGAGTTCTTCCTTTATAACTTCTGGTACTGGAATAGGAAAAAGCTGTTCCTTCAGCAGACCACTTTAGCCTAAATGCACAGGCCGTCTTTCCGCTTAGGGGGGCGGTTAGTGGTTTGGTTGATTCGAGCCTACCGTGTTGCAAGGGGATGTTGAAAGCTTCTGTTTCTGGAGCCTCGCATCCAATCATAACTAGCACCGAAAATGCAAACACAGCAAGGACACGTATGGGGTTGAGACCGGGCATGTGTGCGACACAGTATTGGTAAACTGTTTCCGCAATTTATCTCTAAATAAAATTATAAAACAGGAAATTTTAATTGAATGGATAGTTATGTTGTTTGAGTAGCTTCCCAAAGCAACTCAACAGGATGGTAAGCCGTGTGATCAGTCCCATCCTTAATTTGATGCCTACAACTGGTACCAGGAGCACAAACCACAGAACCGTGGGAACGATTTCTAACGGCAGGAAAAAGAACCATCTCTCCCACCTTCATAGAAAGCTCATAATGCTCTTTCTCATAGCCAAAAGAGCCGGCCATACCGCAGCAGCCTGAAGGGATTTCTGAAACGGTATAATTCTCAGGTAAACTCAGCACTTTATGCGTATCAGAAGTTCCTGCCAGTGATTTCTGATGGCAGTGTCCATGCAGGTGAATGTGTAAAGGGGAGGTAGTAAAAGAGGAAGGGTCCAGGTTTCCCTTATCTATTTCTCTAGCTAAAAATTCTTCGAATAGTAAAGCGTGCTTACCTAAGGCCTTGGCTTCTTCTCTTAGTTCGGGGATGACCAACTTGGGATATTCATCTCTGAAACTCAAAATAGCAGAAGGTTCTATTCCTACTAAGGGTGTTTCTTCCGAAACTATCTCTTTAAAGGATTCTACATTATACATGGCCCTTGTCCTGGCTTCCCTTAGGAGCCCTTTAGAAAGATATGCTCTTCCGCTCTCAGCGTGTGGAGGCATAAGTACCTCATACCCAAGATGGGTGAGTAAATTTACTAGGGTTATACCTAGATGGGTGTCATTAAAATCAGTGAACTCATCACAGAATACATAGACTTGCCCTTTTGGATTAGCAGAGGTAAGCTTAGAAGCATGCTTGCTGAACCACTTTCTAAAGCTCGTTTTCTGAAGGGTAGGAAGGGAGCGTAAAGGAGCTACCCCTAATACGGATTTTAGGAGGCCAGAAGTAAGCTTATTAGAAAGGAAGAAGTTGCTAATTCCTGGCACTAAGGCCCCTAACTTATTCAGTTGCCCAATATTAGCTATGGCTTTTGCCCTCAGGGGTACCCCATGCTTTTTATAATACTGGTGGAGGAACTCTGCTTTAAGGGTGGCCATATCTACGTTAGAGGGGCATTCTGAGGTACATCCTTTGCAGGAAAGGCACAGGTCCAGCACCTCATAGATTTCCTTATGTGCAAAAGGATTTTCTTCATTAGACCGGGTGAGAAATTCTCTTAGAATATTGGCCCTGGCTCTTGTGGTATCTTTTTCATTACGGGTAGCCATATAGCTAGGGCACATAGTCCCTCCAGATAAATGGCTCTTCCTACAGTCTCCTGATCCATTACACTGTTCTACCGCCCTGAGAATCCCATCAGTTTCACTAAAGTCAAATATGGTATCAAACTGAGGCGTCTCTTGCTCTTTTTCAAAACGGAGAAACTCATCCATAGGAGCAGCATCTACTATCTTTCCGGGATTAAATATGTTTTGTGGATCCCAGACCCGCTTAAGCTCCTGGAATAGCTCGTAGTTTTTAGGGCCTACCATGTGCGGAATAAACTCCGCCCTTACTCGTCCGTCCCCGTGCTCCCCACTTAGGGAGCCATCATATTTCTTCACTAGCTCAGCTGTGGAGGTGGCTATATCCCGAAATAGCTTAACATCCTTGGAGGACTTCAAATTCAGGATAGGTCTTAAGTGGAGTTCTCCTGCACCTGCATGTGCGTAGTACACAGCGCGCTGCCCATAGCCTTTCATCATATCCGCAAACTCTCCTATATAGGAAGGGAGGTCCTGCAGGTCTACGGCTGTATCCTCAATGACCGCTACCGGTTTAGCGTCTCCTTTCATGTTTGAGAGTAACCCTAGCCCTGCTTTCCGTAAGTCCCAGGCTTTCTTCATCTCTTCACCTTCTATAATGGGGAAGTGGTAGCCATGCCCCGCCTCTTTCATGGTTTCTACTAGCTGTCCTAATTGTTGGTAGACTTCCTCCATGCTTTCCCCTCCCATTTCTATCATCAGTATGGCCTCAGGGTCCCCTTTAATGAAGGCTCTGTTATTTCTGTACAATCTGTTTCCCTTAGTACAGTCCATCACTATCTTATCCATCAGCTCCACCGCTCTTGGTTTTAAAGGCATAGCTTGTAAGACAGCTTTCAGGGAATCTTCCAGGGAGTCATAGTGGGCGCACAGAAGCGCTTTATGCGCAGGGGGAAGAGGATCTACATGTATCTTTATTTCTGTGAGAAAAGCCAGGGTACCTTCTGATCCAGAGAGTAATTTGCAGAAGTTGAAAGCTTCTCCTTCTTCCTGGAAGATTTCTGAATCCAGGAGAACATCCAGTGCGTATCCTGTATTTCTTCTGTGGATTCCTTGTTTAGGAAACTGGGATCTAATCTCTAAGGCTACTTCTTCCTTAGAGAGGGTCTGATAGACATAGTTATACAGGTTTCCTTCCAGGGAGTTTTCTTTCCTCTTTTGTTCGAAGGATTCTGCAGTTTCGCTCTTGAATACTACCTCAGATCCATCACTCAGGACGCAATGGGCTTCCAGTACATGATCTCTAGTGGTACCGTACACTATAGAGTAAGATCCGCAGGAGTTATTGCCTACCATACCGCCTATCATGGCACGGTTAGCTGTAGAGGTATTAGGCCCAAAGAAGAGGCCATACGGCTTTAGATGATGGTTCAGTTCATCTCTGACTACTCCTGGCTGAACCCTAACCCATCCTTCTTCCTGATTGACTTCTAAGATCTGATTTAAGTGGCGGGAAACATCTACTACTATTCCATTCCCTACGCATTGGCCTGCAAGGGAAGTCCCTGCAGCTCTGGGAATCAGAGAAAGCTTTTCTTGCCTGGCAAACATCACAAGCTGGATGATGTCCTCAGCATGTTTAGGCATGGCCACGGCAGTAGGGATCTCTCGATAAACTGATGCGTCAGTGGCATATAAAGTGCGCATCATGTTATCATCATACAGCTCTCCATCAAGAGAGGCATTCAGGATAGAAAGTTTAGAAGATAAATCTACTGTCTGGCTCATAAAAAAGGTCTGTCAGAAGGACATCTTTTCAGTAGTGCCCTGCTAGAAAAAGTGAAAATATAGAAAAAAGTTTATGAGGATAGGGAAGTAGTTAGCTTCTACTGAAGAAGATATAATCCGTAGCAGGGGGTACAACTCCTACCTCTCTTAGCTTAGTTACTATTTGGGCCCTGTGGTGGGTTGAATGATTAATCACATGTGCGAGAATATCTACCACCTTACTGCTGAAGGCTATACCCTTACTATTCTCATAAGAAATAGCTTGTTGGAAAGTATCTTTCACTGCGGATGATATATAGGCTTGATATCTTGTATTCTCTTGTAGGAGCTTAGATGTGCAGTCTTGGAGAGAATAAATAGCGTGAACGGGTGTATGCGTTTTTCCTATTAATATTCTGTCTATCCAAATGGTCTGAGCATTGATGATATGGCTCATCCAATAGGTAGTTTTTTCTCGCTTGATTTCATTTTGTATCAAGGTACCAAGTATTAACTTATTGGCCCATAGGTCATAGCTGAAAAGGGTGGAGAAGTATTCTTTCATTGGGTAGGTGTTTGCACAGAAAAACTAACGACCCGGTTTCCAGTAAGATCAATTACCCACAGGAAGTTACGCGTTGTATCCAGAAATACATCTGTGGGATTCTGGATGTATTCATGGAGGTCAACCATGGTATAGTTGCTGGTCCTGGTACTACCCCAGCCAATTTTTCCTGCTTTTACAGGATGATGCCAGTCTGTGAATAAAAATTGATTAGCTGTTACTGCTGACAGCCCATCTAAAAAGCCATGGTAGGAGGTAGTGCCTGTATCATTCACTTTGTTCTCCTTGAGGGAATAGTTAAGGATGTTACCAGAGCCGTCATGGAAAAACTGAGAGATGTAAAGTGAATGAGAGGCTGGGTCATAAGTGATTCCATTTGGTGATAAAATCTCTTCAGTGAGGAGCTGAGAGGTATAGGTTTTCAAGGAAGTGCGGTAAATACGATTGGTGAACCTGGCTGTTACGTAGAGAAATTCTTCCCCATCATATGCCATATTATTAATGGTTCCCCCTAAGAAACTAATATCTAGTATCTGCTCTCCTGATGATAGTGTAAAGCCTTTTATTCTGTCTACATCTGTCATTAGCAACATACTGTCTACCACCATGAGGTCAGAAGGGGCATCCAAGCCTGTAAGGAATTTCCTTCGGATGATTCTCCCGCTAGGGGTAATTTTTGAAATATACCCATCACCATCTAAAGAAACTGGGAGCAGGTATTTTCCCATATTAGCCACATAGTGATAAGTACCATCTGTACAGATAGCTGTGGGCGTTTCAAAGTTAGGGATGACTAGTGGCTTTTGAGTATTATCTACTAGAAAGGGAGGAGGTTCAGAAGCAGAACATCCTACGTATAGGCAGATGGTCAGGAGTAGGAATTCTCTCTGAAAAAGTGCTAAGTGTCTGAGACATTCTATGAATACTTGCCTCATGATAACTGGTTCTATAGTGTGGTAGGCCTTATCCTACTAGGTAGAATATGCTCCCTACCGAGTGTCATATTAGGATGAAATGGGCTTCATGGATGATTGATTCACTAAAAAATTACTGACTATTTCTGCTGCTCTGGCAGAAGCGCCTTTATTACCTAACTTGGTTTTCAGATGTTCATATCCTTCAAGAACACGGGCTGTCTCAGTGTTTTCCATAAGAGAGGTTAGCTCTTCCTCCAGCCTTGCAGGCGTAAACTCATGTTGAATCAGTTCTGCCACTAAGGGTTTATCTAAGATCAAGTTAACAAGGCTGATGTACTTGACCTGAATTACACGTTTCCCAATGGCATAGGAAATAGGAGAACCTGCATAACATACTATCTGAGGTACTTTATGAAGGCCTGTTTCCAGGGTAGCTGTTCCAGAAGTTACCAGTGCATAAGAAGCCTGATGCAGGAGGTCATATGTCTGGTCCTTAATCAGTTTTATGGTGGTTTGCCCCATTAAATCTCGGTAGAAAGACTCGTCTTGGCTAGGCGCGGCTGCAATTACAAACTCGTAAGCGGGAAACTTTTTAGGCAGTTCCAGCATGACGGGAAGCATCCGTTTAATTTCCTGCTTCCTACTACCGGGTAGAAGCGCTACTATAGGCTTACTGATAGGGACATCAGGAGATTCTTCAATTACATCTAGCAAGGGATGGCCCACAAAGTCCACTTCTACTCCTTCTTTTGCATAAAAATCTTTCTCAAAGGGGAGAATAACCATCATTCTATCCACGAATCGCTTAATGGTTTTTACCCTACCCTTTTTCCATGCCCATAACTGGGGAGATATATAAAATATGACGGGGATGCCTAGCGCTTTAATAAACTTGGTCATTCTCAGGTTAAAGCCGGGATAATCTACTAAGACCACTGCATCTGGTTCCCAGCTAAGTATATCATTTTTTACCGTACGAAATAGCCTGCGGATGGTACTTAGATTCTTAAGTATTTCCCAAAATCCCATGAAGTTAATGTCCTTAATGTGTGCAATTAGGCTAGTTTGCTGCTCAGCCATTTTATCTCCCCCTACGCCTCTAACTGCTAGAGCAGGATGCTTCTGCTGGAGGGCTTTAATAAGGTTGCTGGCGTGTAAATCCCCAGAATCCTCTCCTGCAATGATAAATAACTTCATGGCTAGTTAGGATTGAGGCGCTAGGGTAAAGTTCCAGTTATTTAGTCTACTTAGGTCTTCATGGGAAGTCATGTCATGCATCATAGGCGTTACAGAAACATAGCCGTTACGCAAGGCATACTCATCTGTATCTTCTCCCTTATCCTGTAGGTCAAAGTTTCCGGTAAGCCAGTAATATTTTCGACCATAAGGGTCTGTACGCTCATCAAATTCTTCTACCCATCTACCCATGGCTTGACGAGTTACTTTTATCCCTTTTAGTTGCTCTGAGGAGACATATGGGATATTTACATTGAGAAGATGTCCTGGGGTAAGTGGGTGGGAAAATGCTTCTGCTACGATAGCTCTCACTACCTCTTTAGCAGTGGTCATATCCCCATTATGGTCAAAGTGGCAGAGTGAAAATCCAATAGAAGGAATTCCCTGAATGGCTCCTTCTCTAGCTGCGGATAAAGTCCCTGAGTAAATGCTAGATACTGAAGAATTAGCTCCATGGTTGATTCCTGAGAGGATGAGATCTGGTTTATGGTCCATGATGACCCCAGTAGCCAGCTTTACACAGTCCGCAGGGGTACCACTTACAGCAAAGCCCGTTAATTCAGCTTCCAGTTGTTCTTTATATACCCGTAGGGGTTTTCCTATGCTGATAGCATGACCCATTCCACTCTGCGGGCTGTTAGGAGCTACCACAGTTACATCTCCAAATGATACTGCCACTTCTATTAAGGCTTGGATACCAGGGGCGTGTATACCATCATCATTGCTTATCAGGATACTGGGCATATGTATATTCTCGTTCTTGTGTAAAGTAAGCCACAAATGTAAGGACTTAGTAGGTAGGATGGAATGTTATTTCTACATTCCAGTTACTTTCCCTTTAAATCATGCCTCTGGCCTTAATTTCCAGGTATTTATTCACAGAATTAATGGTGAGATTCTCCGGGGGGGTGAGGATAGAAGCTATTCCGTGAGTCTCTAATTCTTTGACTATCTGTCTTTTCTCAAATGAAAAGCCCTCTCCTATGGTTTTAATGTACATATCCTCAATGTTTTGAGGGGCGCTGCTGAGTAATTCTCTTAACTCCGTATTTTCAAAGAAGACTACAAGTAGTAAGTGGTTTTTGGCTAGCATCTTTAGGTAAGGAAGCTGCCTGCGCATGGCATTTAGGGTCTCAAAATTGGTAAACAGTACCAGCAAGCTCCTGTGCGAAATACTTCTTTTAGTAAAGGCGTATAACCTGTGGTAGTCTGACTCCAGAAAGCGAGTTTCCTGATTATAAAGAACTTCCATTACTTTCTGGATGTGAGTTGCCTTTTTACTAGCAGGTAGATAAGAATGAATTTTGTTGGCAAAGGTTACTAAGCCTCCCTTATCACTCTTACGGATAGCTATGTTGATAAGGACTAATGAGGCATTGATGGCATAATCTAGCAGGGTCATTCCCTGAAAAGGCATTTTCATGCCGCGACTTTTATCTATCAGGCAGTAAATATTCTGCGCCTTTTCATCTGTAAACTGATTGACCATCAGTTTCCCTGTCCTGGCTGTTGCTTTCCAATTAATGGTTCTGTAGTCATCCCCTCTTACGTAGTCTTTGATCTGTTCAAATTCGGAGGAGTTACCTAATCGACGAATTTTCTTAATACCATCCATCGTTAGTCTATTAGAAATAGCCACAAGTTGGTATTTCCGCATTTGTACAAAGGAGGGGTAGGTAGGGACCATGTCTGGTTCTCCCAGCTGATACCTTCTTTTGATCATTTTTAAGGGGCTGGCCACAAAAACATTAATTACCCCAAAGTGATATTCTCCCCTAGCTACTGGGGTTAACTCATACCTGATGATTTCCTGCTGGCCGGGAGGAAGGATGACGCTAATGTCCTGGTCTCTGATTTGAAACTGGAAGGGGATTTCATCTTTAACGCTTAGGTAGACATTATGAGGGTATAAGTTAGCCAAGTGAATCTCTACAGGATTGGGGTCTCCATTAGAGAATTTCTCTGTTAATACTCTGCTACCTGTTACAGCTTGGGGGAAGCGGTAGAGCATCCAAAGGTCCAGAAGGAAAATGAGTATAAACCCCAAGGTACCTACCACTACTACAGGAAAGAGGAAGGAGAATAAATAAGAAATAATAAATAAGCCTACCAGACTTCCTCCTATCAGGAAAAACCTGGGGTGAATAAATAGTGATCTGAAGAAGGCTTTCATGTGTATCTGCTATCTAGGTACTTCTATATTTCCTATCATCTTTTTAATGACATCTTGCGCACTTACCCCTTCCATTTCCTTTTCTGGCGTAAGAATGATTCTGTGCTTAAGTACATGTATACTGACCAGCTGTATATCTTCTGGTGTGACAAAGTCTCTTCCAGACATGGCCGCTGCCGCTTTAGCCGCATGCATGATGTTGAGGGAGGCCCTGGGAGAGGCACCTAGGAAGATGTCCTTATTTACCCGTGTATTAGTAACTATCTGGACTATGTACTGCATCAGATTTTTATCTAAGTGGATGTGGTTGATGGTATCCTGCGCATCAGCTATTTCTTGTCCGCTGATCACACTCTTGATAGCTTCCAGGGGATCTGCTCCCTTCCTCTCATGAAAACTAGCTAACATATCTATCTCGTGTTCTACTTCTGGATATCCCATCTCTAATTTGAAAAGGAACCTGTCTAGCTGGGCTTCTGGTAGGCGGTAGGTACCTTCCTGTTCTACCGGGTTTTGGGTAGCTACCACAATGAAAGGGGCTTTCATGAGGTGGCGCTTGCCATCTATGGTGATTTGGCGTTCCTCCATCACTTCAAAAAGGGCTGCCTGGGTTTTAGCTGGTGCTCTATTAATCTCATCTATCAGAATGAGCTGCGAAAAAATGGGGCCTTCCTTGAACTCAAACTTAGTAGTATTAGGGTTAAAGATACTGGTTCCCAATACATCTGAAGGCATGAGATCTGGCGTAAACTGTATTCTGGAAAATCCTATTTGTAAGGCCTTGGCTAACGACTTAGCTAACATGGTTTTTGCAACCCCTGGCACACCCTCTAGCAAAACGTGTCCATTAGCCAGTATAGATATAAGCAATAACTCTACGGTTTCATTCTGTCCAATGATGACTCGTTTAATTTCTTCAGTAATTTTTTGAACGGTCTGTTGGAAGGGGGCCAGATCTATTCTGGAGGTAAAAAGAGGTTCATCAGGTGCCGTTGTTTGATCAAGTTCAGACATAGGATCTAGGAATTGGTTTTCATTTACACTTGTACTTCTTGGTAGAAGGTATTCAGGCTATTGTTAAGTTCTGTGAATTCATTTTCAGAAATGGACGTTTGCCGTCCTATTCTTTTGATCAGAAAAACAAGATTTTTTATGGTCATGAGAGGGATTCCCGTTTTGCCAGATAGCTTTACCGTAAAATTATCTTCCAGTTCTGATACCTCTAGGCCGTATTTATGATATACATAGGAAAGCCACAGTTTTATTTTCTTATCACACAGCTCTTTATGGGTGCTGTTCTGGTAGTATAGTCTCCCTATGGTTTCCGTAAAATCCAGCGTAGAATTTGGGAGAGGGGAGATAATGGGAACCATACGCTGCTTTCTTTTCACCTCAAACAAGGCAAAGAGTAGTCCCATTAGGATGGTAATCCAGAAAGCCCACCTAAGCCCTGGCTGGCTGAGGATATAGCGCAAAGAATTATCCTGAGCAGAAATCCTAGCTAAATTTTTTGCTTTGTAGTATTCATCCCACACGATGACCTCCGTATCCTCTGAGAGATGAGAAAGGGCTGTTTGGACAAAGCCTAGGTTGGGGCCTGACAGCATATAGTAGTTAGTAAAGGCAAGCGGAGAGGTACAAATAAAAATATTTCCTTCACCTACATCTACCCTGACCATATTTACACTATCAAGGTTATTTACGCTGACGGCCACCGGAATAAGGTCTGTTTCCGTTTCCTCATACAGTTTGAGAGAACGTCCTAATTCCCATGCATTAAAATAGTAGCCTTTCTGCTGCGCTAAATTAGGATTCAGAAATTTAGCATTAAGGGTATCTTCCCTACTTAGGCTATCTCCTGGGATCATACTACTATAAGCCAAGATATTTGCAGGATTGATAGTTAATCTTAAAGTGTCTAATAGTTCTGAAGGAATAGCATCCCCTACTAGAAATGCATCATTCCCCAGGGAAACAAAGTACAGGAGCTCCTGAATATCTGTATGATCTAGTGAAAGTTCAGAATTGATTAGTAGATAGGCACAGTGTTTTTCGTAATACGGTACTACGGTATCATACGCTAGGGTATTGTAGACCCTTACTTCTGTTTGTAGAATCTCTGCCTCAGGAAATAGTATATCTAGCTCTTCCTTGAGCACAAAGGAACCAAAAGGGATTTTATCTTTTCCGGAGAAAGAGTAGGACCAGTCTATCTTTTTCTCAGAAAGGGATATAGAGATGACTAAGTATAAAATGACAATCAGCCCCATGATGAGGTAATAGATAGAGGATCTTTTCATACGGGAAGGCCCTCCACACCTAGCTGAAAGTGCCTAAATATATTTTCTACAAATTGGAACTGCTGGAGATCTATGGGAAAATCACCATACCATACGTATTCGTAATGTTTGGTTAGTTCTCTAAAGTCTTGATAGACCTCCTTCCCCTCCAGCTCTTTTACATATTCCCAGTTAGTTTTATCAGGTTTCCACTTGATCCATTCTCTTTCCGTTAGCTTTTTTAGGGTCTCCAGATATAGAAGCCTAACCCCCTTTTTATAGTTTTCCTGATTAACTGCTTCACGAATCAGGCTTTCAAAATCAAGGTCTTGTAATTCCTCCTCTGTAAGAGAAGGTCCATCCACAAACTTTTTGGATTTAGCCCAGATGCTTCCTGGCCCAACTCTTATAATCAAGAATGCGATTCCTACTACAGCCAATACTGCTAGCGCGTAAAAGAAAATCTTGAGAACTATACTGGTTCCGCTTCTATTATTATCAAAAAACTGCTCAATGTAGAGCAGAAACCTATCCCAGAAGTTTAGCTCAGCAGGCTCAAGGTAGTAGGACAATGCTTTATCTGCCTGATAGGACTGGATGCTACTGTCAGGAATATGTCTAATGACTATCTCACTAGTATCTATCACAAAACCCTGAAACTCTGTTTGGGAATATCCTTTGGTAGTGCATACAAAGATGACACAGAGAAGGCCTCCGAGCGCCCTGGAAAGGTGACATGTAATCAGCTGTCTTCTCATAAAATTAAAAACCAAATATAGGGTTTATCCCCAAGGGGGTAAATATCCTGTGTAGGAAAATTTTTACCAATCTTATCATTATCTATCAGGCCAGTTCGGAAATGGGAACCAGCCTGAGGTCAGGGAATCGTAATTTTCTCGCAACTATGTAGGGATACACGAAATAATACCAAGCCACATAAGAAAAAGAAACGCCTATAATGAGAAATTTAAAGAGAAGGGGCATTTCTGCCAGTCTGGTCACAAAAGATTCCAGCAGAGCGGCTATGATAAATACCGGAACAAGGCCTATGATAATCTTTATCCCATTTCCAGCGGCATATTGTATAGACTTAGCTCTACTAAATGTGGCTGGAAAGAGAATACTATGTCCCAACATAATCCCGGCAGCTCCTGCTATCACGATGGCGGATAATTCCAGTGTACCATGGATAAAAACTACAGGTAGTGCTTCCCACATGAGATTTCGGGTAATAAAAAGGCCGAGAAAAGCGCCAACCATCACCCCATTAGAAAATAAGAGATAGAAAGTGCCTAGTGAAAAGAAGATACCATACACAAAGGTGATAAAGGATACGCGAATATTATTGATAGCGATATACCAAAACATAGGGATAGATGGACTGGAATCATACACATCTGTAGGTTTCCCGTTTTCTATATTCTCTATGGTCATGTTTACATAGCTATCTCCTAAGATGAGATTCACAAACCCGTTATCCTGGAAGGTAGAGACAAGACCTATCAGGTAAGAAGTCATAAATACAAGAAAAGCATAGAAGATATATTTCCTACTCGTCCAGTGTATCAGGGGAAGTTCCGTTACCCAAAACTGAAAAAAGCGGTTCTTTTTCTCTTTTTTATTCTTGTATATGGCTAAATGGGTTCTGGCAGCTAGTCCATTGAGGTATTTGACCGTTTTACTTTTAGGGTAAAAAGTACGTGCATAGGCTAAGTCATCAGTAAGTTGTACATACAGATTAGCCAGACGGTCTGGATCTACCTTTTTAGTAGTGGCTTTTTCTTCAAACAAGGTTTGCTCATATTCACGCCATTTGTCTTTGTTTTGACGTAAAAAAGCTGGTTCTCGCATACTGCTTCCCTTATATTTGCTTCATATAAGCTAAAAATACACCAATATTTATAAATGGCTACCATCATTGTTCCTACCACCCAACAAATAGAGCTTGAATACCCTGTAGCTAATCTAGGCGAGCGTATGGCTGCTGGTTTTATAGACCTACTCATCATTATGGGATACGGGCTAATTTGGATTCTCATGGATATAGATTTTGATGATACTACGCTGGCGTTACTCTTTATTCCTATTTACTTCTACAGTTTTGTTTGTGAGCTACTTTTTAATGGAAGAACGGTTGGAAAGCTGATTTTAGGCCTACAAGTCATTCGGTTAGATGGAGCTCCGCCTACGGTTTCCGCTTATCTCCTAAGGTGGATGCTAAGATTAGTAGATGTATGGCTAGGATCCCTACTTCTATTGCCGGGCCTCCCAGGGGTGGTCACCATGGCTGTCAATAAAAAAGGGCAGCGCTTAGGAGATATAGTGGCAGCCACTACAGTCATCAAGCTAAAGTTAGTCGTGACATTTGGTGATACCATCTTTCGGGACACAAAGGATGACTACCAGGTGAAGTATCCCTCTATTGAATCTCTCACAGACAGAGATATGAGAATTCTGAAAGAAGTTCTGGACGCAGGCTTGAAAAGTAAAAATCCTATGCTCATAGGAAAGCTATCTGATAGAGTAGCTCAGGTCTTAGATGTAGAGAAACCCATAGATTCCTTACACTTTCTTGAGACGGTATTAACTGACTATAACCATGTATATGGCAGATCGTGATGCTTAATGATAAGACATTAATTAGCCTGGAGGAGAAGTAGGAAACTTATTGAACAGCTATTGAAGGATTTAAGGGGTGCCTGGAAAAGGTTGGCAGAATGTTAGATCAAACCTCTTTTTGTCAATATTTTTAGGCTCAGAATGATAGAAACTATCAAATTGTTCGATAAATAGACCATTTGTATCGATAAAACTGCGCCGAAATAACAAAAAGCTATGTAAGTTTTCTGGTTTTTTTTAAATCAATCTGTATATTAGAGGTGAAAGCCGGAACATGTAGCAATTTCCGAGTAGCGGGAGAAAATAATCACAGTAAGCGCAATTTTATTATGTGATGGGTGATCTATATCCTCCTCCTATCTGGGATTTCTACGAGTCAGCTTTAATGCTTAACCAGAATGCTTATTTGACGCTTTAGCTTGCTCATTCTTTATGAAACACTATGTAACCTTAACAACCTGTCTACTACTCCTAACTATCATAGCTACAGCCCAGATCCCTGAAGTAAATTCCATGGGTGGCTGGGATTGGCCTACCATAAGTAAGGAATACGTACAGACGCTCCGCTTAAAGAAGCTCTACATCTATTCAAGTGGAAATGCACCCCTCAGAGGAGGAGGCGAGTTTACCTATCATACCGCCAAATTCATGGAGTATGACCGAAATGGAAATATCACCACTGAAGGAGAATTAGTAGGTGCTGATACCACCCTTATGAAAGATTATTACTACTCTGAGAAAAACCTGCTGAGTTGGGAATATATTGAAGACAGAGTGTGGAATAAGAAATTTAAAGTAGGGCATAGGTATAACTGTGATGGAACCCGTTTCCAGACTAAGACTTATGAATACCTGAATGAAAATGATCTTATGCTGGTAGATACACGCTACTATGTGTGGGATAAGAGGAAAGGAACCCCCGAGCTGAAAGAAATTAAGATTGTAGAACGCTCCCAGGTAGTGGAAAAGCAGGTATTCCAAAAGAGTAAGGATGGACTTACTTTACTGATAGAAGTACAAAGCCCGGAAGAAGAAATTCTCAAGACGGTACAGATAGATTTTCAAAAGGATCAGCAGCCCAGCCGAATCCTTAAGGAAGGGGAAAATAAGGAAGAATTTAGGTATGCTTATGATATCAATGGTAATCTCTTAGAGATCAATTGGTATGAGAATCAAGAATCGAAAGGATTTATTTCCTATGAGTATGATGGAAGCGGAAAAATAGCTTACCTGAAGAAATTTACCTCAGAAAATACAGCCTCTTCAGTAGAAGAATTTGAGTTCGATTATCTTATTTACTAAGCGCAATTATCCAAATCAAGGCCCGCTATTCTTTTGAGTAGCGGGTTTTTTATTACACGCTTGCTATCTAAGCTTACACATCCCTATAAAAAGGTACGAGCTTTGCCGTATAGGTCAGTAAACAGACAGACGGATTAGCTGAGATCTATTTTCTTTACCTGAAATTGATAAGCATGAAGAACCAAATCTTATTCGTCATATTCTTCCTCGGACTCTTTTTTACCTCCTTTGCAGAGACTCTTCAGCCTTCGAAAGTATCTCATACGGCCTGGAATGAGTTAGTCAGTAAGTATGTAACTGCCTCTGGTAAGGTAAACTATAAGGGTTTCATTCAGGAGAAAGCTAAATTTCAGGGATACCTGGATGCCTTGGCAGCAGAAATACCTGCCTCTTCATGGAGTAGAAATGAGAAACTGGCTTACTGGATTAATGCCTATAATGCCTATACGGTTAAGTTGATCATAGATAATTATCCCTTAAAGAGTATTACCAACCTGAACAAGCCGTGGGATACGAAATTTTTTAAGCTGGCGGGGAAGTCATACAGCTTAAATGAGATAGAACACCAGATCATTAGACCGGTATTTAAGGACCCTCGCATCCACTTTGCGGTAAACTGTGCGTCTGCTTCTTGTCCTAAGTTATTGAATGAGGCCTATACTGCTTCTAAGCTGGACAGCCAGCTAACGGCACAGACTCGTTCTTACGTGAATAATGGGGCTCACAACAGCCTAAATGGAGGTTCAGCTCAAATATCTTCCATCTTTGACTGGTATAAGGATGATTTCAGCAGTAAAGGTGGGGTAGTGGCCTTCATCAATACATACACCAGCAAGAAATTAAGTACATCAGCTAAGCTCTCCTATAAGGAGTATGACTGGACGCTGAATGAATAAAAAGAATCTTCGCGTATTTGTATGGGATTTTTTCACGCTAAGCTGCAAAGCAGAAGAATACCGTCATTTTCTGTCCCACTTTTCAGACAGAAACTGGCGGATTTTTTTTTCTATACCTACAGCCTTGGGCTTGTAGAAGCGTTTATCCTTGATTTCTTCAGGTAGATAGGTCTGATTTCCTTCCTGGCCTTCATAGTCATGAGAATATTTGTAGTTCCCGCCATAGCCCATATTCTTCATCATTTGGGTTGGGGCATTTCTCAAGTGCAAAGGAACAGGATGAGGGATTTCATTCTTCACAAAGCGCATGGCCTCATTGATGGCCTGATAAGCTGCATTGCTTTTCTCACTGGTGGCTAGGTAGGTAGTAGCCTGAGAAAGAATGATTCTGGCTTCTGGCATACCTATCACATTTATGGACTGGAAACAGGCATTAGCTAGTAGGAGCGCATTAGGATTGGCATTCCCTATGTCTTCAGACGCGAGGATGATCAGCCTACGCGCAATGAACTTGATATCTTCCCCTCCATCCAGCATACGTGCGAGGTAATAGACAGCGGCGTCCGGATCCCCCCCTCTAATGGACTTGATGAAGGCGGATATGAGGTCGTAGTGCAGTTCTCCGCTCTTATCATAAAGGGCTATGTGTTCCTGGGCAGCGGCCAGTATGGCTTCATCTGTCACAAGAATAGGTTCCTCTTCCTGAGAATTAACCAGTATCTCTAGCAGGGTCAAGCTTTTTCTCGCATCCCCTGCCGCTAACCTATAGATAGCTTCTACCTCTTTCAGCTGAACCTCTCTTTCAGATAAATGCTCATCTTTCTCTAGTGCATAGGCAAGGAGGGCTTGGGTTTCCGCTATGCTTAGGGGCTTGAGGGTAAATACCTGCATACGAGAGAGGAGGGCAGCATTCACCTCAAAGGATGGGTTTTCAGTAGTAGCACCTATGAGGGTGACCAGGCCTTTTTCCACAGCCCCCAGCAAGGCGTCCTGCTGAGATTTGTTGAAGCGGTGGATCTCATCTATAAAGAGAACCGTTCCTGGTCTTCCTTTAGCAAAGCGGATGACCTCGCGTATGTCTTTCACACCTGACTGTATGGCGGAGAGTTGCTTAAACGGTCGGTCTACCTCTCTGGATATGATTTGGGCAAGGGTGGTTTTTCCCACACCGGGAGGACCCCATAGGATCATGGAGGGAATCCTTTTGCTCTTGATGAAGTGCATGAAGGGCGTACCCTTAGCCAGGAGGTGTTTCTGACCAATAACTTGCCCTAGTTGCTGAGGCCTCACACGCTCTGCTAAGGGAGCATCATAGCTCTGCGTTTGAAATAGGTCCATCTGGGAAAATACAGAAAATGTTAGTTCAGGAGTAGGTCCACGGAAAAAGTACCATAAGATTAAGTTGAAGGTTAAAATTAAGCTTAAGATGGCCTTTCCCTCATTCTCCAATTAAAAATTCAATTATTCCTGCTAAGGCGTCGCTCCTATGGAGCTTTTTATGGATAATTCTTGAGTTCTACCAAGGTTTTAGCCCTATGGAATTTTTCCGCACTCAACATTCAGTCATTCAATCATTCAAAATTTTCTCATTCCCCCATTCTCCTATTCAAAATTCAATCATTCTTCTATTCACTCATTCAATCATTCAAAACTATCCTTACCTTCGCATCTTCAGAAAAGAAAATCTATGAGCAAACAGACAGTCCTATTTCCCTGGCATGAAGCTAATGGTGCCAAACTCATCTCATTTGCAGGTTACGATATGCCCGTGCGTTACGCAGGGGATAAGGAAGAACACCTACTGGTAAGAAGTAAGGTAGGAATGTTTGATGTGTCTCATATGGGAGAATTCATTATTAGAGGGGAGAAAGCCTTGGACCTAATCCAGAAAGTTACTTCTAATGATGCTTCCAAACTGGTCCCAGGAAAGGCGCAGTATTCTTGCCTGACTAATCATGAGGGAGGCATCATAGATGACCTTATAGTCTATCACATCAGAGGGGATCAGTATATGCTAGTCGTAAATGCTGCTAACACAGAAAAAGACTGGAACTGGATAGTGGAAAGCAACAAGGGGATAGGAGCAGAACTCATAGACATCTCAGAGAATACTTCCTTAATGGCTGTTTCTGGTCCTTTTGCAGAAGCTACCGTCCAAAAGCTTACCAGCACCCCTTTGCAGGGCATGGGCAACTATGCGTGCTTCAAGGAGACCTTCCACGGAGCTGAGAAGTCCCTTATAGCCACTACAGGATATACGGGAGAACGAACCTTTGAAATCTTTGTCTATAATAAGTATGCATCTGAAATATGGGAAGCATTACTAGAAGCTGGGCAGGAGTTTGGGATGAAAGCCGTCGGCTTAGGTGCCAGAGATACGTTGAGGCTGGAAATGGGCTATATGCTATATGGTAATGACATTAATGATACTACCTCTCCCTTAGAGGCAGGCCTAGGCTGGATCACTAAACTTAAAAAAGGTGAGTTTAATGGTTCCGCTAACATAACTGCCCTAAAAGAAAAAGGAATTAGTAGAAAGATGGTCGCTTTTAAGCTGACAGAAAGAGGAATCCCTCGTCCCCATTACCCCATTTGCGTGAATGAGCAGGTGGTAGGAGAAGTTACCTCAGGAACCATGAGTCCACTCTTGAATGAAGGCATAGGGATGGGGTATGTCCCCATAGAGCACGCTAAGCCAGGAACAGAGCTCCAGATCCAAATCAGGAAAAAGTATGTGAAGGCGGAAGTGGTCAAGGCGCCCTTTATTCAGAAGTAGCTGCTTTACATTTCCCCTATCCATATTCAGTGGTTCACCATTCTTCAGCAGGGATGTACCCTTAGGCAGCTAAGACGAAAAATCTTTCGTCCCTCCCTCAATATTCCACATTCTTACTTCGCCTGAGGGGCGACCTCTGCAGGAAGATTGACCGCTTCCTTTTCACCTTCTTTCTTCTTCTGGAAAAACTTTAGGGCAGGTGGAAGGCTCCCTAGCATGATGAGAACAATTCCTGTGATCAAGCCACTGAGCGGGGAGACAAAGAAGTTCCCTGCTGAGCACACGCTCATAATGGTAATGGTAGAGAAAGGAAGAGAGAAAGCTAATACCGTCAAGGCTAGCTCCAGGTTAAAGGTTCTAGGTTTCTCAGGATTCTTACCTTCCATTTCCTGAACGGCTGCCATATGGGCAAAGGGCCAGAAACTGGTAGAACTTTGGGGAAAGCAGACT
>JBCCLI010000085.1:0-19233 GCA_039026975.1 Bacteroidota bacterium | reverse complement strand
TATCTTTAGGGCATCAAATACATACATAGGGTAAAGATTTGGGAGTTGAGATGTTTTGACACCATTAATCTCTCATTTCTTGCCCTATTTCTCATCATAAAACATTCTTTTTCAATAAACTAAACCCCGAACTCGCGTTAAGATATAAAAATCTTATACCTTACTACATCAAAACTATTACCTTAAATGATACATTAGGATCGTTTTCATGAGAAAGAGGTACCTCAACTTCTTTCTCTTTATGGAGTCCCTTAATTAGAGTGCCATTCCCATTCTATTACATTTCTTCCTTCAAGGTCAAAGTCTTTTTCATTTAGATATGAAGCTATTGAGTTACTTATGTTTCCAAGCCTTTCTGAACTGGAGTACATTAACTCATAGCCAGCAGAAATACCTGGTGCAACTCCTCCAATATGATGATAAACAGGCATATCGGTAGCAGAAATTATCGGAAATTCCTTAATGGATTCATCCGTAGTGAAATGCCAAAACAAACCCCCTTTCTCGACATTAAAGTGAGAGTCTAGTCCCATGCTAAATGCCCATGAAAAAGTTAAAACCCTAAGCAGAAAATGAGAATAGAGAAGAAAAAGTATTTCATCTTATCAGGTTGGACTATTTGGCTAGAAATGTATCTGGTTCTATGCCTGCTTGTCTAAGAATTGCTCTTAGAGTTCCCTCAGGCATGTCTCCTCTATGGATTGGAATGGTAGTATATTTCTTGGTTTCTGGATTAAACCAAATTTCATGACTTCCTGCTGCCTGACGGTGAAATGAGAATCCAAATTTCTTTAACTTCTTAGTGATTTCTCTATACTTAAAACCTGAAAGTCTACCTATATCAGATGCTAATGACTAGAGGGTAATCAAAGCTTTCTTGTATTTCTGATTGCATTGTGATAGACTCATCCCTTTGTGATTCAATCAGCTTTCTAGCCACATCTCTTGCGATTTCCAGCGTTTCAGCTATGGTCCTGCCCTGAGCTACCAGTCCCTGGATATCATCTGAGGTAGCCAAATACACGCCTTCTGGCAATCTTTCTATATGAATATTTATGATCCTTTCCATTACTAAGATCTAAATGATAAGATGTGATAATCAATATACGGAATCTTCAGTTTTATAGTCTCTCTCTTTTTGTATAAGCAAGATAATAATGGGGTTCTCTTACATTTTCCTATTTTCTCCTTAGCTTTCGAGAAGTTTCAGTTTACCGTTATCACACATGAAAAAGTTCCTCCGAATTACTGCTATCGTTGTTGTAGTCCTCATAGCCATCGTTTTTGCTGCAGGATTCTTCCTAAATGAGTCCAAGCCAGAGGGTACGCCCGGACCTGAAGCAGATGCACTGGCCAGAAAAATGATGGCAGCTGTAAACCATGCTGCATGGGATACCACTGAAGTAGTAAGCTGGAATTTCGGGGGAAGACAACAACACATCTGGGACAGAGAAAGGCATCTGGCTGAAGTGAGATGGGCAGACGGGGAAGAGAACTTCAGGTCCCAGGTAGACATTAACGCTCGTACTGGCCTGCTATGGAAGAACGGGGAAGCTGTTACAGATCCTGCTGCCAGAGATAAGGGCGTAGACTTCGCCTGGAAAAAATGGGTAAATGATTCTTTCTGGCTAAACCCTGTGTCAAAAGTATTTGATCCAGGAACAGAGCGTTCTCTGGTAAAACTGGATGACGGATCTGAAGCATTAATGATCACTTACACCAGTGGTGGCGATACACCCGGCGATTCCTACCTATGGATGGTGGACGAAAACGGCCTTCCTACCTCGTGGAAAATGTGGGTGTCTATCATCCCCATTGGTGGCATGGAGTTTACCTGGGAGGACTGGAAGACATATGATACCGGCGTGAAATTAGCGGAAACCCATGTAGGCCCCTTCACCCTTAAGTTGACAGACATAGAGGTGACCTCAGCGCCTGAAAAAAAATTCAAGCTAGATCCTTTTGAAGAACTGGTCAACTACTCTTTATAAATTTGTAAGAAGGTGAGGGGGGCGTTTGACACTCTCTGCTGGAGGGATTTTCCCTTATTTGCCTTACTTGGTTTTCATACTTTCTATACCAGTCCAGTCTTCTGCTACTCCATCCACTACGTACTTGCTGGATTTAGCTAAGTAGTGATATGCGGCCTTATCATGGGGATTATGCTTCACTATTTTTTTAAAGCTGGTCATAGCTTTGACAAAATCCTGTTCAAAATATGCTTCAAGTGCTTCCTCAAATTCGGCTATGCTGGCTTTCTTGAGCGCTAGCTGCGTAGGCTCATCCCCATCTATGCACTCATACACCCCTATGGCTTCTTTCCTTCCTTTCACTTGTACTTTCCCCATGTAGCGGACCTGGTAGCTGTCTGACTGTCCATTCTCTCTAATTTCCGACAAACTATCTTCTGACAAAAGGATCCTGGCCCCGAAGAACTTGGTAAGGCCTTCCATCCTGGAGGCAGTGTTGACGGTATCAGAAATGGTAGCAGCTTCTGTTCTGAAGCTATCTCCTATGATGCCCATAACCAGTCCTCCTGTATGAAAGCCCATACCCACCCTGAGCGGAATTCTCTTTTGGGCTACTCGTGCCAGATTATAGTCTCTAAGCACTTTCTGCATTTCTATGGACGCTTTCAGGCAATCTTCCGAAGACCTTACAAAAATAGCCATGATGCAATCTCCCAAATACTGATGGACAAATCCATAATTCTCCTTAATGACAGGGCCTAATCTTCCCGCAAAGGCATTGACAAATTTGAAGTTCTCTGTAGGGGTCATGGTTTCTGAGAGGGTGGTGTATCCCCTAATATCACAGAAAAATACCGTTACTTCCCTGGCTGCATGATCCCCTAACTTCAGGTCTAACATAGAAGTAAGTCCCAGAGAATTAATAAATTCTCGAGGCATAAACCGACTGGTAATAGTATTAATATTATGCAGATGAAGTTGGGTCTTCATCCTGGCTAAAAACTCATCCCTACTGAAGGGCTTGGCTAAATAGTCATTAGCCCCCTTAGCGTAACCATATACTAAATCACTCACCTGATTTTTAGCCGTGATCATGATGACAGGTAACTCACTTGGTAGATATTTCTTACGAATCTCCTCGCATACCTCGTAGCCGGACATACGGGGCATCATCAGATCTAGGAGAACTAAATCAAAGGGTTCCTCTTCTTCTATAAGCTGTAAAGCTTCTTCTCCATTCATAGCGGAAACTTTCTCAAAAGACCCTTCTCCTAAGTGATTTTTCAATACGTGATGGTTGATTACCTCATCATCCACTATGAGAATTCTTACTCCATCTTTTCTTCCACTTACGGTAATGGTGGGAGCAGCATGACCATTAGATTCAATTTGTACCAGAGGGGTAAGGGTTTTTTCGGTTTCTGCTTGCATCCCTTTAGGTGCCAAGGGGAGGGTGATAAAAAAGGTGGATCCCTTCCCTACCGTTGACTCCACCCATATTTCTCCCCCATGCAATTCTACCAGTCGCTTACTAATACTCAGACCCAGACCTGTTCCGGCAAATTCTCTTTGGATAGATCCGTCTGCTTGTTCAAACTCTTGGAAAATAGCTTCCCGCTTATGCTCAGGTATGCCCGTACCTGTATCTGCTATCCGTAATTGAGTAACTCCTTCTTTAACTTCAGCGGAAACCTGTATATACCCCTTTTCAGTAAATTTTATGGAATTCCCTATTAGGTTGTAGAACACCTGCTGAAGCCTGTTCTCATCTCCAAGTACCAGCGGTAAGTCTTCTGGTATAGCGTTCTCAAGAGAAATTTCCTTCCCACTAATGAGAGGCCTGTTGGTATGTAGCACTACATCAACAAGGGAGTGTACGTCTACTGCCTTTTTCTCTATGGTAAGATCATGCGTCTTCAGCTTAGAGAAGTCCAGAATATCATTTACCAGACTAGTCAGTCTCCTGGCGGAGGTAACTATCATTCGTAGGTCTTTCTGGGCGTGTTCTGAAGAAATGGTATCCATTCGTTCATAGAGATTTTCGGATAATCCCAGGATGCCAGTTAGGGGGGTTCGTAATTCATGAGAGGTATTAGCCAGGAAGGTATCCTTTAACTGATCTGTATGTATCAGGCGCTCATTAAGAAGCTTTTGGGCTTCCAGCTTTTCCCTTTCTCCCATCCTGAGTCTATAGGCCAGGCCTAGCGCAAAGGTCAATACCTGTGCAATGAAGGCGCCTTCGACTATGGGAAGTAAGGACTGTATATTGAAAAACACATCTGCTCCTACACCCACAAAGGCGGCTAATACCATACAGATAGACCCATAGATAAATATTCTTGCAATGGTATAAGGTGTAAAAAAGTATCTAATGATAATGGCCAATAGAAAGAGCCCCTCCAGCATGAAGGCAGAGTTCACCATCAAGTTAAGAATAGGCTCATGAAACCATATAAGGTTAATAATAAACTCCACGCACATCCAGATAATGATTCCCTTTAAAAGATAGGATCCTGCCTTATCCCACTTGGGAATCAGGGTAGCTGTATCCACAAATGAACGAGAAATCTGAAAAAAGGCCCATGGAACCAGATTGGAAACTATGATTCTCACAAAGGTATTAAGCTTGGGAACCTCATATAGAAATACTTCCAGCAGGATACCGGAGAGGTATAAGAAATAAATGGATGAGGATAAGAGAAAAAGCGTGTAAATCAGGTAACTCCTTTCTCTTGTCCCCAAGAAAATTATGAAGCTATATAGGATCATCATCCATAGCATTCCTTGTACAATCCCCTCAAAAATGTATCTCTTCCCTTGGGAGAGTATTTCCCAGCGATTCCTTTCTACTAATTTCACATTGCAAACAGGCGCAACATGGTTGATTTTTTCTATTCTAAAGAATACCTCCACCTGCTGCCCGGCAGCAAGCGCTAAGGAGACATAGTTATCAGGACCTTTCGGGACATCTTTTTGAGAGGCCGGAATGAACCTTCCACTCTTTTTAGCGAGGGTACTATCAGCATAGATAAGGTAGACATCCACATCTCCATTGTGTTCTATGGCTGTCCCCCAATCAGGAGAGAACACCAAGTCTACATCATAAGGGAGGCCATTTTGGAGGGAGACTATTCCCCAGTACGCTTTATTAGGTGTCAACTTCTGGGATGAATCAAAGGGAACGTAACCATCCCACTGGATAGCATCATTAAGCCTAAGCTTTTCAGAGGGTTCTTCTGCTATACGAACATAAGGATTTAGGTCTATGATTTCTTCAGCTGATCGGAGTATAAGCGTAGATTGGGAGAATAGCTTACCGCTCACTAATAGTAAACAGCAGCCTAAGAGCAGAGACGGAATCCGCTTCCCTGAAAGTAAGGAGTTCATGTAATCACTTTTTACGCAAGTCTTATCGGGGGAAAGTGAGAAGTTACGTATTTCTGGAGGAAAAATTCAAGCACACAGGTTATTACTGTTTTCCAAAGTAACTTCTCCCCATTCCAGGAATGGGAATACATACTCCTTAATTAGCTATGGTAAGATGTGGAATTAAGCCATTTCAGGTATCCCGGATAAGGCAGCTCCTATGATTCCTGCCTGATTGAGAGACTGGGCTGGAACTACTTCTGTAGGAACATCCAATTCATCTTCAAACTGAGAGAATTTTTTACTGGCGCCTCCGCCCACTATAATCAAATCTGGATAGAAGAGCCTGTGAACGTGATTGAGGTATTTATTAAATCGCTTACCCCAATCATCCCACTTAAGGTCATTTTTTTTTCTGGCAGCGTCTGAAGCATACCACTCTGCTATCTTCCCATCTTTAAAGATGAGATGACCCAGTTCCGTATTAGGGAGGAGTTTACCATCATGAAATACAGCAGACCCTATGCCAGTACCTATGGTCAGAAGGATGGTTACCCCCATTCTTCCTCTTCCCGCTCCGAACATATTCTCTGCCATTCCGGCAGCATCTGCATCATTGACAGCTCTTACGGGGCAGCCGGTACTTTTAGAAAAGGTTTTCTCTACGCTAGTACCTATCCAGGAGTCATCTATGTTAGTAGCTGTCTTAGCTACTCCGCGCTGTATAGGGGCAGGAAACCCACATCCTATGGGTCCATTCCATGAGAAGTGTTCCGCTATTTCCTTCACCACTTTAGCCATGGCTTTGGGCGTGGAAGGCTTAGGAGTGTCTATTCTGAATCTATCGGCAAGTAAAGTACCAGTAATAGTATCTACGGGAGCTCCTTTTATGCCTGAACCCCCTACGTCAATTCCTAAAATGTTCAAAATTTGCAGTAATTTGGACTATTGTACTCTGTGCCTAAATCTACGAAATTCATACCAAGGAGCATAAAATGATGGGGAATTCCTGTTGTTGTATCCTTCAAACTCTTTAAGCGGGAAGCTGTTAATCTATTCTCCTTAGCTTACGTACATGAGGTAGCATACTTAATTTTATGGAAGAAAAAGACTTTCAATTTCAACTCGCCGCCAAATTTCAACCCGCCGGAGATCAGCCCACCGCCATCAAACAATTAGTAGATGGTGTCAACAATGATGAGGGCCATCAGGTACTTTTAGGGGTAACCGGATCTGGTAAAACCTTTACCATAGCTAATGTCATTAAGGAGACGCAGCGCCCCACCCTTATCATTAGTCATAATAAAACATTAGCCGCTCAGTTATACGGAGAATTCAAAGAGTTTTTTCCTGAAAATCTGGTAGAATACTTCATTTCCTACTATGATTATTACCAGCCGGAGGCCTTTGTTCCTTCTACCAACACCTATATAGAAAAAGACCTTTCTATCAATACAGATATAGAAAAACTCCGTCTGAGGTCTACTACTGCCTTGGTATCTGGAAGGAGAGATGTCATCGTGGTAGCTTCCGTTTCTTGTATTTATGGTATAGGGAAACCAGAAGACTATGAAGCTAACATATTTTTTGCTAGTCAGGGTCAGGTAATAACCCAGAATATTTTTCTGGATAAGCTTGTGAGGCTTTTCTACAGCCGAACCCAGACTAAATTAGAGAGAGGAAAATTTCGTGTAAAAGGAGATACGGTAGATATTTATCCTGCCTATGATGACATAGGGTTACGCGTTATGTTCTTTGATGATGTGATAGAATCTATTGAATCTTTTGATGTGGAGACAGGTAGGAGAATTGATAAACTCAGAGATATTACCCTCTATCCCTCTAATTTATTTGTGACTAGAAGGGAGACATTAAATGAGGCTCTTGAGAAGATTCAACTCGAACTCACAGAGAAGGTAACACATTTTGAAGCCCAGGGAATGTTCTTAGAGGCAAACAGGCTAAAAGAACGGACGGAGTTTGATATGGAAATGATGCGGGAACTAGGATACTGCTCAGGGATAGAGAATTACTCCAGGCATCTTTCCGGAAGAGAAAAAGACAGTAGACCCTATTGTTTACTAGACTATTTCCCGGATGATTTTCTATTGATCCTAGATGAAAGTCATGTTACCCTTCCCCAGATCAGAGGGATGTACCATGGAGATAGGTCCAGAAAACTTACCCTGGTAGAGCATGGTTTCCGTCTTCCATCTGCCCTGGATAACCGCCCTCAAAGGTTTGAAGAATTTAATGAGCACGTAAATCAGGTGATTTACATGAGCGCTACGCCCGAAGAATATGAGCTATCCGTCAGTGAAGGGGTAGTGGTAGAACAGATTGTTAGACCTACTGGTCTGCTAGACCCCCCGGTCGAAATACGACCTGCCATCACCCAGGTGGATGATTTACTGGATGAGGTGGATGAAGAAGTGAAGAGAGGGAACCGCGTATTAGTAACTACCCTCACCAAGCGGATGTCCGAGGAGCTCACTAGGTATCTCCAAAACCTTGACATCAAAACCCGCTATATCCACTCTGATATAGATGCCCTGGACAGGGTGGACATATTACGGGACCTAAGGAGAGGAAAGTTTGATGTACTGGTGGGGGTAAACCTGTTGAGGGAAGGACTGGATTTGCCGGAAGTAGGCTTAGTAGCCATTCTGGATGCTGACAAGGAAGGCTTCCTTAGGTCTTCACGTTCCCTTATACAGACGGCGGGTCGTGCTGCCCGTCATGCAGAGGGACGGGTCATCCTATATGCAGATAACATCACAGATTCTATCCAGCGGCTCCTGGACGAAACAGAATACAGACGTACTAAGCAGATCAAGTATAATGAGGAGCACGGCATAGTTCCCACTTCTGTCAAGCGCATGGACAAGGACATCTTTGAGTCAGCCTTGGGAAATCGAGCCAAGAACTATGAGGAGTTTGAAGAAACAGTAAGTGTAGCAGCAGAGGAAGCAGCCGAATACATGAGTAAGGAAGATCTGGAGAAAAAGATCAAGTCCATTCGTAAAGAAATGGAAAAAGCTGCTGAAGACTTAGAGTTCATAGAAGCTGCCAGACTCAGGGATGAAATGCTGGCCTTTAAGGCGTTACTGAAGGACAAGAGTGTCTAAATATGTGTTCCCCTCTACCATCTCTACAGGACAGTGGGAACAGAAAGTGAGTCAGCCTTGAGCTAGTTGCTTCTACCCCTATTCATTGGAGGACATGGGGAGGAAAATATCTCCCCCTTACTTTTGCGGATATCCGGGGTGATCTATTTCGCCCTTACTTTTTTCTGTAACTTCCCCCATCAATATATGCGCCTTTTCAGATTCATCTTATTACCGTTCCTGTTTCTACTAATGTCCCAATTAGTGGAGGCGCAGACCTACCCCAGTATGGAGGCGGTAATTACGCGCTTCTTTGAGCGATATAACTTTGAGGAGGAGTATCCTGCTCGGCTGAGGTTTGCGAAAAAACCAGAAGGATGGACAGTCTATGAAGGAAGCTTTTTAGCACCCGATACAGTCATCAATGAACAATTATTCTGGTCTGCCGTCTCTGGGAGATTCTTAGCTATCAATGCCAGAGGAGGCGCCTATACCTTCCAACGGACACGGGACTTTGAAGTCAGAAGATACTTGAGGGAGTACCAAGCGGAAATCGCCCTATTTGACCATAGTCCCTTTTATGGATATAAAGGATGGTCTGAGGATGTCATCCAGGCCTTGGAACGAGATCCTAAACTGGAGGAGGACGCCCTTTTTATGGAAGGACTTGCTTATGCCTACTGGGCAGAAGCGGTAGCCCCCTACCGGCCCACAGATCCCTACGTAACTGGAACGGATTCTCCTGTAGGATATGAGGAGCTTCCCAATAAGGCTTTTAAACAACTAAGAAAGGGCGTTCAGCAGGCCTTGGACGCCTATGAACAAATAGCCACCACAGATCCTGCATACCTCATGCGGGATAGCCTTTCAATAGAGACCTTTCTGCCTAAGACGTATATGAAGGCCTCTCATCTATTCTTATCCCTCGGAGAAGATAAGTGGGCAAAAAATATGCTATCCAAGGTAGATTATTCTCCAAAGGCATTATCTGAAGCCCAGATCTTATTGGCCTCTCTAAACCCTGAATCATTTCTCTTTACCTGGGAGGAAGAAGAGATTTACCCTCTATGGTATCTACAGCAAACCACTAAGATATATTCAAACCTTAACGTCATACATTTACCCTTACTGGATGAGTTATACTACCTGGAAATGCTAAAAGACCTTCAGCCTTCTTTTAGCTTTTCTGCGTCTCTGGCATTGTTCAGCAATGAGAAGAGACAGTTTGTGTACCTGGAAGAAGGGAGGGGTCGCAAGCCATTATCGGATTTACTCACTCAGGCATACAGTGAGGATACAGCCCAGCAGTTGAAACTCGTTTCAGCCTTCTATCCATACCTCCCCAACAGGAAATTCTCCATGGAAATATCAGCCCGTAATCTTGAAGCTGCAGCTTGGCTTTCCATGAAAGAGAATCGCCAAACCCTTATGGAAGGAGAACTAGAAGGAAACTACCTAAGTAGGCGAACCTTAATTCTCCTTGACTTCTTAGCAAGCTACGACTGGAGGTCTCCTATTCATTTTTTAGGTGTCCCAGATGAAGAAATTCATTTTGTGGAGAAATACCTGACTACTTACGGACAGACATATTTACTGGAACCGGGGATGAGGGAATAAAAAATTTGTGAAGAGACAGTATGCGCCTTGTCTCTCGTTCCCTTCCATTCCTAAGGAAGTAAATTCATCTCTACATGTATCAGCATGATTCGGAGAGAAGAAGCTACCTCCTGATGACAGGGTAGAAGATGGTTTTTCCTTACTGTTTTATGGGTTTATAACGCTAAAAAGGAAGCCTTTCATACCAGATAGGAATTAGGCCTGTCATGCAGTATCTTTCAAAGCTTATCCTATAGCAACCTCCCAAGCATCTGCTAGATATCGTTTGAGGCTTCTGCCCACTCGCTGGCCCATTGGTATGATAAAAAATGAAATGATTGAAGTAAGTAGGTACCTGAGGTTCTCAAAAGGGCTAATGCTATGGTTTGTCCTTATCGTTTTGCGTGCCTTGGTTCCTAAGTCTACCTAAAGCTAATGAACTTGAATAGTATACTTTACAGATCCCAGCTAAAGCTTCTGTCCATACTGTGGTACCCACCGGGAGGACGGAATAGAAGAGTATTAGATCTTCCTAATACCAAGTTTTTCTTCTAGTTTTTGGATTTCTTTTTCTAGCTGTTCTTCGTGGGGGAGAAGCTCATGGAGTTTCCTTAAGCTTTCCAGGGAGCCTTTATTATCCCCTATCAAGCTCTGAATAGACAGGCGACCTGAGATAGCGCCAAAATGCCTTTTCTCTCTGGCAAGCGTTTCTTCTATGTCCTTTAGAGAAGCTTTAAAGTCTCCTCTGAGGAAGTAGGCAGTAGCTCGCTTATTCCACCCTTCTGCGTAGTCAGGAGCTGCTTCTATGATTTTGGAGAAAGAGTTAATGGCTTGCTTATAGCTTTCCTGCCCCATCTGTTCTACCCCAATCTTCATAATCTGATTGACTTGAGGATTCCCACTTTCCATCCAGATTTCCCAGATGCGACCTTCTATTTCTTGTTGCAGGTTATCCTCCTCTGCCAGCTGCAATGCAGCAAAAAGACTATCTAGCTTTTCTTCGCGCATAATGTTCATTCCAGAATCAGTATAGTTTCGTGTGTGCGGGGGAGTGCAGAAGCATAGGGCACCTGCAAGAAAGACTAGCGAGTAAGTAATTCGTCTGGTAGATAAGAGCATTTCTATAATAAACAATCCGATGAGGAAAACCTAATTTCTCTATATGTTTTCTGCTGTAGGAATAGAGACATCCATAGAACTTAAGCGTTCTTCTATTTGTTTATTCTTTTCTACTAAAGTCAGCATCTGCTTCTTCTCTATTTCCAGCATAGCATCAAATTCCTGAAAGTTATGATCTATCTGGTCTTTAATATGCCTGATATAAGATTTCAGCTTACCATCTATCTCTCCCTTTAGTCTTTCTCTTCCCTCATCTATTTCTTGTTGATATGAGGTTAAGAACTTATTCTTTTTTAGGCTTACGGTAATACCCGCAAATAGCAGCCCAATGGTGGTTACTATTCCACCAGTAATGTCAAGTACCATCCCCTGGGTTACGGTAGCAAGTACCACACCTACTACCGCAATTCCACTACCGGTAGCTATATCAGGCGAAAACGAGACATCGCCTGCAAAAATCTCCTCTCCAATGAAATTTTCCTCCTTCTTTAGAAAGCGCTTAAATTTTTCCTGGAGCTCAAAAAGGACCAGACTTCTTCTATCCGCTATATTCCCAAAAATATCATGGTTATGCTTAAGAATGGTTTTACTATTCTTAATCTTGAGGTCTATGATCTTGGCCATTTGCTGAATGTTCTCCGCTATGTCCATGACACCCTCACTGAGCTTATCCTGAAAGCTATCTGATAGCTCTCTATCCAGATCTTTATGCATTCTGTCTAACCACTCTTTTACAGAACTCTCCTTAGAAAATACAGATAAAATGGACCTTTTGGCGAGCGTAAAGAAGCCTAAACCGGAGGAGAGTTTCTGCTTACTTTTCTGCGTAATCTTATCATAGCTGGAGAGCACATTTTCTACTAGTAAGTCTACCTGCTTAGCAGAACGGTCTTCCTGTTCTGTCAAGGTCTCTTTTATGTCTTCTCTGAATGCCTTATCAGAAGATAGCTGAGCTTCTCTATCATTCAGCCCCTCACGAATTCTGGTATTGATATTAAGAGCGGTGTCTATATTATTAGCAAGCTTTAAATAGGGTGCCTTCCCACCGGTAATATGCTCCTGTATGTATTCTCGCACAGGCAAAAATCCACTCACCTGCATATGCCCCTCCTGTTCCTGCTTGGCTGATACCGCAAATACATTAGGGGTGCTTATCCCCTTCTTTATGGCATAATCAAACACGCCCTTGATATTCACTTGTAAATCCCCTTCTTCCATCAGGTCCTTCTGTTGTAACACAAAAATAATTTTCTTCCTCCACTCCTCATGTATGTAATCAAAAAAGGCCCAAGCAGACTGACGGTACGGGTTCTTAGCTTCAAACACAAAGACAATTAAATCACTAGCCGGGATAAAATTTTCCGTAATTTCCTGATGATGGTCAATGATGGTATTAGTCCCAGGCGTATCTACAATAGAAATATCCTGTAGGGCCTCCACAGGTAAAAATATCTTTTTCAAGTAAGGGTTGACTACCAGTGTTTCTTCTTGCTGCCCATAAATCACTTGCTGGATAGTATCTGTGCAGGGGTCTGGAGCCACCTTCACTATCTCTTTCCCTGTGGAAAGTAAGGCGTTGACAAAACTACTCTTCCCCGCTTTCACTTCTCCTACTATGACAAACATGAAGGGCTCATTAATTCTGTCCCTCAGGTCATTTACCGTATGGGCTAAATCATGATTTTCATTGTCTATAGCTATGCCGTGGAGATCCTTTACGATTTCAGTAAGGCTGATTCTTAACGATTGTAAGCGCTGATCTAAAATTTTGGTTGACATGTGCGTGGATTAGTCCCTGATCGTATTCTCAAGAAAATAAGAAGAGAATACTACCATTAGATGGCTGCAACATACAGAAGTAACTGTATCTTATCAGCCATAATCAATATAGAGGGATTTTTACTTACAATCCACTGGCGGCACTGGTGGGAGAACTAAAACGATATTTTTCTACCAGTTTCTTAAATCGTGGCTCTTCTTTATAGTCTTTCATGGCAGTATGAGCCACAAACTGTCTGATATCTAGCCCAGCTTTGAGGGCTACTTCCAGGTTATGATAAAAGGGCTCATGCTCTCTCTGCTGGGCATATATGGCAGCCAATACGCCATAGGCTTTCCCCTGATTAGGCTCCAGGTGGATTACCCTTTCTACGTCAGAAACAGCTTCTTCATATTCATTCTGTCTTAAGTAGACCAGCCCTCTATTATAGTATGCTTCTGTAAATTCAGGGTCTATTTCTATGATCTCATTGAAGTCAGATATAGCTTCTTCAAACCTCCCCTGATGGGCAATAAGGCTCCCTTTAGCATTTAACGCCTCTAGATTTTCAGGATCTATCTGGAGAATATGGTTGTAATGGCTCTCCGCTGATGAATAGTCATTCATTCTCATATAAGCATTAGCCATCATATAATCTATGGGAATATAGTCCTTTTCATCTCGTAGGGGAACCTGAGACAAGAAATGAATGGCAGCATCATACTCTCTTTTTTCTACCATGCCTGCCCCCAAAACTACCATAAGCTTTTCATACATTTTAGGAGGTATACCTATGGGATCCTCAGTAGAAACTACTTCTTCAAACACCCCTTTATCAGGATCATGTGTAATCTCAGATGTAGTCAGGTAGTATAGCCTTACTAAGGCAGAATCATCAGTTAGAGGAGCATAATCTCCCCAAAGCATGAGATTTGTATAGCAGGCCTTAAAAAGGGTTCCCGCTTCCTTTCCGGATTCTCTACATCCATTAAAGCTTTGCTGATCTAAATTAATGAGAGAACCTTGATACTTAATAACCTCTTCTCCTACCAGGTTAGCGTAGGTATTAAAGGGCGTATTACATCCATTATCCTCACTAGCTGTTAGGAGTACCACATTATATCTTTTATCACTAGCCTGAAAGGCACACTTATCCATTAATAAACTTCCTTTTAGGAATAGGAAATACTGATAGAGGGCTACTCCTACCACTATGGTAATAATAGAAGAAACGGCTATTTGAAGTGGCCTTTTCCTCCGTTCTAGTCTCTTCTTTTCTTTCTCCTTTTCTCTGAGCTTATCCAAACGGGAGAGTGCATTGGGAGAATCTTTCCCCAATTCTTCCATGATCTCTGCTATCTCCTGGTCATCAGAAGAAGGCGTAATAGGAGCCACTTCTGGCTGCACCTTCATCTCAAATTCCTCAAACTGCTTGGGTTCCGGTCTTTCGGCTTCCTCCTTGGGGGCAAAACGAGCCAGTAGATCAGGGTCAGAGGTAACAAAGTTTTGGACTACTTTCTCCTCTGCACTAGGCTCTCCTGTAAAAAGCTCTCTGCTAGCTTCTCTAGAAATAAGTGAGCTTGCGGAAAACTGATCCTGAGAGGAAAAAGGATCTGGGCCTGCAAAAGAGGCTACCCTGGAGACTCTTTGTTCTTTAGTAGGCCCTGCTAAACTCCAATCCAGGTACATCTCATTTTCCTGCAACAAGAAAATGTTAGGGCTACTAGGCTTTAATCCTGGAAAATCTTCCCATTGTATCCTATCAGTATCCAGGTCATAAGAGGCTGTAATAATCTCACTAGTATCTCCATTAAGTTGATTGGTGATATGAAAGGCTTCCTTGAGGCTTGAGCCATTAGAAATACGCTTATAAAAGGTTTCCGCAACCAAGGTAGCTTCATGGTCAGGAATCAGGGAAGAAGTAGCTATCACTACTGGAATGTTCCTAAGAAGCATCATCTCTATGACGGACAAATTTGCGCATCCGTTAAGAAATATCATTTTTAGGTCAGGAAACTTACCTACAGTTTCTGATAATCCACTAGCGTCGAAATCCTCCATAGTGGGAGAGAGCGGACCTACGATATGCAGGATGGATACATTCTTTTTAAAGCTGTGTTTCTGGAGTAATTCCAAAAATGAGGAGCCTGCTCCAGCATCTTCCTGGATGATGCTACACCAGCCCTGGTCTTCAGCCATTTCAAGAATACGTGCAATAGATCTTCTCTCCTGTAAGGGAAGCTTTAATGGTTTCCCACTCTGGAAACTATTGGCACAAGCAAGGAGCACTAAGGAAGGATGGTAATCCGATGCCATTCGAGCGTCTATGGACATTAGTTCTGCAAATGAAATTCTTTACAGAAAAAGTTTATCCAGTTATTAATGTAATTATAGGCAAATTTCTACTTCAAAAATAGTAATATCATTTGACTTATCGCTTCAGTACTACCTCAATGGATGTAATAAGTAGGATGAACTTTCACTTTTGATGTATGGATGAAATGGGCCGGTCGGTTTATTTTCCCTCTATTTTTAGCGATTTTCCCCATGAAAAGACATAAAGACAAGGTGAAATGCTAAAAATTGAATATTATTTACTTTGTTATTTTATGTTGACCAAATATTCATTGAATATTCATATTCGGTTTGTTTTCAGTTTTTGGAAAGGGCATTTCCTTTAGGTGTAAGAATTTTCTGAAAATCATATAAAAACCCTTTTCAGTTCCTACAGGCCCCATAACCAGCTATCATAAGGGCTTAAAACCCCCCACTTAATCCTCCGCTGGTCCCCTACGATATGTTACATGACCGTATTCCTGTAATTTTTAATATCTGAGCTTTTTATTACCTTGTACAGGCTAGGGCAAAATTACTCTACCCCCCTGATAAGAAGCGCAAGCAGTAGAAATTAATTAAGAGAAGGCTATTTTTTTTACAATTCTTGGCAATCTCTAACAAGCTGGTTGTTTAAAAAAGTTTTCAATTTATTTTTGCTCTTACACAGCTTTACAAGATAGGCTTTAACTCTTGCTCCCACGACTATGAAAAAGTCACTGCTTTTCATTATTGCTTTAACCCTGCTATGTCCTTACTGGATGATAGGGCAAGCATATGAAAACATCTCACCAGAACCGGAAGGAAATCATCAAGCATTCCATGTAGAAATTCAAGTTGTTCAAGACGCTTCTTGTTTAGGCTGTCATGACGGACAAGCTGAAGTAACCTTTGACCAGGAAGAGGGAGTTACCTATGATATCCTTTGGAATACGACTCCCCCACAGACAGGCACTACCGCTACAGGCTTGGGTTCTGGGCTTTACACGGCCACCGTAACCACTAGTGAAGGACAGACTGATACTGATGCTGCTTCTATTATAGAATTATTTTCTGTCCAAGATGCGCAAGCTAATGTCAAGACGTATCCAAACCCCTCCCAGGGAAATCTTTTTGTAGAGTTCAATCAACTTTGGGATAATATTAGTTTAGACCTGTTTAATCTGGTAGGTCAAAAGGTACTACATCAGCGGATCTCTTCTCGCCTCCTACATGATGTGGATTTGCATTCTTTGGAGAAAGGCGTTTACCTACTAAAAATAAGTTTACACAGCATCAATCAAACCATTACTAAGAGAATTGTTCTCAATTAGTTAACCACTTCCCCTCCTTGGTATTTAGCCAGCAGCTGTGTAAAACGGAATCTTTCCTTATAGGATTCGTAAGCGGGATCATACTCAAATTCCAGAATGGGATAGCCCATTTGAAGTGCTAATTCCATATGCTTGTAGAATTCATCTTCATCATCCTGGCTGGCGAAAATCTTAGCCATTAACCCATAATGAAGGCTATTCTCAGGGTCTAGCTCTATAGACTTCCTCACATCTGACAATGCGTCATCATACTTCTTCTGTAAAAAGTACATGAACCCTCTATCAAAGTAGGGCCTGGACAGGTTAGGAGAGAGTGAGATAGCCGTACTATAGTCTTGTAGGGCTAAAGAATAATTCCTTCTATTTCTCGCCAGGTTTCCCCGCTCATTATAAGCGAGTGCATGCTGTGGGTCTATTTGGATCACCCTGTTATAATCAGCCATAGCTTCCGAATAATTTTTCTGCTCTACCTGAAGAATAGCTCTCTTATAATAAGCCTCCGCATAATTAGGCCGGTTACGGATAGCCCTATTATAGTCTGTCATGGCATCATCATAGTTTTTTAGCTTGTAATACAGCCCGGCTCTCCCGAAGTATGTCTCTGGATACTTTGGCGCTTTCTGGGCAGCTGTATTAAAGTCAGCTATAGCATCCGTGTAATGCTTCATATTAGTTTGCAGAATCCCCCTGGCCACTATACCCCTGACAGTATCTGGTGCTAGCTCTATTGCCTTATTCAAATCATCTAAAGCATGCTCATAATCTTTTACTTCTCTGTTAGCTATGCCCCTGTCTATAAGCAGCGTAGGATTATTTTTATCCGCTTTGACCGCCTGGTTTAGGTCTGCTAATGACTTGTCCCATTCTTTAAACCGTGCATATAATTTTGCTCTGTGATAGTAAGCCTTAGAGAAACTGGGGTTAATTCTAATGGCAGCGCTATAGTCTTCTATGGCTTCATCATACCTTTCACTCATGACCCGCAGGTCTCCTCTCTTCACATAAGCATTAAGAAAGGTAGAATCAATAGAGATAGCCGTATTATAATCAGCTAAGGCTTCATCTTTCCTTTCCTGGGCCTGATATAGTACCCCTCTGTAGTAATATCCATCTGGCCTGTCAGGATTCATCCTGATCGCCTGATTAAAATCTCGTAAAGCTGCCGGAAACCTGTTTAGGGCCACATACATATTCCCTCTGTTAATGTAGGCCTCTTCACTAGCAGGATTTATTTTGATGGCTTGATTGACATCTGAAAGCGCCTTATTATACTCTTCTTGCTTGAAGAACATCATAGCTCTCTGATAGTATGCCTCTGCATTAGTGGGGTCCAGCTGTATGGCATTAGTAAGATCCATTTCCGCTGCACTATCTTGCTTTTGCTCCAGGTGAATACTCGCTCTGGCAAAGTAGTATTCTGGTCTTTCAGCATCTATGGATATAGCTTCAGAATAGTCTGTCAAAGCCAGATTATTATCTCCCCGCTCTTTCTGAATATTTCCTCTCTCCAAAAATGCTTCTGCAAACCTAGGCCTAAGTCTTATCACTTCATTAAGATCCCCTATGGCCTGACCATTATCCTTGTATAAATGGAAGAGCTTTCCTCTGGCAAAACGGGCATTTACGTGATTAGGATTAATTTCTATAGCTTTATTCAAGTCCTCCATTCCCTTTTCGTAATCCTGTACATCTATTCTGATGATAGCACGTTCAAAGTAGGCATCTGGATTTTCAGGGTTTAACCTGATTACCTGATTAAATTCTGCTAACGCTTCTTGTTTCTGTCCGGTCTGATAATATAGCTTTCCTCTGCCCAAGTATGAATAGAGATAATCTGGATCAAGCTGTACAGCCTTCCCAAAGTCAGCCAAGGCATAATCCACTCTTCCTGTAGAAGTATATAGCAGCCCTCTGTAATAGTAAGAAGGTGCATAGGCAGGATTAAATGAGATAGCTTTATTAAAATCTGACAGAGCTTCTGCCTGCTTATCCATAGCTATGAATAAGTTTCCTCTATTCAGATAAGCATCTATATAAGTGTCATTTAACTCTATGGCTTTATTAAACTCCTCTAATGCTTCTTCATATTTCTGCTGTTTCGTATAGATGACCCCTCTATCACTATAGGCATCAGGAATATTAGGGTTTTTATCTATCAGCTTTCCAAAATGGGCCAGGGCATCATCATACAGGTCTGTATTCTTGTAGCACTGGGTGAGAATCAGGTCAACTGCATTATTATTATTTTGGCCAAGTGAGCCAATTTTCTGAAAGAGCGTAATTGCTTCCTGGTACTTTTGCTGTTCAAACCGCTGCATCCCCATAGCCCAGAAAATCAGCTCCTCCAGTTCACCGTATTTCCCCTCTTCTCCTCCTTCTATAGCCCCTTTAGCCAGGGAAAACTGGGCACCTTCAGTGCCAGTAAACAGGTATTCATCATACTGGTTAGTAGAAGAATAAGAGAGTGATACCTCTTCTGGAGAATGTGTCCCCCAAATCACCAGATTAGCATTACATGTTTCTCCCAGCGTTAGGATGGCTCCCTCCTCCTGTGGACAAGTCACGTACTGATACTTGAGCGATAACTTAAGTTGATTCTCCGACTGAAAATCTTCCAGGGATGACAATAAGTCATTTTTATACGCCTCATCTTCAGTGCTACAGCTTTC